>NZ_JBRERY010000005.1:0-227757 GCF_052907225.1 Brevundimonas sp. RM1
ATCGAGTGGGAATGATTCAGGCTCTTTGAAAGTCTCTTGGCGCTGCTTCCAGCGGCGTCGATAGATTGCCGACATAAAGTGATGTAGCGAGACCCTTCGAAGTTTTCGGGGGGTCTCTTTTTGGGTGGCGTCTTTTCTGAGGGTCTCCAGAAAGGTCTCTTTTCAGAAACTGATCCACGCCATGTCGGCGAGCGTATGGACATCGACGCTTCGGGAGAGCCAGATGAATATCGCCATCGCCTATATTCTCACCCTCGCCACCTTCGCGGTGATCGACACGGCCTGGTTGGGGAGCATGGGGGATCGGCTCTATCGACCTTTCATCGGCTCTATGCTGGCTGATAATTTCAGGCTCGCGCCCGCAATCGCCTTCTACACCCTGTACGCGGCCGGGCTGACGATCTTCGCCGTCTTGCCGGGGCTGGCCGAGGGCGGGTGGAAAAAGGCCTTGTTGTGGGGCGGTTTGTTCGGCCTGTTCGCCTACGGAACCTACGACCTGACCAATCTGGCCACGCTGAAGACCTGGAGCCTGAAGCTCTCGCTCATCGACATGACGTGGGGCGTGATCGTCAGCGGCGGTTCGTCCGCGATCGCCTGCGCCCTAGCCGCCAAGGCGTTGCGTCTTCTCTAGTCGCGCGGCGGACGAGGGAAGAAGACGCTGGTGCGGGCGGCGTAGGCGGCGAAGGCATGGGGCCGTGAGCGACGCATATGGGCCTCCAGCAGGGGCACGCCCGATACGCGGGTGAGCAGCCAGTAGATGTAGGCGGGCCCGCTCAGCGCCAGCCAGCCCCAGGGCCAGCCGCCGCTCAGGTCGACGGCGAAGATCGGCCAGGCGCACCAGCCCAGCCATTCGAAGAAGTAGTTGGGATGGCGCGACCAGGCCCAGAGGCCCGCGTCGCAGACCTTGCCCCGGTTGGCGGGGTCGGTCTTGAAGCGTTTCCGCTGATGGTCGGCCAGTCCTTCGCCGATCAAGGCGACCCCGAACACCAGAGTCGCAAGGGCGTCCTGAAACGTCAGGCCCGGCGCGGGATTGCGGGCGGCGACGAGGATGCTGAGCGCCAGGAAGGCGGCGGCGCCCGCCTGCAGCATCAGAAAGCCGAACATCCGCGACTGGAAACGCGGCCCCCACTCCTGTCGCAGGCGGGCGTAGCGCGGATCCTCTTCTGATGAGCGGGCGCGCGCGGCGATGTGCAGCCCAAGGCGCAGCCCCCAGGCGCCGATCAGGCAGGCCGCCAGCGTCTGGCGAGCCGACGGCGCGCCGTCGTCGAGCGGAAAGAGGGCGACGAAGACGCCCGCGGCGCCCAGGCCCAGCGACCAGAAGGCGTCCGCCCAGCCGCCCTGTCCCGTGCGACGCTGCACCAGCCAGGCGGCGGTCATGACGAGGACGAGGAACAGCGCCGCCCCGGCCCACAGCGCCAGGACAGGGCCGATCACAGCCGCACGAAAGGCTGCATCAGACGGCCCAGCCAGCCGTCGAGCTGAATCTGGCCGTCCAGGGCGACGACGCACAGGCACGGCTCGTCGGAGACGACGCGCGGTCGGTGCAGCACATCCTCGTCGGCCTCTTCCAGATCGCCGACCCCGAACCGTTCGGTCTCGGTGGCGTAGGCGCCGGACAGGACGCAGGTCAGTTCCACGCCGCCGTGGGTGTGGCGAGGGGTCTCCCGGCCGGGTTCGATCTTCAACAGGATGACCCGGCAGTCGCCGTCGCGCGGGGCGTGCACGTCGCGCACCCGCATCCCCGGCCCGATCCAGCGCCAGGGGCCGAGGGCGTAGCGGCGCAAGGGTTCGGGCAGTTCCGCCATGTCGTTCAGCGGCGGCGGAACGCGCGCCTCGCCGGCGTCGGTCTCGATCCGCGCCATGGCTCGGGCCAGAGCGCCGTCTGACAGGTCCGCGGGACGGGTGGTCTCCAGAAACTCGCCGCCGACGGACTGCAACCGACGGACCCAGGCGTCGTTGGCGGGCCGCAGCGCCAGGTGGGCGGCGACGACCACGGCCTCGGGCGGGCTCAGCGTCCCTGCGGCGTAGGCGAGCAGGCGTTCTTCGGAAGGATTGCGGGCGGCGACGGTCATCGCGACGCCTCCTCTGACGGTTCAAGGATCGTGCGCAGCTTGATCATGGCGTTGCGGATACGGGATTTGACCGTGCCCAGCGGCAGGTCGAGCCGCTGGGCGATTTCGGAATGGGGGCTGTCCATGAAGAAGGCCAGGCGCAGGACTTCGACCTGATCGGGCTTCAGCCGGGACAGGGCTTCGCGCACCCGCCGGGCGTCGTCCGCCATGGCCAGGATGGCGTCGGGCCGCATCGCCTCGTCCTCAGTCGGTTCGATCTCGGGCGTGGGCAGGGCGCGGGCGTCGCGTCGCAGCATGTCCAGGCGGCGGTTGCGAGCGATGGTGAATATCCAGGTCGCAGCCCGCGCCTTGCGGGCGTCGAACAGGTCCGCCTTGCGCCAGACGGTCAGCATGGCGTCCTGGGCGAAGTCTTCGGCTGCGGCGGCCGTCGCGCCCGACTTCATCAGCCAGGCCTTCAGGCGCGGGGCGAAATGTTCGAACAAGCGGGCGAAGGCTTCGCGATCGCGGCGAAGGGCCACCGCCTCGATCAGCCGATCATGCTCAAGCGCGTCTTCAGCCTCGTCGCTCATTACGCCGACGCGCTGTTCAGGGGATGCGAAAGACGGAGCCTCGACATGCATGGAGCCTAATACGCTTCGCGCAAAAGTCTGGATCAATCGTCATCCGTTCGACCGCTCCGGTCGTATCAGCCGGACCTGCATCGCCTTCGATCGCGGGTTTCGCCGGAGCTCCCATGTCGTCATCCTTCGCCGCCCCGTCCAAAGCGCCCCTGAAGGTCGCCGTCGTGGGGTCGGGCGTGGCCGCCCTGTCCTCGGCCTGGCTGCTGTCCCAGAGGCACAGGGTCACGCTCTATGAAAAGGCCGAACGGCTGGGCGGCCATTCCAATACGGTGACGGCCGGAACGCCGCAGGGCGAGGTTCCTGTCGATACGGGCTTCATCTGCTTCAACGACGCTACCTATCCCAATCTGATCGCCCTGTTCGAGCATCTCGGGATTGCGACACGGGCGACCGACATGTCCTTCGCCGTGTCCTTGGATCAGGGGCGGTTCGAATACGCCGCGCCGGGCCTGTTCGCTCAACGGCGCAATCTGCTGCGGCCGCGCTTCTGGTCCATGCTAAGCGAGATCCTGCGGTTCTATCGGCAGGCGCCGGAGGATCTGTCCGAGCTGACCGATCCCCAACTGACGCTGGGCGACTATCTGAAGCGACAGGGGTTCAGCGAAGCCTTCCGCGACGATCATCTGCTGCCGATGGCGGCGGCCATCTGGTCCTCGCCCGCGCACGCCTTGATGGACTATCCGGCCGAGGCCTTCATCCGCTTCTGCGGCAACCACGGTCTGCTGAAGCTGGTCGGTCGCCCCCTTTGGCGTACGGTGGAGGGCGGCAGCCGGGTCTATGTCGAGAGGCTGGCGCGGGCGATTCCCGACATTCGTCTGGATCGCGGCGTGACGGCGGTGCGGCGCTCCGGCGAGGGCGTCGTCGTCCATGACAGCCAGGGCGGCGTCGAACGGTTCGACCATGTGGTCATCGGCGCCCATGCGGACCAGGCCCTGGCCATGCTGGCCGAGCCGACGCCGCGCGAACGAGAGGTGCTGGGGGTTTTCCGCTACAGCCGCAACTTGACCGTGCTGCATACGGACCAGAGCCTGATGCCGCGTCGTCGTCGCGCCTGGGCCAGTTGGAACTACATCGGGGCCGACGACGGCCTGTGCGTCACCTACTGGATGAACCGGCTCCAGGGGCTTGGGGGGCAAAACCTGTTCGTCACCCTGAATCCGCCGCGTCCGCCGCGTCCGGACACCCTGCTGCGCAGCGAACTGTACGAGCACCCCATCTTCAACCCCGCCGCCATTCAGGCCCAGAAGCAGTTGTGGAGCCTGCAGGGGCAGGGCGGCGTCTGGTTCTGCGGCGCCCATTTCGGCGCGGGCTTTCATGAGGACGGCCTGCAGTCCGGCCTCGCCGTGGCCGAACAGCTGGGCGGGGTGCGGCGGCCCTGGACGGTCCGGAACGAGAGCGGGCGCATCCATCTGCCGCCCGTGCCCAACCTATTGGAGGCGGCGGCGTGACCCAGGCCTCGGCCCTGTATCGCGGCGGCGTCACGCACAGGCGGCTGCGGCCGCGCGATCACCGCCTGAACTATCGCGTCTTCTGGCTGCTGCTGGACCTGGCTGAGATCGACGGCCTGGATCGGCGGCTGCGCCTGTTCTCGCGCAATCGCTTCAACCTGCTGTCCTTTCACGATCGGGACCACGGCGACGGTTCGGGCGCGGCCCTGCGGCCTCAGATCGAGGCCTGGCTGGAGCGGGCCGGGGTCGCGCTGGAGGGCGGGCCGATACGCCTGCTGACCATGCCGCGCGTGCTGGGCTATGTCTTCAATCCCATCAGCCTCTTTTATTGCCATCGGGCCGACGGCCGTCTGGCGGCGGTGGTCTATGAAGTGACCAGCACCTTCGGCGTGCGCCACGCCTATGTCATCCCCGTCCCGGTCGAGGACCAGGCGGCGGGCCTGATCCGGCAGGGCGCGGCCAAGGCCCTGTATGTCTCGCCCTTCATGGGGATGGAGATGGACTATGAATTTCGCGGCCATGCGCCGGGCGAGCGTCTGGACCTGACCATCGATGGCGTCGACTCGGGCGGCGTGCTGATCACGGCCGCCATGTCGGGCGAGCGCCATGACCTGACCGACGCCGATCTGCTGTCAGCGGCGGTCGCCCTGCCGTTCCTGACGCTCAAGGTCGTGGCTGCGATTCATTGGGAGGCGCTGAAACTCTGGCTGAAGCGGGTTCCTCTGACCCGTCAGCCGTCGCCCGCCTGGGAGCCTGTGACGATTCAAAAACAAGCGCGGGAGAGCCGTCTTGGCCGGTGAGTTCTCGCGTCCCGTCATCCTGTGGTTTCGGCGCGATCTCCGGCTGACGGACAATCCGGCGCTGACGGCCGCGATCGCGACCGGACGGCCGATTTTGCCGGTCTACATCCTGGACGAGAGCGGAGAGGGGCGTCGTCTCGGCGCCGCCTCCCTGTGGTGGTTGGACAAGTCGCTGCGGGCGCTCGATGCGGCGCTGAGCGGACGCGGGGGGCGGCTCATCCTGCGGCGCGGCGACAGCGAGGCCGAACTGCGCCGTCTGATCGACGAGACGGGCGCGGACGGGGTCTTCATGAACCGGCGCTTCGAACCGGACGCCTTCGCCCGGGACGCCGACATCGCCCATGCCCTGAAGGCCGAAGGCGTCGACAGCCACGGCTTCAACGGCGGTCTGCTGGTGCGTCCCGGCGCCGTGCTGACGGGTGAAGGGAAGCCCTATCGGGTCTTCACCCCCTTCCTGAAGGCGCTGTTGCAAGTCGTGCCTGAAAAGCCGGCGACGCCCGCGCCCGAGAGTTTGACCACGCCCGAGGGACCGGCCGGCGACGATCTCGACGCATGGGGACTGCATCCCTCGGCGCCCGACTGGTCAGGCGGCTTCGACTGGACGCCGGGCGAGGCGGGGGCCGCGGCAGCCCTGTCCGCCTTTATCGACGGCGGCCTGGCGGACTATGCCGCGGGGCGGGACGTGCCGGGGCGTCACGGAACGTCGCGCCTGTCGCCGCACCTGCACTGGGGCGAGATCAGTCCGCGCGGCGTGGTTCGGGCCGTTCGCGCCGCCGCCGTCGAAGGGCGTGTCGCCTCCGTCCAGGCTGACAAGTTCGTCGCCGAGATAGGCTGGCGAGAGTTCTCGGCCCATTTGCTGCATCACTTCCCCTACGTGACCGAGCGGGCCTTCCGGCCCGAGTTCGACGCCATGCCCTGGCGCACCGATCCCGAGCGGCTGCAGGCGTGGAAGAGAGGGCGGACCGGCTATCCCCTGGTCGATGCGGGGATGCGGGAGCTGTGGGCGACCGGCTGGATGCACAACCGCGTGCGGATGGTGGTCGCCTCCTTCCTGATCAAGCATCTGCTGATCGACTGGCGCGAGGGCGAGGCCTGGTTCTGGGACACGCTGGTGGACGCGGATCTGGCCAGCAATGTGCAGAATTGGCAGTGGGTCGCCGGTTCCGGCGCCGACGCCGCTCCCTATTTCCGCATCTTCAACCCTGTGGCCCAGGGCGAGAAGTTCGATCCTGTCGGCCGTTATGTCCGTCGCTGGGTTCCTGAACTTCGCGCCTTGCCGGACCGCTGGCTGCACGCGCCATGGACGGCGCCGGGCGCTGTTCTGGCCGAGGCGAGCATCAGTCTGGGGCGCGACTATCCACGTCCGATCGTGGATCATGGCGACGCGCGGGCGCGGGCCCTGGAGGCGCTGAAGGCGGTCTCGGGACGACGCGTGGATGACGAGGCGCTATGACGCCGTTACGCAAGAGGCTTGTGACGCCATGACCACGACCTTCTACGGCGACCGGCGGGAAAAGACATCGGCCCCTGTGCTCGACCTGCTGCTGCGGCTGTTGTCCTCGAACTGGACCTGGGGGCGGCTGACCCTGGTGCTGCCCGACGGCTCGAGCCGACAGCTGACCGGCCGATCGCCGGGGCATTCGGCCGTTCTGGTCACCCGCGATCCGCGCTTCGCCGCCCGGGTGCTGAAGAGCGGCGACATCGGTTTCGCCGAGGGCTATATGGCGGGGGAGTGGGATACGCCGGACCTGGCGGTTCTGCTGGAGACCCTGGTCAACAACTATGACCACATCAGGCGCCTGTTCGACGGCAATCCCCTGATGAACGCGGTCAACTGGCTGGGCCATAGGCTGAACCGCAACAGTCGTCGCGGATCGCGCCGCAACATCCACGCCCACTATGATCTGGGCAACGCCTTCTATTCGGCGTGGCTGGACCCTTCCATGACCTATTCCGCGGCGCGGTTTGAGCGGCCGGGGCAGTCGCTGCAGGAGGCCCAGCGGGCGAAATACGCCGCCCTGGCGCGCCTCATGGATCTGCAGCCGGGTCACAGCGTGCTGGAGATCGGCTGCGGCTGGGGCGGTTTCGCCGAGTTCGCGGCGCGCGAGGTCGGCGCCGTCGTCACCGGCGTGACCATCTCGCGCGAGCAGCACGACTACGCCCGCCGTCGGATGTTCGAGGCGGGGCTGGCCGAGCGCGCGGACATTCGCCTGATCGACTATCGCGACGTTCAGGGACGCTTCGATCGCGTCGCCTCCATCGAGATGTTCGAGGCCGTGGGGCGTGAATACTGGCCGACCTACTTCCAGAAAGTTCATGACGTCCTGAAGCCCGGCGGACGCGCCGGACTGCAGATCATCACCATTCAGGACGATCTGTTCGACGAGTATGACGCCCGCACCGACTTCATCCAGAAGTACGTGTTCCCCGGCGGTTCGCTGCCCTCGGAGGCCAGGATGGCGCCCGTGGTCGAGAGCGCCGGACTGAACCGGACGGCCGTGGAACGCTTCGGCGGGGACTACGCCGACACCCTGGCCGAATGGATGCGCCGGTTCGACGCCGCATGGACGGAGATCCGCCAGGACGGCCAGGCGTTCGATGACCGGTTTCGCCGTCTCTGGCGCTTCTACCTGGCCTATTGCGAGGCGGGTTTTCGTTCGGGGCGCACCGACGTGATCCAGATCGCCCTGGATCGGACTTTCTGATCCGCCATGAGTCATGGAGCTTACGAGAACCTCGAACGACCTTTCCTGCTTGTTTAGTTTCATAATGATATAAACATATCTTTATATTGATATTGACTCTGGACTAGGGCGTGTCATCTTCACCGCGTCGTGGTTCTGCGCGTCGCCTGCGGGCGAGGCGGAGCTAAGAGGGAAGCCGGTGAGACCTTGGTCGAGGCCGGCGCTGCCCCCGCAACTGTGAGCGGCGAGCCGATAGTCCATTTCGTGTCACTGAGGGTTCGCTCTCGGGAAGGCCGGACCGGAGGCGATGACCCGTGAGCCAGGAGACCTGCCCCGACAGATAACGTCCTCCGGCGGGGTGTCCGGTCAGGCCGCATGAGCGCCGCGACGGGACGATTCCGAGCGCAGGCGGTCGCGCGTCCCTGTCCGCTGTCTCGCCACAGCATCAACGGCAGAGACCATGGCGAGCAGCGAATTCACCTTCAGCATCAAGCGCACCGCGCTCGACGAGAATTATGTTCCCGCTGAAAACACGCGGATCACGACCAACTTCGCCAACCTGGCCAGGGGCGAGAGCCGCCAGGAGAACCTGCGCAACACCCTGAGGATGATCGACAACCGGTTCAACTCCCTGGCGCACTGGGGCAACCCCAAGGGGGATCGCTACGCCGTCGAACTCACGATCATCTCCGTCGAAATGAGCGTCTCGCCAAGCGAGGGCGCCGACGCCTTCCCGCTGATTGAAATCCTTCAGACGATGGTCATCGACAGAAACACCGGTGAGCGGATCGACGGGATCATCGGCAACAACTTTTCCTCCTACGTCCGCGACTACGACTTCAGCGTGGTTCTGCCGGAGCACATGAAGAACCACCCCGGCGCCGGCGCGCCGGACGGGTTCGGCGACCTGCATGGAAAGCTGTTCAAGCATTTCCTGAATTCGGGCGCCTATCGGGATAATTTCGGCAAGCCGCCTGTCATCTGTCTGAGCGTGTCGAGCAACAAGACCTACCATCGGGCCGGCGATGAGCACGCCGTGCTGGGTCTTGAGTACGAGAATGACGCGTTCTCGCCGACCGATCAGTATTTCGCGAAAATGGGGATGAAGGTGCGCTACTTCATGCCCAAGGGCAGCGTGGCGCCCTTCGCCTTCTACCACGTGGGCGATCTGACGGCGGACTACACCGACCTGGAGCTGGTCAGCACGATCAGCACCATGGAGACCTTCCAGAAGATCTATCGTCCCGAGATCTACAACGCCAATTCGCCGGCGACCGAGCAGTACCAGCCCAGCCTGAAGTGTCAGGACTATTCGCTGACCCGCATCGTCTACGATCGCGAGGAGCGCAGCCGCCTGGCCGTCGAGCAGGGCAGGTTCGTCGAAGAGCGTTTCATCAAGCCGTACCGCGACGTCCTCGACCAGTGGTCCGCCAGCTTCGTCGCCTGATCAGCCTCTCCATACAAAGTCATCCGTCATGAAAACCCTGTTGCCCACCTCGACCGCCGGCAGCCTGCCCAAACCCGTCTGGCTGGCTCAGCCCGAGACCCTATGGTCGCCCTGGAAGCTGGAGGGCGAGGAACTGGTCGAGGCCAAGCGGGACGCCCTGCGTCTGTCGCTGGACGATCAGCGCCGGGCCGGCATCGACATCGTCAGCGACGGCGAACAGACCCGCCAGCATTTCGTCACCACCTTCATCGAACATCTGGACGGCGTGGACTTCGAGACGCGCAAGACCATGCGCATCCGCAACCGCTATGACGCCAGCGTGCCGGTGATCGTGGGCGCCGTCAGCCGTCAGAAGCCGGTCTTCGTCGAAGACGCCGAATACCTGCGCCAGCAGACAGATCAGCCGATCAAATGGGCCCTGCCGGGGCCGATGACGATGATCGACACCCTTTATGACGACCACTACGGCAGCCGCGAGAAACTGGCCTGGGAATTCGCGAAAATCCTCAATGAAGAGGCGCGGGAGCTGGAAGCCGCAGGCGTTGACATCATCCAGTTCGACGAGCCCGCCTTCAACGTCTTCTTCGATAAGGTGAACGACTGGGGCGTGGCGATGCTGGAGAAGGCGGTCGAAGGGCTGAAGTGCGAGACGGCCGTCCACATCTGTTACGGCTACGGCATCAAGGCCAACACCGAATGGAAGAAGACCCTGGGGTCGGAATGGCGGCAGTATGAGGAGGCCTTCCCCAAGCTGCAGACATCCAGCATCGACATCATTTCACTGGAGGCCCAGAATTCGCGCGTGCCGATGGACCTGATCGAGCTGATCCGGGGCAAGAAGGTGATGGTCGGCGCCATCGACGTGGCGACCGACACGATTGAGACGCCGGATGAGGTCGCAGACACCCTGCGCAAGGCGCTTCAGTTCGTGGACGCCGACAAGCTTTATCCCGCCACCAACTGCGGCATGGCCCCTCTGTCTCGCCGGGTCGCCAACGGCAAGCTGAAAGCCCTGGGCGCCGGCGCCGAGATCATCCGGAAAGAGCTTTCGGCCTGAACGACATCAGCGAAGCGGCCGAGGTGCGTCAGCTCTTCGGTCGCGCGACGGCGGTCAATGGTCTTGCCGGGTATCAGTGGGCGTGGGGCCTGCGTCGCCAGTTCATCAGGTGGGCGGCGCTCAGCAGCAGGCCGCCGGCGACGGTGATCGGCGTCTCGGCCTCGTGCGTCGGCCATTCGGCGGCGGCCAGGAACAGCAGGGCGACGCCGACGGCGCCAAGGCCGATCAGGGGCCAGGCGCGACGGCCGTCCGGCGCAGGGCGAGTCAGCGTCCAGGCGGCGATGGGCGCGGCGGTCAGGGCGAAGGCCCAGTGCGCCCAGGGAGCCTCGGCGAATAACCCCAGAACCGGCAACAGGCCCGCGACCAGAGGCAGGGCCAGGCAATGGATCATGCAGAGGCCGGACAGGCCGATGGCGGCGGCGTCTCCCCAGGCTTGGGCGCGGGTAGTCATGGGCGGTCCTTTCGGGGGAGGGGCGGCCGCGGCGTCGCGATGACGCCGCGGCCAGGCGGGGGAGGAGGAGAGGGAAGGGCGGTCAGAAGCGGGCGCGGAATCCCAGGACGAGATTGCGGCCGCGCAACGGGGCCAGATGGCTGATGAAGGAGGCGTGGTTCAGCGCCTTCTCGTCCAGCAGATTGGTCCCGCGCAGGAAGACCTGGCCGTTGATGTCGGCGATCGTCGGGACGTCATAGGCCAAGGTGGCGTTGACCATGTCGTAGCCGGGCGTCTTGCGCTCGAAGGCGGCGATGCGGTCCTGCGTGAAGACGTGGACGTATTCCAGATTGCCCGACCAGGCGCCCTGATAGAAGTCGCCGCGCGCGCCCAGTCGGCCAGCGGGAATGCGCGGCAGGTCGCCCCCGTCGCCCTTCAACTCGGCGCGGACGTAGTCGCCGAACACCGTGGCTGACAGGCCGGGCCGGAAGTCGTGGGTGATCTGGCCCTCGATCCCGGCGAAGCGGGCGTCGGCCTGGGTGTAGCGGATCAGGCGGAAGTCCTCGAACTGATCCAGCGTCCGCGCATAGACGTAGCCGTCGTAATCATAGCGATACAGGCTCGCGGCGAAGGTCGTGGCCCCCTCGATCTTCTTCAGGCCCAGTTCGATCGAGACGGCCGTTTCGACGTCCAGATCGGGATCGCCGATCTCATAGGTGTTGGTGGCCAGGTGGACGCCGCGCGCATACAGCTCCTGCGCCGTCGGCGCGCGCTGCGAACGGGCCAGGGCCACGCTGGCGATGTAGCCGGGCGTGAAGGTCCAACTGGCCGCGCCGGAGATGGAGAAGGGCTTGTGCTCGGCGTCGGGTCGTCCGCGCGCACGGGCGTCCTGCCATTCCTGGCGCAGGGCGCCTTCGAAGCGCCAGTCGCCGGCGACGTATTCCTCGACCAGGAACAGGGCGTGGTTCTCGGTCCGGCTTTCGGGGATGAAGGACTCGGCGCCGACGGCGGCGAAGTCGCTGCGCGAGGTCTGGGCGCCGATGACGCCGCGCACTCCGCCGATGGCGGCATGCTGCACCTCGATGCGGGCGTCATGGCCTTCGTTGGTGAAGGTGGTGGCGATCTCGCCGTCGTCGATCTCGTCATGGCGATAGTCGGTGAAGCCGCCGCGGAAGCGGATGCGCTCGATCCCGGCGAACGGATTCTGGATCTCGCCGCGCACGTCCACGCGCTTGCTGATCAGGTCGACGATCGGGACATGGTCGTGATCGGGGTCATGGTCATGATCGTGGCCATGGTCGCCGTCGCCGTGGTCGTGGCCGCCGCAATGCAGCTTGGAGCCGTGCGGGTGGCAGGACTCGTACTCGTGGCTGTGGCCGGGCAGGCCGTATTCGCTGCGCTGCTCCGTATAGGCGGCGCCCAGATGGCCGCGCGAACCGATCCATGACAGGCCCAGAGTCGCGGTCGAACTGCGGTTAAACGATCCGTCCAGCGTGGCCTCGTCGAAGTTCGGAACCTCGTAGTCGTCGGTGCGGCGACCGGCGGCCTCGACGCGGATGGCGAAGGAGCCGGCCCCGGCGGTCAGGCCGATCACGCCGGCCTCCTCATTATCCGCCGTGCCCAGGCGGAACTCGGCGACGCCTTCGCCGCCGTTTTCGGGAACGCGCGTGGGGATCTTCCTGTCGATCAGATTGACCGCGCCGCCGATGGCGCCGCCGCCGTAGAGCAGGGCGGACGGGCCGCGCAGGATCTCGACGCCCTCCAGCAGCAGAGGCTCGCCGCCGACCGCGTGGTCGGGCGAGACCTCGGAGGCGTCCATCAGGGCCGAGCCGTCGCTGAGAACCTTGACGCGGGGCGCGGTCTGGCCGCGGATCACCGGACGGCTGGCCCCGCCGCCGAAGGTGTCGGAGTTGACGCCCGGCAGGCCGGTCAGCGTCTCGCCCAGGGTCGATTGTCGGCGCTGGATCAGTTCGTCGCCGCGCAGCACCGCCACATTGGACACCACGTCCCTGCCGGATCGACCCAGGGCGTCGGCCGTCACCACCACATCCTCGACGCGCGTCGAGGCCGGGCCCGATTGCGGCAGGGCGTTCGCCCAGGCCGCCGTCGATACGGCTGAAAAACTCGCGGCCGCGAGCAGGATCGATCGTGTGTGCATGACATCCCCGTTCATGAAGAAGGTTGCTATTATGTTATATCATAACACTACACAAGTGAGTGCGGGCGGAGATCGAAACGAGGGCGGCGGCCCCCTCGCAGAGGCGGGCGGCCGTCTGCGTCGGGATGCACGCTCGGCGAAGCGCGCGCCCTTCGGCCGTGCCGGGCGATCATGACCCTGTCTCTTGGGCTGGCGTTCGCTTGGGCGCCGTCGACAAGGAATCGACGACTGGGACGAAACGTGATGAGCCGCGCCGATCCTGGCGTCTCAATCGCCCCCTGGAATTGAGTTCTCCCTCAAAGCGTCATCACATCCGCCTTGAAATGGGCAGAGATTTTGCAATCAGCCCCTAAATTCGAAAATGATTTCGAATTTCAAATATCAATGCGGGCCGTGTGGAGAAATTTTTCGCTTAAAATAAAGTGGCGAAAAGGGGGCCTTTGGGGGATCAGCCCGCGCTGAGGGGCGCTGGTGAGAACGTCAGCAAATAGAGGGGATTTCATGTTTTCTAGTGGTTCTCGGGGCCGTGGCCCCGCGATGTATCGCGTCCTGTTGGCCGGAGGGTGCGCGTCAGTCGCCCTGATGAGCGCGGCGAACGCCGCCGTCGCTCAGGAAGCATCCGAAGATCCGGGCGCAGCCGTCGAAGTCAGTGAAATCGTCGTCACGGGGTCGCGCATCGCCCGCCGCGACTACGCTTCCAACAGCCCGCTGGTTTCCGTCACCACCGAGGCCATCGAGAACACCGGACAGGTCACGGTTGAAAAGGCCCTGACCCAGATGCCCCAGTTCTCGGGCGCCATGGGGCAGAGCACGGCCGGGTCGTCCTCCACCTCTCTGAACGGCGGCCAGGCCTACGCCAGCCTGCGCGGCCTGGGGTCCAAGCGCACCCTGCTGCTGCTGGACGGCAAACGTCTGCAGCCGTCCAACCCGGACGGCTCGGTCGACCTGAACATCATCCCCGAAGCCCTGATCGGCAATGTCGAGGTCATCACCGGCGGCGCTTCGACCGCCTATGGTTCGGACGCCACTGCGGGCGTGGTCAACTTCATCCTGAAGCGCAACTTCAGCGGGGTGACGGTCGCGTCCCAGTACGGCGTTAGCGACTACGGCGACGGCGAGACCTTCCGCACGTCGATCACGGCCGGCGACGCCTTCGCCGAGGGGCGCGGCCGGGCGGTGATCTCGCTCGACTACTCCATGCGCGACGTGGCCTATCAGTCCAAGCGCGACTACTATTTCGTGCGCAACCGCCAGTCCAACACGGCCATTATCTCCCAGGGGGCGGCCTGGTTCGGCAGCAACCGTCCGACGTTGAGCGCCGTGAACGACGTCTTCGTGGGGCAGTACGGCGTCAATCCCGTGCTGGGCGCGGGCAACTTCTATAACGGCCAGATCGGCTTCAACACCGGCGACCAGACCCTGTTCAACCTGGGCGGCGCCTCGCCCGTGATGAACCTGAAGGATCCCGAGACCGACAACCACTTCCTGAACGCCGCCGGCACCAACATGCTGTGGGGCTGGAACCGCGGGCGCATCCAGAACGAGAACGAACGCTATTCGCTGTTCAGCCGCGTCGATTATCAGATCACGCCCGAGATCGACTTCTTCCTGCAAGGTTCGCTGACCAGTTATGAATCTGAGGGCACCTTCAACCCGACGCTGGCGGGCTTGGCCTATGCCCTGTCGGCGCCGGTGACCAACCCCTACATCGGGGCCGACTTCGCCCACATCCTGGCCTCGCGGCCGAACCCCACGGCGGATTTCGCCCTATGGAAGGATCTGGATTTCGCGGGCGAGCGCCTGCAATCCTACGCCTACAACGTCTATCAGTTCATCGGCGGGCTGTCGGGCCAGGTGGGCTACAAGGACTGGACCTGGGAAGCCTACGCCAGCGCGTCCAAGGCTGATTTCGAGAATGTGCAGACCGGCGGCGTCAGCCGTTCTGCCATCACGCGCCTGCTCTACAGCCCCACCGGCGGGTCGGAATTCTGCGCCGGGGGCTTCAACCCCTTCGGCAACCATGATCCGTCGGCCGAGTGCGTGGACTATGTGCGCCGCAACACCACCAACACCAATGAGCTGACCCAGCGCATGGCCGAGGCCTCGATGCAGGGCGGCCTGTTCAATCTGCCCGCAGGCGAGGTGCGCTTCGCCGCCGGCTTGGGCTATCGCTACAACCACTTCGACTTCCGTCCCGACGGAGCCCTGGACCAGCCGGACGGCACCAGCGACATCCTGGGCTACAGCGAGTTGCGGGCCTCTTCCGGCGATGTGGATACGACCGAGGTCTTCGCCGAGTTCCTGGTGCCGCTGCTGCGCGACCTGCCGTTCGTCAAGTCGCTGGAGATGGATCTGGGCTACCGCTTTTCCGACTACAGCTCGGTCGGCGGCGTCCACGCCTATAAGGCGGACCTGAACTGGCAGGTGAACGACGTGGTGCGCCTGCGCGGCGGCTACAACCGCGCCGTGCGCGCTCCCAGCGTGGGCGAGCTGTATTCCCCCGTCTCTTCGGCGACGGTCGACATCGGCACCCCCTCCGCCAGCAACACCAACGGCGATCCCTGCGACTACCGCAGCTCGTTCCGCAACGGCCCCGACGCCGAAAAGGTCAAGGCGCTGTGCGTGTCCCTGGGCGTGCCTTCGGCCCTGATCAACGACTTCCAGTTCGGCGCCGCCCAGGTGTTCGCCCTGACCGGCGGCAACCCCGACCTGCAGGAGGAAACGGCCGACACCTATTCGTTCGGCACGGTGCTGCAGCCGACCTTCCAGTCGCCCTGGCTGAGCAACATCAGCGCCTCGATCGACTGGTATCAGATCAAGGTGGCCGATGCGGTCGGCGTCCTGGGCGTCGGCAACGGCATCCGCTACTGCTTCAACGACGGGGGCAACAACCCGACGTTCGATCCCAACAACTACTACTGCACCCTGCAGGACCGCGGGACCAACGACGGCTATATGATCAACCCGCGTCAGCCTCTGCTGAACCTGGGCCAGTTCAACGTCACCGGCATCGACCTGCAGCTGGACTGGCGACTGCACCTGGGCGATGTCGGCCTGCCGGACGAGGGGCAGCTCAGCGTCAGTTCGGCGATCAGCTATCTGAACAGCTTCGAGATCCAGGCCCTGCCGGGCGCGCCGACGTACGACTACGCCGGCACCTGGGGGACGGCGATCGAGGCCAACGCCGGTCAGGCGCACCCCGAGTGGAAGGCGTCGACCAGCGTCACCTATTCGCGTGATAGCTGGAACGTCGGCCTGCGCTGGCGCCACATGTCGGAGATGATCAACAGCGCCCGCGTGACCTCGCCGACCAGCACGGCGCGCGGCGTGGACGCCTATGACGTGTTCGACCTGAACGCCCGGGTGACGCTGCCTTACGACACGTCCTTGCGCTTCACCGTGACCAACCTGTTCAATGAAGCGCCGCCGCAGGTGGGGGACGTTCGCGGCACCTACGATCCGCAGAACTACGACACCATCGGCCGCTATTACACGGTCGCGGTCACCAAGACCTTCTAGAGCTCCGCAAGGAGATCTGAAGTCATAGCGGCGGGGCGACTGTCCCGCCGCACCTGATCCCGGCCTCGCGCCGGTAGTATTTCAAATGGGGCGGCGACTTATCGCCGCGTGGAGGAGGACAGTGCAGTTGTCATCTAAGAAATCATGGGTCGTCGGCCTTGCGGCCGCTCTTCTCGCTTCAACCCCGGCCGTGGCGCAACAGGCCGCCGCCGCTCCGACCGTCTCTTACATTCACGCCGGGCGCCTGCTGGCTGATCCGGCCACTGGCCGCGTGACCCAGAACCAGACCCTGGTGATCGAGAACGGTCGCGTGCGCGAGATCGTCAACGGCTTCGTCGGCCAGGGCGACGTGGTCGATCTGTCGGACAAGTTCGTGCTGCCGGGCCTGATCGACAGCCACGTCCACATCACCAACCAGCAGGGCGAGGGCAACCGCGTCGCCCGCTTCACCAATACCGCCGCCGATTCCGCCGTTCAGGGCGCGGCCTACGCCCTGGTGACGCTGCGCGCCGGCTTCACCACCGTCGCCGACCTGGGCGGCGCCAGCGACGCCGTCGTGGCCCTGCGCAACGGGATCGCGGCGGGCAAGATTCCCGGCCCGCGCCTGCTGGTCTCGGCCGGTACGGTGACGCCGCACGGCGGCCACGGCGACGCCAACGGCGTGAACAGCGCCCTGGTGCCTGTGTTGCGTCAGAACGGCGTCTGCTCGGGCGCCGACGACTGCCGCCGCTCGGTGCGCGAACGCGTGCGCGCGGGCGCCGACATCATCAAGATCACGGCCACGGGCGGCGTGCTGTCCGACACCGGCGCGGGCCTGAACCAGCAGTTCTCCAATGAGGAGCTGCAGGCCATCGTCGAGACCGCGCACTTCATGGGCCGCACGGTGACCGCCCACGCCCACGGCACGGACGGCATCAATAGCTTCCTGCGCGCCGGCGGCGACTCGATCGAGCACGGCACCTTCCTGGACGACGAATCCATCCGCATCTTCAAGGCCAACAACGGCTGGCTGGTGCCGACCTTGCTGGCTGGCGATTTCGTCGCTCGCGAGGCCGCCCGTCCCGAAACCTTCTTCACGCCGAACCAGCGCAAGAAGTCGCTGGAAGCCGGTCCGCAGATGCTGGACATGGCGCGCCGTGCGCACCGCGCCGGCATCCAGATCGCCTTCGGCACCGACACCGGCGTGTCGCCGCATGGTGAAAACGCCAAGGAGTTCGCCCTGCTGGTCCAGGCAGGCCTGACGCCGCTGGAAGCCGTCCGCGCGGCGACCGTCGGCGCTGCGACCCACTTCCGCCTGCAAAACGAGATCGGTCGCCTGGCGCCCGGCTACGCCGCCGACGTGATCGCCGTCTCGGGCGATCCGCTGACCGACGTGACGACGCTGGAGCACGTCAAATACGTCATGAAGGGCGGCGTGACCTATCGGAACGACTGAGGTCGGCGGACGACGTCAATCGAGGGGGGGGGCGGCGAGAGCCGCCCCCTTTTTTTGGCGTGTCTTCAGGGCGCCGCCTAATGCAGGGCCTCGCCGTGCTGACTGAAGTCGAGGCCTTCGATCTCGGCCTCGGTCTGTACGCGCAGGCCGACCGTGTATTTGCAGATCATCAGCACGACGAAGGTGCCGACGGCGCTCCAGACCATGGCGCCGCCCAGGCCGACAGCCTGTTTCCACAGCGTGGCGCCTTCGGCCAGAGGATTGACGGCGGCGTTGGCGAAGACCCCGGTCAGCAGGGCGCCCGCGATGCCGGCGACGCCGTGCACGCCGAAGGCGTCGAGGCTGTCGTCGTACTTGAGTCTGTGTTTCAGCCAGACCGCGCCGACATAGGCGATCGGGCCCGAGATGAGGCCGATCAGGAAGGCGCCCGTGGGATCCACGAAACCGGCGGCCGGGGTGATGGCGACCAGGCCCGCGACCACGCCGGTCAGCAGGCCCAGCAGGGTCGGCTTCTTCTTCAGCGTCCACTCCACCGCGATCCAGCCGACGGCGGCGGCGGCGGGGGCCAGCAGGGTGTTGAAGACGGCGACGGCGGCGATCTCATTGGCGCCCGCGGCCGAGCCGCCGTTGAAGCCCATCCAGCCGACGAACAGCAGGCCCGTCCCAATGGCGGTGAAGGCCAGGTTGTGCGGGGCCATGTTGTCGCGACCCCAGCCGTGACGCGGGCCTAGAACGATGGCGCAGACCAGACCGGCCACGCCCGCATTGACGTGGACCACGGCCCCGCCGGCGAAGTCGAGCACGCCCAGCTCGCCCATCCAGCCGCCGCCCCAGACCTGATGGCAGATCGGCGCATAGACGATCAGGTGCCACAGGGTGAAGAAGAGGACGCTGGCCGAGAACTTGATCCGCTCGGCGAACGCCCCCGCGATCAGGGCCGGGGTGATGATGGCGAAGGTCAGCTGATAGCTGATCCACAGGAACTCGGGCAGGCCGGGGGTCAGGGCGTGGGCCGTCTTCACTCCGACGCCGTTCAGGAACAGGGCCTGAAGACTGCCGATGAAGCCGTTGGCCGGGCCGTCGCTGGTCCCGAAAGACAGGGTGTAGCCGGCGACGAACCACAGGACGGTGACGATGGCCATGGCCGCCGTGGAATGGGCGATGGTGGCGATCAGGTTCTTCTTCCTGACCATGCCGCCATAGAACAACGCCAGACCCGGCAGGGTCATCATCAGCACCAGGGCCGTCGAGGTCAGGATCCAGGCCGTGCCGGGACCGTCCAGCGCCAGCGGAACCTGATGCGCCAGAAGGGCAGGTGTGGGCGCTGCGGCTAGGGCGGGCGCGGCAAGCGCAACGGCGAAAAGGCCGCAACAGAATGCTGCGGCCTTGGAAATCGTCGGTGATGTCATGAGGGTCTCGGGGAGAAGACGCTGCGGAAGGGATGACGTCAGGCGGGTTGGGCCAGCCTGACGTCGGTGTTTGCGGCCTCGGCGGCGAGGACGGTCTTGGGCGCGATGCGGACGAAGCGCGGCGCGAACGCCGACCAGTCGCTGAGGATGCGTCGGGCCAGAGGCGAGGCGGTGGCGGCGGCGTGGGCCTCGATCAGGGCCTTCAGTCGGGTTTCCGCTTCGGCGTTGATGCGACCGACCCCGGCCATGTCGCCGTTGAGGGCCTGAACCGCGCGACCGTCGGCGTCGAGGACGAACAGCTCGCCGCCGCTCATGCCCGCCGCCAGGTTCCAGCCGACCGAGCCCAGCACGACCACACGACCGCCGGTCATGTATTCGCAGCCGTGCGCGCCCAGCCCCTCGACCACGGCCTCGGCGCCCGAGTTGCGGACGGCGAAGCGTTCGCCCGCCGCGCCCGCCACGAACAGACGGCCGGAGGTGGCGCCATAGAGGGTGGTGTTGCCGCAGATCTGCTGGTCGGCGCGCCACTCATGGGGACGGACGTGGATGTCGGCGCCCGACAGACCCTTGCCGACGTAGTCGTTGACCTCGCCGGTGACGTCGAGGATCAGGCCGCGCGCGCCAAAGGCGCCAAAGCTCTGACCGGCGATGCCTTCCAGCTTCAGCTTCAGACGGCCTTGCGGGCCCTGCGGGCCGAACTTGCGGACGATGGCCGAGGACACCCCGGCGCCGGCGGTGCGCTGGGTGTTGTTCAGCGGATAGGACAGCTCCAGCGTCTGGCCGCGCTCGAGGAAGGCCTGGGCGTCCTTCAGCACCTGGGCGTCCAGGCTTTCGGGGACGGGCTGGCGCGCCTTGTCGGCCCAGCGGCCGGGCCGGTCGACGTCGACCTTCATCAGCAGGGGGTTGAGGTCCAGATCGTCCAGATGCGATCCGCCGCGCCGCGTCTGACGCAACAGATCGGTGCGGCCGACGATCTCGTCGATCGTGCGCGCGCCGATGGAGGCCAGGATCTCGCGGACCTCCTCGGCGATGAAGGTGAAGAGGTTGACCACCTTCTCCGGCGTGCCGGTGAACTTGGCGCGCAGGCGCTCGTCCTGCGAGCAGACGCCGACCGGGCAGGTGTTGGAGTGGCACTGGCGTACCATTAGGCAGCCCATGGCGATCAGGCCCGAGGTGCCGATGCCGTATTCCTCGGCGCCCAGCAGGGCGGCCAGGACCACGTCGCGACCGGTGCGGATGCCGCCGTCGGCGCGCAGGCTGACGGAGGAGCGCAGATGGTTCAGGCTTAGCACCTGATGCGCTTCGGCCAGACCGATCTCCCACGGCATGCCCGCATGCTTGACCGAGGTCTGGGGCGAGGCGCCCGTGCCGCCGTTGTGGCCGGCGATCAGGATGGCGTCGGCCTTGGCCTTGGCCACGCCGGACGCAATGGCGCCGATGCCGGTGGCCGAGACCAGCTTGACCGTGACCTTGGCGTCGGGGTTGATCGCCTTCAGGTCGTAGATCAGCTGGGCCAGATCCTCGATCGAATAGATGTCGTGGTGCGGCGGCGGGCTGATCAGGGTCGTGCCCGGCACGGCGTGACGCATACGGCCGATAAATTCAGTGACCTTGAAGCCGGGCAGCTGGCCGCCCTCGCCGGGCTTGGCGCCCTGGGCGACCTTGATCTCGATCTCGCGGCACTGGTTCAGATATTCAGCGGTGACGCCGAAGCGGCCCGAGGCCACCTGCTTGACCGCCGAGTTGGCGTTGTCGCCGTTGGGGCGCGGGACGTAGCGCGCCGGATCCTCGCCGCCCTCGCCGGAGACGGCGCGCGCCCCCATCCGGTTCATGGCGATGTTCAGGGTCTCGTGCGCCTCGGGCGACAGGGCGCCCAGGGACATGGCCTGAGACAGGAAGCGGCGGCGGATGTCCGAGACGCTCTCGACCTCGTGCAGCTGGACCGGGGTCAGGCCGTCCTTGAAGTCCAGCAGGTCGCGCAGGGCCAGATCCGGCTGCTCGCGAACGGCGGCGGAGTATTGCTTGAAGCGCTTGTAGTCGCCGCGGTTCACCGCGTCCTGCAACAGGTGGATGGTCTTCGCGTCATGGGCGTGGGCCTCGCCGCCCGCACGGATGCGGAAGAAGCCGCCCATCGACGGAGAGGGGATCGCCGCGCCGAAGGCCACGGCATGACGCTTGAGCGCCGCCTGCTCCAGACCGGCCAGACCGATGCCGGAGATGCGCGACGGGGCGCCGGGGAAGAACTCGGCGGCCAGAGCCCGCGACAGTCCCAGAACCTCGAACTCACAGCCGCCGCGATAGGCGGAGATGATGCTGATGCCCTTGCGCGCCAGCACCTTGAGCAGGCCGGCCTCTATGCCGTGCTTATAGTTGAGGCAGGCGTCGTGGAGCGTCAGGCCCGGATAGGCGCCGCGGTCCAGACGCTCCTGGAACAACTCCTGCGCCAGCCACGGGTTGACGGCGGTGGCCCCCACCCCGACCAGAACGGCGAAGGCGTGGGGGTCCAGGGTCTCGGCGGAGCGCACGACCAGCGAGCAATAGGTGCGCAGACCCGCCGCGATCAGGCGGCCGTGCGTTCCGGCGGTGGCCAGGATCATGGGCGCGGCCAGACGCTCGGCCGAGGCGTGCTCGTCGGTCAGGACGATCAGGGTGGCGCCCTCGCGCGCGGCGGCCTCGGCCTCGTCGCGGATGCGGTCCAGCGCCTGACGCAGGCCCGCGCCGGAACGGTCGCCTTCAGCCGGGACCGGATAGGTGCAGTCGATTACCGTGGTCGAGCCGTCGGCGACGACGCCCAGCAGGCGCTGGTACATGCCGGTGGTCAGGACCGGGCTGTCCAGCACGAAGACTTCGGTCTGGGCCTCGTCCTGGGCCAGGATGTTTCCCAGGTTCTTGAAGCGGGTCTTCAGGCTCATGGCCCCGGCTTCACGCAGGGGATCGATGGGCGGGTTGGTGACCTGGGAGAAGTTCTGGCGGAAGTAGTGAGCCAGGGGGCGCGGCAGGCTGGACAGGACGGCGGGCGGGGCGTCGTCGCCCATGGAGCCCACGGCCTCCTTGCCGTCGCGAACCAGGGCGTCCAGCAGCAGGTCCAGATCTTCGCGGCTGAAGCCGGCGGCGATCTGGCGACGGATCAGGGCCTCGCCGACAGCGGCGCGCGGTTCTGGTCCGGGGCCGATGATGGGCTCCAGATCGACCATGTTCTCCAGCCACTGTTCGTAGGGCTGGGCGGCGGCCAGGGCGTCGACGGCCTCATGCTCGTCATAGATGCGGCCGTGCTTCAGATCGACGGCGATCAGCTTGCCGGGGCCGATGTGCAGGCGGCGCTTGATGCGGCCCTCGGGCAGGGGGACCAGACCGGCTTCGGAGCCGGCCAGCAGCAGGCCGTCCACGGTCTCGACCGCGCGCAGAGGGCGCAGGCCGTTGCGGTCCTTGCCGGCCACGACCCAGCGGCCATCGACGGCGCACAGGGCGGCGGGGCCGTCCCACGGCTCCATCACCGCATTGCAATAGGCGTAGAGGGCGCGGTGCTCGGGCTTCATCACCACGTCGTCCGAGGACCAGGCTTCTGGGACCAGCAGGGCCTTGGCCAGGGGGGCGGGACGCCCGGCGCGGACCAGAACCTCGAAGACATTGTCCAGGGCCGCCGAGTCTGAACCGCCCGGCTGGACCACCGGCTTGACCTCCTGGTCGCGGTCGCCGAAGGCCGAGGCGGCCATGCGGATCTCGTGGGCGCGCATCCAGTTCAGGTTGCCCTGAAGCGTGTTGATCTCGCCGTTGTGGGCCAGCATGCGGAAGGGTTGGGCCAGCTTCCACTCGGGGAAGGTGTTGGTCGAGTAGCGCTGGTGGAAGACGGCGTAGCCGGCCTCGACCGTGGGGTCGTTCAGGTCGTGATACAGCTGACCCAGCAGCTCGGCGCGGACCATGCCCTTGTAGACGATGGAGCGGGCCGACAGGGAGCAGAGGTAGAAGCCGTTCAGGCCCGACGCCTGCACCGCCTTTTCGATGCGGCGGCGACACAGGAAGAGTTCGCGCTCCAGCGCCTCGATCTCCATGCCTTCCGGCGCGGCCAGCATGATCTGCTCAATCTCGGGCCGGGTGGCGTCGGCGCGCACGCCGACGACCGACAGGTCCATCGGCGTCTGCCGCCAGCCGTAGATGTAGAAGCCCGAGCGGATGGCCTCGGCCTCGACGATGGCGCGGGCGTGGTCCTGGGCGCCCAGATCGGTGCGCGGCAGGAAGACCTGACCGACGGCGATGGGGCTGGGGCGCAGGGTCTGGCCGACGGCGCGGACCTGGGCCGCGAAGAAGGCCTGGGGCAGTTCGATCATGACGCCGGCGCCGTCGCCGGACAGACCATCGGCGTCGACCGCGCCGCGGTGGGCCACGGCCTTCAGCGACTTGATGGCCATCTCGACGATTTCACGGCGCGGCTTGCCGTCGATGGCGCAGACCAGGCCCACGCCGCAGGCGTCACGCTCCGACGACGGGTCATAGGCGCCGCCCTCGATCAGGCGGGCGCGGTTCTCTTCGTACTGGGCCAGCCAGTTCTGTTGCGATGCGTTGGTCATGCTGCGGCTTCCTCGGTACGCGCGCGCAGGTAGCGGTCGATTTCAGCCGCGGCGTCCTGGCCGTCGCGCACGGCCCAGACGACGAGGGAGGCGCCGCGCACGGCGTCTCCGGCGGCGAACACGCCGGGCAGGGTGGTGGCGAAACCGCTACGCGACACCTGCAGGGTGTTCCATCTGGTCAGGCCCAGGTTGGCGTCGAGCTGTTCGCCAAAGGCCTCGGGCTCGAAGCCCAGAGCCTCGATCACCAGGTCGGCGGGCAGGTCGAAGTCCGAGCCGGACACGGGGGCGATGTCGCGCCGCCCGCCGGCCGAGGCCTCGGTCAGGGTCATGCGGTGGGCGCGGACGGCGACGATAGCCTCGCCCTTGGACATCAGGGCCTTGGGCGCGCCCAGCCATTCGAAGCGGACGCCTTCCTCCTCGGCGTTCTGCACCTCGCGGGCCGAGCCCGGCATGTTGTCGCGGTCGCGGCGATACAGGCAGACGACGCTGGCGGCGCCCTGACGGACGGCGGTGCGGACGCAGTCCATGGCCGTGTCGCCGCCGCCGACGACGACGACGGCGCGACCGGCGGCGTGAGGCGCGGACGCATCAGCGGCGTCGCCGCAGTCGACGCGGTTCTGGGCGATCAGGAAGTCGAGCGCGGCGACGGTGTCGTTCGGCCCGCGACCGGGAACGCTCAGGGTGCGGGCCTGATAGACGCCCATGGCCAGCAGGACGGCGTCATGGCGCGACCGCAGCTCATCCATCGTCACATCAACGCCGACATTGGTGTTCAGCACGAACTGCACCCCGCCCTCGATCAGGCGGTCGATGCGGCGCTGGACGATGCGCTTCTCCAGCTTGAAGCCGGGGATGCCGTAGGTCAGCAGGCCGCCGGCGCGGTCGTGGCGGTCATAGACGACGACAGCGTAGCCTTCGCTGCGCAGGCGGTCGGCGGCGGCCAGACCGGCGGGGCCGGAGCCGACGATGGCGACGCTCTGGCCGCGCTCGGCCAGGGGGCGGATGGGCTCGACCCAGCCGTTGTCGAAGGCGGTGTCGGCGATCCAGGCCTCGACCGAGCCGATGGTGACGCCGTCCCAGCCGGACTGCTGCAGGGTGCAGGCGCCTTCGCACAGGCGGTCCTGCGGACAGATGCGGCCGCAGATTTCCGGCATGGTCGAGGTGGACGAGGCGACGCGCCAGGCCTCGCGCAGGTCGCCGTCCGCCGACAGGGCCAGCCAGTCGGGGATGTTGTTCTGCAGCGGGCAGGCGTTCTGGCAGAAGGGCACGCCGCAGTCGGTGCAGCGCGACGCCTGGGCCGTCCCGCCAGCGGCGGTCGGTTTGAGCGTGATCTCCGTGAAGGCGCGCACGCGCAGATCAGCGGGCTGTTTCTCCAGCCGACGCTGCTCGATCAGAAAACCGCCAGGGTTGGATCGTCCGCCTTTTTGCATTTGCGTATTAAGCGGGCTACCGGCTCGCGGTGCAAAATAATTTTTCTTACTAGCTCTCAAAAAACATGAATTTGAAATATTATTGTCGAATATTTTGCATTATAGCGCACAAATTACCTGTTTTTTAGTGTGCGCTGCAACCTTCGTCAGGCGCGTGTCGCGTCGGGCGGCGTGGGCGGCGGGCGAAGGGGCGTGATTGTGAGCGCCGCCTGATCAGTGCGCGTCGTCATCGGGCGAATGCGCCAGAAGCTGGAGGCGGATTCGGCTCAGTACAATTGACCTGGGGGTATTGATTTTCGGGCTGAGCGGACCGCGAGGGCGGCGTACTACTGCGGCCACAACTCTCGCATCCGCCGCACCAGTTCGGGCGAGGGCGGGCGGCCGCCCTGGGCGTCGGCGGGAGGCCAGCGGCCGGCCAGGACTTCGGCGCGCACGACCTGGGCCGAGGGCGGGGGGAAGCGCCAGCCGGCGGCGGTCATGCGGGCTTTGACGCGCGTTTCCGCCTGAGTCTCGGCGGGCTCGGCAGGGCGGACGGGGGCGTCCAGGGCGGCGGCGATGGTGTCGCCGTTGACGCCGACCGCCCAGGCATCGGCGCCGCGTTCCAGCAGAAGTTCGGCGATGCGGTAGTTGCGCATGGCGACGGCGGCTTCCAACGGCGTGCCCCCGGTGCGGTCGGCCCGGTTCACGTCGGCCCCGTGATCCAGCAGCAGACGCACGGCGCCGAGCGAGTTCAAGGCGATGGCCTCGTCCAGCGGCCAGAAGGCGTCAGGCGCGACCGGGTCAGGCGAGGCGCCTGCCTGAAGCAGGGCCTGGGCGTGCCAGGGCTCGCGGGCGCGCAGGGCCAAGCTGAGCGAAGTCTCGCCGTTCGGGCCGTCGGGCGGTGCGCCCTTTTCCAGCAGCAGGCTGACCATGGCCCGGTCGTCGCGCGCGACGGCCAGGGTCAGCAGGTCAAGATTCTCGCCGTCGCCGATGCGGACCAGGGCGGGATCGGCGTCCAGCAGGCGGCGGGCCTTCGCCAGGTCGCCGTCGCGGACCGCCTCGACCATGTCGCGGGTGGAATGGCCGTCCCGGCCCAGCGCGGCCACGCTGGCCGGGGAGGGCAGGACGGTGCCGACGACAAAACCGTCGGCGCGGGCGTCGCAACCGCTCATCAGAACTCCGGCGAGAAGGATTGGCGTGAAGAGGCGTCCGGGCATCTTGGCGCTGAACGGTCGGCGGGTCGAGGCCGTTCCGCCTCCTTATCGCATGGCGTCCAGGCTGGACTGGAACCATTCGACGCCGTGCAGGGCGCCGGGCGTCCAATTCCACCAGGACTGGTCCTCGGGCGGGGTGGGGGACACGGGGATGCGGTCGCCGACAGCTCCGGGCGCGTCGCCCGCCCATCCGGCGGCCACGCCGCCGAGCGGGCCGAGCAGAACCGCTCCCAGGCCGCCGAGGATGATGCGGTCGCCGCCGTCCTGCAGCAGGCTGAGCGGGTCGCCCTTGAGGTAGAAGGCGTCGATGTCGGGCGTCGGGCGCCCGCCCGCCTGGGCGGCCTCGATCGTCGAGGCGTGCAGGCCGGAGGCGTTGAAGGTGTCCGCGTCGTGGCCCGACGCCAGGGACGCGGCCGAGGCCATGCCGCCGCCCAGCGAATGGCCGGTCAGGGTGACGTCCGCCTCGACGGCGGCCAGCCGCTGGCCGATGCGCAGGGCCTTGTCATAGTGTTCGGAGGACAGGCCCAGCGCCTGCTGGCCGTTGTTGAGCCAGTCCTCGCCCGCCTGGGAGCCGCGGAAGGCGACGACGTAGCGGGTCTGGCCGTCCTCGTCGCTGACATAGACGCGGGCGCGGAACTCGGAATCGGCGCGCTCCAGCAGGTCGGGAGTCAGGCGCAGCCGGTCCAGGTCGTCCGGTCCGGCCACGCGCCAGCCGTCCGGCGGCGAGGGGGTGTCGTTGTAGACATCGGCCGACAGCGCCAGATGCGTGCGCGCGGCGTCCAGATCGACGACATTGTCCGAACGGGCGGGGGCGGCCGCAGCCTGAGCCGGAACCGGCGCGGCGGGCGGCGGCGCCCAGTCCAGGGCGACGCGCGGATCGTCGTCGAAGCGCGCCGTCGCGGGCGTCGTCTGAGGTTGGAACGATGTCGCGCCGATCCGGTCGATCTGCATGGTCGCCTCCCGATCCTATGCAGTCACCCTATCGCTGCTCGCCGAACCGCGCTGCTAGGGTCTTCCCTAGACTGGAGGCCTAGCGCACCGCGCCTGCGCGCAGAGCCTGGTCGAAGGCGTCGCGGGCGGGGCGAGGCAGGGCGCGGACGCGTTGTGACAGCCATTCGGCGACGTCCTGGCCGGGAGCGGGCGGGGCGACGCCTGCGCCTTGAGCGAAGTCGGGCAGGGCCTTGGGGTTTTGCGACAGCGCGGCGGCGACCCCGCCAGTGAAGAACCCGGCCTCCTCGGCGCGAGGGCGCCAGACGCCGCCGTCCTTCTGTTCGGAGGCGGACAGGGCAGGGACATCGGCCGTCAGCGTCGCCCATTGCCGTCCCAGGCGCGCCGCCTCGC
This sequence comes from Brevundimonas sp. RM1, assembly GCF_052907225.1. Lineage (NCBI taxonomy): Bacteria > Pseudomonadati > Pseudomonadota > Alphaproteobacteria > Caulobacterales > Caulobacteraceae > Brevundimonas > Brevundimonas sp. RM1. Next base: position 27,609 of record NZ_JBRERY010000005.1, read on the forward strand.
CGTTCTCCAGCATGGCGGCGGCGTAGGCCTGCAAGGCGCGGCGGCCGCCCAGACCGCTCTGAAGCTGGTTCGCCACGCCTGCAGGGTCGGCGTCCACGGCGGCGGCCAGGGCGGACAGGGAATCTGCATCGATCCGGGCGGATGCCGCGATGAAGCTTTCGCTCGTGACGGCGGCCGAGGGCGTGGTTTTTGGCGTCTCGGGGGAGGAGTCGCAGGCGGTCAGCATGGTCAGGGTCGCCAGGATCGGGAGCCAACGGGGGGCAGGCAAGGCCGCGTCCTTTCCGTCCGGGCGCGGCCAGACTCTGAGGATCAGTTCAGCGGGATCCGAGTCACGGACTCCCAGCCCTCGTTGTAGCTGACTTCGGCCGGGCCGTCATAGGGGCGGCGGCCGTCCGCGCCCGTCGGGGTGGTCAGGGCCACGATGCTCTCGAACAGGTCCGCCTGGCCGCTCTGATACTGGCTCAGGGCCGTGTCGAAGACCTGGTCGCTCAGCCAGCCGGTCGCATCGCCGACGCCCGGTCCGGGCAGTTTGCCGGTGGCGAAGCCGAAGATGGTCTTCAGCGTCTCGACGTTCTCGGCCGCGCCCTTGTTCACGCCTTCGAAGGCCTGGTGCAGGGCGCCGGAGAAGTAACCCATGCGCTCGGCGGCCGGATAGAAGACGCCGCCGTCCTGTTGCGTCGGGGCGGTGAAGCGTTGCAGCATGTCGCCCTTCAGATCATTGCCGCGCGCCAGCTGGTCGACCAGCCCGCGGATGGTGTCGGCGCCGCCGTCCTGACCCAGGGTCTCCTGCAGGAAGGCGGTCATGCCCTTGCCGGCCTGATAGTCCTGCTCCAGCGCCTCGACGACGCCGTTGACGTCGGATTTCAGCAGGCCCTCCATGCCGGCGCGGATTTCGTCGGCGGCGTCGCCGGTTCCGATGGACGGCGTCAGCACGCCGTTGGCACCCGAGACGTTGGCCATCTGGCGCCCCGCCAGTTCGAACACCCGCGCCTTTAGCTCGGCGTCGGGACTGGTGGCGGCGGCGTCGACGGCTGCGGCCAGCGGTCCGGCGTCATAGCTGTAGGTCGGTGCGCCGCCTTGCATGTTCGCGTACATGGTCTGCTGGGTTCCGGCCTCGAAAACGGCCGACAGCTGGGTGTCGTTCAACGATGCATAGGCGGTGCTGAGCGCCGAGGCGTTGCCGCCCAGGCTGCCCAGCACATGGGCCACGGCCAGGCCCTCGGCGTCGCCCATGTCGGAGATCATCACACCGCCCATGCCGTCGGCCTCGGTCGCCTGGGGCGCCAGGGCGGCGATGAAGCCGGTCTTTACGTCGGACGTCGCGTGGGCGGCGACGCCCTGCGCCAGCTCGATCTTCTGCTCGCGGTTGTCATAGGCGTTGTAGACGCGCTCCAGCTGGGTCGCGTCCAGCGAGCCGCCCAGCGTCGCGTGCAGGTCGCGGCGCTCGTCCACGTTCAGCCCGCCGCCCATGCCGAGGAAGCCGGAGTTGTCGAGCTCGTCCGTCCACTTGTTCAGTTCGTCGTCGGACAGTTCGGAGACGACGGCGTTGCGCTCTTCCGCCGTCAGGCCGTTCAGCGCAGCGTTGATGTCTCGTAGGTCGCTCTGGGAGACGTCGTTGAAGAAGCCTTCGTCCAGGCGGTCGCGGATCGTGTCCAGCGCCTGATCGACCCGGCTGGTCGAAGGCGACCCGGGGACGGGGCCGCTGACGGGCGAGGCCAGGACGCGGGTGTCGACAGACGGCGAAAGAGGCGTGACGGTCATGACCGGCTCCTGCACGATACGGACGAATACTGGAGCCAGCCTATGATCGGGACAGCGGCGGCATAAGCTGGGGGCGTCCTTAGCTAGGGACATCCCCTATGCCGGGCCGCCTGCGAACGACGCCGCTAGGGAAAGCCCCAGATTTCAGACGCGCGAAGAGACGCCAAACTGGCCGGACGGATCACCGCGTCTTTTGGAGCCGACCAATGTCTCTCGCCGCTTCCTCCGCCACCAGCCTATCCGCCGCCGCCGGGGCGCGCGACGCCGCGCCCGCCCACACGGTCCGGGCGGGCGAGACCCTGTCCGGGATCGCCGAACGCTATGGCGTCAGCGTGGGCGACCTGTTGGCGGCGAACCGCCAGATCACCAATCCGAACGTGATCCATCCCGGCCAGACCGTAACGCTGCCGGTCGGCGCGGGGGAGGGGCGAGACGCGACGCCGGCCGAGGCGACGGTCTTTCATACGGTGCGCGGCGGCGACACCCTGTCGGGCATCGCCCAGCAATACGGGATGAGCTGGCGCGAGCTGGCGGCCGACAACGGCATCGCCAATCCATCGCTGATTCAGGTCGGCCAGCAGATCCGTCTGAACGGCGCGGCGCCCGAGACGGCGACGCCGGTCCAGTCGACGCCCGTTTCCGAACCCGCCGCTGAAGCGACGCCCGCGACGGCGCAGGAAGGCGTCAATCCGGACCTGGGCGCCCTGTCGGCGCGCTATGAAACGGGCGGGCGCGGTCCCGGCACGGTGTCGTCCGGTTCGGGCGATCCGGGCGGCGTGTCCTACGGCTCCTATCAGCTGGCGGTGAATCGCAACCGGCCGCAGGAGTTCCTGGCCGCCGACGGGGCGCGCTGGGCCGATGAGTTCGGTGGGGCGGCGGCGGGCACGCGCGCCTTCTCCGACACCTGGCGCGCCATCGCCGCGCGCGAGCCGGAAGCCTTCCAGGCCGCGCAGCACGCCTTCATCGAACGCACCCACTATGACGTGCAGTCCGCCCGGATCGAGAATGCGGGCCTGGACATCTCCAACCGCTCGCACGCGCTTCAGGACGTGGTGTGGTCGACCTCGGTCCATCACGGCCCGAACACGGCGGTCGTCACCCGCGCCATGGCGGCGGTCGAGCGCCAGGGGATCGACGCCTCCAGCGCCGACTATGATCGCGCGCTGATCAACGCAGTCTATGACGAGCGGGGCCGCCGCGACGGCAACGGCGAACTGGCCTACTTCTCCAGCTCGCGCGCCGATGTCCAGGCGGGCGTGGCCCAGCGGTTCGAGGACGAGCGCCGCGACGCCCTGAACATGTTGGACGGCCGCTGATCGTATGACTGAATCCAGCGCCATCTCCGGCGCGAACGGCGCCTCGGCGGTTTCCGCCGGGGCGTCGTTCTTCGAGAGCCGCGCATTGGCCGTCGGCGCCGCCGTTCAGGCGATGGCCGAGCTGGCCGGCGCGGTCCTGCCCGATCCGGCGGACAGTCTGGACCGAGGCGTGGCGCTTTCCCAGGTCTGGGCCGAGCAGGGCCAGCAGGGCGGGGCGGTGGTCGGCGGCGACATGCGCGTGCTGGCCGCCCAGACCGGCCAGGCGGTCGCCGCGCGGCTGAGCGCCGTCTCTCCGATCGAGACGGGACGCATCGACCGCGCCCTGACCGACTTCGTGCGCGCGGTTCAGGATCACGCCCGCGCGACGCCGCACCTGACCGCTCCCGCCGTGGTCGAGCCCATGCTGCGGGCCCTGGCGGCGGGCCTGGCGCGCGAAGAAGGCCCCGCCGCCGCCCGCGACAGCGCCGTCGAGCAGTTCGCCCGCATGGTGGACGCCGCGACCGCTTCATTGGACCGACGCTGAGCGCGATCCCTTGCTGTGACACAAAGCAAACCCCGCGGACCGAAGTCCGCGGGGTTCCGCGCTGAACCGCAGGTAAGTTCAGCGCGTCGGCGTTGGGCCGAGGGCGACGCGCGGGCTGCCGGGCTCGCTGGTTTCAGAGGCGCCGCCCAGGGCTTCGGCCAATCCGCTCAACACGCCGGTCAGCAGCCAGGCGCCCAGGACGCCGCGCAAGGCGTCGCTGAAAGCCTGAAGCGCCTCGGGCAGGCCGGCATTGCCGATCTTGGTCAGGTTGAAGTCTTCCTGGCTGACGGCGTCGCCGGTGATGCCGCTGGTCCAGCCCGATCCGGCGGCGTCGTCCTCGCGGATGGTCAGGCCGTCGCGATAGGCGGCGTCGATGGCGTAGCCGTTGTTGCTCATGCTGATGTTCAGGTCGCCCAGCCGGTTCTGGCTGACGCCGTCGATGATCATGGCCTGGTCGCCGCGCGTGATGACCAGCTGGCTGGTGACGGTGGCGTTGGGATTGTTGCCGAAGGGCTCGGTGTTGACGGTGATCTTGGTTCCGTTCTCGAGTTCCAGGGTCATGGTGTCCCAGAAGTCGCCGACGTGCTGGCCGTTGTAGTTGAAGTGCGGATCGCCCCAGATCTGGGTGACGTTGCCGTCGGCGTCGCGCACCACGAACTCGGAGTTGGCCTCGTTGATCTCCAGCGTATAGCCGTCGCCCAGGTCCACCGTGGCCTTGCCGTCCTGGGGCATGGAGGCCGAAAAGGCGGGGGCGGCGGGCTGGAAGGCGCCGTTGAGCATCACGCCCAGCTGGAAGCCCATCTGGGCGAAGTTGGCCGCCGTGGCCATGCGGTCGGCGACCGCGCCGAGCACGAGAGTCCCGACGGCGTTGGAGAAGGCGGTGTTGATGCTGGTCATCGTGCAGCCCCGAGGTTGATCTTGCTGACCGGCATCGGACCACGCTGGGGCTTGGCTTCACAGTCGGGACGGTCCCCATCAGGGACGACCCTAGCTTTTTAGCTTGAGCGCCGCCCCATCGCCTTCAGCACCTCCAGAACCGTGTCGTGGCGGCCCATGATCTCGTTCAGCAGGGTCTGCACCAGGCCGGTCATCATGATCAGGATGATCAGGGTCGCCAGCCACGCCTTGATCGACAGCGACAGGGAGAAGACGTTCAGCTGCGGCGCATAGCGGTTGACCAGGCCCAGGGCGCCGTCGGTGACGAACAGCACCACCAGAACCGGCGAGGCGAACAGCACGGCCAGGGTCATCAGCCGCGTGAACTCGCCCTCGAACAGGCTGAGGCTGCTCATGGTCAGCACCGGCGTCAGGCTGCCGATGGGCCAGATGACGAAACTGTCCAGTATGGTGCCGACCAACAGCAGCAGGCCGCCCGAGAACATGAAGACGAAGTTGGCCAGTCGTCCCAGGAACTCGCCGTTCAGCGAGGTCTGGTGCCCGCTGAGCGGGTCCACCACCTGGGCCATGGTGGCGCCGACCTTGGTGTCGATGATCTGGCCGGCGGCCTCGAACGCCCACAGCATGGTGGCGAAGAAGAAGCCGATGACCACTCCGACCAGAGCCTCCTTGCCGAACAGCAGGATCCACTGGACCGTCGGCAGGGTCATCTGGGCTACCTGCGGCTGCATGGTCAGCACCGCCAGGCCGAAGACCAGGAAGATGGAGTTGCGGACCATCGCCGGCACGGTCTGCGGCGACAGCAGCGGCATCAGCAGGAAGGTCGTCGCCACCCGCGTGGTCGACACCGCCACCAGGATGGCGTTGTCGAACAGACTGTCCAGACCTTCGAACACCTAGCGGCGCACCAGGGCCGGAAACTCGGTGAAGATGCGGTCGCTGAACTGATACAGCGAGCCGCCGATCAGCGCCGCCGTGGCGAACAGGGTCAGCACGATGGCGAAGAATTTGGCCGTGTACTGCAGGGTCTGTTCCTGAAGCTGCGTCGCCGACTGGATCACCGCCACGATCAGGCCGACGATGGAGGCGGCGATGATCGGCGGGGCCGACAGGAACAGGACGAGCCAGAGCGCCTGATTGACGAGCTCGATGGCCTGGGCGTTCATCATGGGGCGCTCTCCTAGACGTAACTGAGCACAAGGCCGTGGGACAGCTTCACCCACCCGTCGATCAGCACGAACAACAGCAGCTTGAACGGCAGGGAGACGGTGGTCGGCGACAGCATCATCATCCCCATCGCCAGCAATATGTTGGACACCACCAAGTCTATGATCAGGAAGGGCAGGAAGATCAGGAAGCCGATCTGAAACGCCGTCGCCAGCTCCGACACGGTGAAGGCGGGCACGACGACCAGGAAGTCCCGCGCGGTGATCTCGGCGCGTTTTTCAGGGGTGGAGATGCGCTGGGCGGTGCGCAGGAAGAAGGCGCGCTCGCGTTCCGACGAGTGCTTGATCAGGAAGTCGCGCAGCGGCTCCTTGGCGTTGTCGGCATAGGCGAACAATTGCTGGGTGTCGCTGAGGGCGGCGGTGGGCGGCATGTGGTTGGTGGCCTCGGCCATGCGCTGGCCGACCGGGAACATGACGTAGAGCGTCAGGATCAGCGCCATGCCGTTCAGCACGATGTTCGGCGGCACCTGCTGCAGGCCCAGGGCGTTGCGCAGCAGGGACAGCACCACCACGATCTTGGTGAAGGACGTCACCATCACCGCCACGAAGGGCGCGAGCGCCAGCAGGATGACGGTGACGAGCGCCGATCCCGGCGAGAACTGGGACAGGTCCATGTCAGACGGCCTCCTTCGGGTCGGCGACGGCGTCGATCAGCACGGCGTAGGCCTCGCCCAGGGACACCAGGCGGCCGCGCGCGAAGGCCTGGCCGGCGCTGCGCAGGGTGACGCGCATTTCGGCGTCCAGTCCGGTCAGGGGCAGGATGGCGCCGGGGCGCAGCTCGGTCAGGGTCTTCAGCGGTACGGCGGTCTCGCCCAGATCGACCGTCACGGCGATCGGCGTGTCGGCCCCCGGCGTCAGTCCGTGCTCGTCTTCGGCAGGCGGGGCGGCGGCCTCGGTCATGCGGCTTTCCTTGCGTTGATGGGTGAAGTTTCGGGACGCGGGGTCGAACAGGCCGACGGCCGCCCCGCCGGGAATCGACAGGCGCGCGGTCCAGGCCCCGGCCAGAGCGGGGATCAGCAGCAGGTCGCCCGCGCGCAGGCTCGACAGATCGTCGGGCGACAGGCGCGGCCCCTCGATGAGCAGGCGGATCGGCAGGGGCAGGTTCAGCCCCGGCGCCTGATCGCCGACACGGCGCAGGCGCAGGGCCAACGCGGGCGGCAGGGACAGGCGCGCCTCGTGCAGCGTGCGCTCGCCGTCGCTGAGGCGGACCTCGACGTGCGCCGCATCGAACGTGTCGGAACGCACGCCGACAGGCGTCAGCGCCTCGGCTCCTACGTCTTCTAGCGCCGCCAGCAGCGGCTCCAGCGTCGAGACGGCGGCCAGCAGGGCGGCGTGGTCGCCATTCTCGAAGGCCGCGCCGTCGATCGTCAGGGGCGCGACACGGACGGGGCCGTGCGGCGTGGCGAAGGCGACTTGCTCACCGACGAAGGCCTCGTCGCGATCGGGGATCAGAACGCTGACGCGCAGTTCGTCCAGCATCAGACCGTCCAGCGCGGCGACGGCGGCGGCGCGGGCGCGCACGGTCGGCTCGTCCAGCCGGGGCGGGCGCGCGGGCGCGAGCGAGGAGGGCATGGCGTCCAGGGCCACGCTCACGCCTCCTCGACCTGGCCGGACACCGCCATGCGGACCAGATGGGTCAGGGTCGGCGCCTCCATCTTGGTCATGATGCGGGCGCGGTGCAGCTCGACCGTCTTGGGGCTGATGCCTAGGTCATAGGCGATGACCTTGTTGTAGGAACCGGCCACGACCAGATCCATGACCTCGCGTTCACGCGCGGTCAGGCGAGACAACCTTTCCTGATAGGCGAGGGACAGCGGAGAAGCGGTTGTTTCGTCTTTTGTTTCTAATGGCGTCGTGCGGAAGGCCAGGGTGATGGCCTCTTCCAGCGCCTTCTCCTGAAAGGGCTTCTCAAGAAAGGTGACGGCGCCGCGCCGCATGGCCTCGACCGCCAGGGGCACGTCGCCGTGGCCGGTCATGAAGATCACCGGCTGAGCCAGCCCGCGCTCGCGCGCCGCCTCCATCAGCTCCAGCCCCGACATCCCCGGCATGCGCACGTCCAGCAGGAAGCAGGCGGGTTCGGCCGGGCGCTCAGTCATGGCCTCCAGGAAGGCGGCGGGCTCTTCCCAGCACTCGACCTCATAGCCCAGGCTTTCCAGCCACCAGGCGGCGGACTGGCGGAACTCGGCGTGGTCGTCGACCAGGCAGATGCGGCCGGACGGTCCTTCTGCCGGCGTTGCGACGGCGCTCATGGGCGGGCCTCCTCGGTCGGGATTTCGGCCGCGGCCAGCGGCAGGGCGATGTGAAAGACGCTGCCGCCCGCCTCGCCGGGCGTGAACCACAGGCGACCGCGGTGCAGTTCGATGATCGAGCGGCAGATGCCCAGGCCGACGCCCATGCCGCCGCTGCGGGTGCTGAAGAAGGGCGAGAAGACGCGGGCGGACGCTTCTTCCGGCACGCCCGGCCCGGTGTCGGTCAGGGTCAGCTCGATCTGGCGCGCGTCGAGGCTGTGACGCGCCTCTATGGTGAGCTCGCGCCGGGGCAGGTCGACGCCGCGCATGGCGTCCAGGGCGTTGCGCGCCAGGTTGACCAGCACCTGCTGGACCATGACCGGATCGCCCAGGACGGCGGGCAGGTCCGGCGGCGTGGCGGCGCGCGCCGTCACCCGGTCGCGGGTGATCTCCCAGTCCAGCAGATCCAGGGTGTTGCGGGCCAGGCGGGCCAGATCCAGCCGCTGCACCTGGGGCTGGCGCTGATCGACGAAGGTGCGGACGCGCTGGATCACGCCCGAGGCGTAGAGGGCCTGCTCGGTCGCGCGGTCCAGGGCCTCGGCGCCGGTCTCGAGCGTCAGGGCGCCGCGTTGCAGCCGCGCCTTCAGCCCGCGCAGGATGTTGGCGATGGAGCCGATCGGTTGGTTCAGCTCATGGGCGATCATGGTGGCCATTTCGCCCACCGACAGCACGCGCGAGGTGGTCAGCAGCTCCTCGCGGTCGGCCAGGTGGCGCTGCTGGGCCTCCTGACGCTCTGCGGCGTCGGACAGCTCCAGGAAGACCAGGCCGTCGGACAGGGCCAGACGGACGTCATGCACCCGGCGGCCGCCCGGCTGGACGATCAGGGCGTCCGAGGCGCCCTCGCGCCGCGCCGCCACGATCGCCTCGTTCAGGCCGGGCAGGCGGCATTCGACGGACGCCAGGGTCTCGCCCTCGCGCCATTCGGGGAAGGCGGCGACGAAGGCGGGAGAGCGCCACGTCAGGCCGCGCGTATCAAAGGCGGCGGCGCAGATGTTCAGCGCCGACAGGGCGGCGTCGGTCCATTGCGGCGCGTCGAGCGGGCGAAGGGCGACGGTCATCGGCGCGCCTCCGGGCCGCAGGCGGCTAGGGAAGTCCCGCATGGCGAGGGCGCGTCGATGCGCCTAGATTGGCGGCCTAGCGTGGACACTTCCACGTCGAGGAGACCGCCATGACCACGATCCGCACCGACAATGCGCCCCTGTCCGGCGTCTGGTCGCGCGATCTGTCGGCCTCGACGCCGCTGGGCGCCGAGGCGCGGGCTCACGGTCGCGGCGGCCAGGCTTTCGGCGACTTCACCGCCTTCGCCGGCGACGATGTGCGCGTGCGGGTGTCGGATCGGTTGGATATGGACGCGGCCGCCCGCGCCATCGCCGATCATCTGACCGAAACCCGCGACAACGGCTTCGGCTGAGGCTATGCCTCGGTCATCGTGACCGATCTCGTTCTCAAGGCTGAACCCGACTGGGCCGCCGCGGCCCAGGCTCTGATCGATGGGCTGAATGGCCAGTCGACGCCCGATGCGCGCGTCACCGTGGTGCAGCGCGTCTGTGACGGTCTGGGCGAGGCGCTCTATCCTGGCTTCGTCAAGCTTCTGGCCGCCGTAGCGCGCTTCGGCGACGAGGAGGCGCGCAGGCTGGCCGCGGACGCCCTGGCCCGCGCCCTGACGACCGATCGCCTGCCCGCCACGCGCCTGCCGGCCTGGGGCGCGGCGGCCTTTTCGAGCCTGTCCGGCCCCGGCGGGGGGCTGATGACCAACGCCCGCAGCGTGGGGCCGCTGGAATTCCTGTGCGTCTGGCTGACCCGCGACGTGGTGGGCCAGCCGCTGGAGGACGAGGCGTTCGAACGCGCGGCCGCCCTGGTCATGACCCTGATCCAGACCTCGCCCGAGGCGGCGCGCCTCTATGCCGGAAAGCTGGCGGCCGACGCCGACAGCCCGACCGAGGGGCTGCACAATCGCCAGAGCCGCCGCCTGGTGCGGCTGACCGCCGAGGGGCTGGCGGCGGGTCGTGCTCCGACCGAGACGGCGCGCGCCGTGCTGGACGCCGCCCGCGCCGATCGCGACCAGGGTCGCTGGGATTTCACGCCGCGCTGAGATCATGGCTCACCGCACCCCGTCCGGCGGGCGATGCTCGCTGTCGGGATCGGCGGGGGCGACGCGCACCTCGGACACGGCCACGCCGCGCGCCTCCAGCCGACGGCGCATCAGCTCCAGCGCGCGCTCCAGCTCGGGCGTCGGCCGCTGGTGGGCGGCCAGTTGCAGCGTCAGGCCGCCGTCGGCCAGCCGCATCACCCCGAACCCGGCCAGGGCGAGGGTCCGGTCGGTGAACTGCACCTGCATGCCCTTGGCGGCGTCGGCCTGGGCCGCCAGCCAGGCCTTCTCCATCATCGAGGCCATGGCTTCGACGTCGCCGGTGAAGCCCGCCGCCGCGGCGGGGCCGCCCTGGACGGCGTTCAGGCCGGTCGTCCCCGCGATGTTCAACTGGCCCTCGGCCTTGTCCGCCTTGTCGTCGGCCTTGGCCTCTTCGCGCCGCGCGTCGTCGGGGCGGTCGCGGACGGGTTCGGCGTCTTCGTCGCGGCGGGCGAAGCGGGGCTGACGCTCGCCGGCTTCGAGCGCATGGCGGCGCGCAGCGGCCTGGTCCAGGGCCGCCTCGAAGGCGCCGCCGCTCCAGGCGGAGGGGGCGGCGCCGGCCGACCGCGCGGAAGGCGCGGGCCGAGCGGGGGCGGAGTTGTTCACGGCGTCGGCCATCAGGCGCGTCCTCCCATAAGCAGTTGCAGGCGCGGGCGGCCCCGTTCCTCGAAATCGAGCTGTTCCTGATCCTCGCGACGCCCGGCGCGCTGGGCCACGGCGCGGCGCAACTGGCCGTCGACGGCGTCGTGGCGGGCCGTGGCGCGCATCAGGGCGCGCAGAGCCTGGTCCCGTTCAGCCTGGGCGGCCTCGACCGCCCGCTGATCTTCGGCGCGGGCCTCTGTCTCGGCCTCGCGGCGGTCGGCGATCAGGCCGCGTCGCGACAGGGCGCCTTCGATCAGGCGCGCGTCGCCGCCCGCGCCCGAGGCGAACCATTCGTCCAGGGTCTCAATATGGCGGCCGAGGGCGGCGATAGATTCCTCGCGCGCCTGCAACGCCGTCTGCGCCCGCGCCAGGGCGTCTTGGGCGACGGCGACCAGGCGGCGCGCGGCCTCGACCCTCTGCGCCCGCAGCCGGGCCAGGCGTGGCAGCAGGGTGATGCGGTCGCGCCCGCTCATGACGCGGCCTCAGCCAGTTGGGCCAGGGCCGCTTCGGCCGCGACGCCTTCATGGGCGCCCTGCTGCAACAGGGCGCGAAGGGCGGGCATCCGCTGCACGGCTTCGTCGGCCAGGGGGTCGCCGCCGGGCTTGTACTCGCCGATCTGCAGCAGGAACTCGATCTCGGCGTATTTGGCCAGCCAGGCGCGGACCTTGCCTGCCGCCGCCTGATGCTCGGGCGAGGTCACGCGCGGGAAGACGCGGCTCAGGCTCGTCAGCGGGTCGATGGCCGGATAGTGGTTCGCCTGCGCCAGCTTGCGCGACAGATAGACGTGGCCGTCGAGGATGGAGCGGACCTCTTCGCCGATCGGGTCGCCGCCTTCCTCGTCCTCGATCAGCACGGTGTAGAAGGCGGTGATCGAGCCGCCCTCGATCGCGCCCGCCCGCTCGAACAGTCGGGGCAGTTCGGCGAAGACGGAGGGCGGAAAGCCGCGCCGCACAGCCGGTTCGCCTACCGACAGGCCGATCTCGCGCAGCGCGCGGGCGAAGCGGGTGACGGAGTCCATCTGCAGCATGACGCGCAGGCCCTGGGCGCGGAAACCTTCGGCGATGGCGGTGGCGGCGTGGGCGGCGCGGACGCGCTCCATCGCCGGGCGGTCGGAAGTGGCGACCACCACGACCGAGCGGGCCAGGCCTTCCGGCCCCAGGCTGTCGTCGAGAAACTCGCGCACCTCGCGTCCCCGCTCGCCGATCAGGGCGATGACGTTGACGTCGGCGGCGCAGTGGCGGGCGAACATTCCCATCAGCGTCGACTTGCCGCCGCCCGCCATGGCGAAGACGCCGACCCTCTGTCCCACGCCGACGCTCAGCAGCGTATCGACCGCGCGCACGCCGGTCGGGAACAGGGCGCTGATCGGCGGTCGGGCCAGCGGATTGGGCGCGTCGGCATAGACGTCGCGCCGGGCGACCGGTCCCGCGATGGGGCCCAGGCCGTCCAGCGGGCGGCCGAAGGCGTCGATGACCCGGCCCAGCAGGCCGGGGCCGCTGGGGACTTCGGTCCGGTCGTCGGCGGCGATGACCTCGGCTTCGGGGCCGAGGCCGTTCAGGCTGGTCAGGGGCGTCAGTATGGCTGCGCCGTCGCTCAGGCCCACGACCTCGGCCTTGACTACGGGGCCGCCGGCGGGGTCGCGGATCTCGACCTGCTGGCCGATGCGGGCGTTCAGCCCCGTGGCGCGCACCGTGGTGCCGAAGGCCTGAACGACCCGCCCGCGTCGGTCCAGGGTGCGGGCGCGGCGCAGGGCGTCGTGCAGGCGCAGTTCGACGGCGTCGTGGCTCATGCGGCGCGCCCCCGCTCAAAGGCGCGCTCTAGGGCGGCGAGCTGGACTTCAAGTCCGGCGTGGCTGCGTCCGGCGGCGGTTTCGATGACGCAGTCGCCGGGGGCCAGGGCGTCGTCAGGCCGCACCTCGATCGCCGCGCCGATGGGCCACAGACGGGTCGAGACGGCGCCGACGCCGTCGGGCGCGACGTGCACCACGACCGGCGCCTCGGGCAGGACGTCCTTCACCGCCCGCTCGGCCAGGGCCGCCAGCACGGCCTCGGGCGCCAGTTCGGCGGCGATGCGGCGCACGACGTCCAGCGCCAGACGGCCGGCGGTCTCGCGCAGACGCTCGCGTTCGGCCTCCATCTCGCGGTGCAGACGGGCGGCGCGTTCGGCCACGTCGCGCGCGGCGGCGGTCAGCCCGGCCTCATAGCCGGCGGCGTAGCCGTCGGCGCGACCCGCCTCGCCCTCGGCGGCGCGATGGGTCTCGACCTCGGCCAGCCGCGCCTGGGCCTGTGCCAGAAGGTCGACGGCCGTTTCGACGGCGGCGCGTTCCTCGCGGCGAATGACGGGGCGGTCGGTCAGCAGGGCCGCGTCGGGCGCGGCGGCGATCAGGTGAAAACTCATGCGGCGATCCCGCAGATTGTCAGGGCCAGACGGCGCGCGGCCTGCGCCTGATCGGCGTCGAGGCGCAGCAGGGGCGGGGGCAGGCCGTCGGCCAGCCGCCGGGCCGTCTCGCCTGACAGACTGGCCAGCAGGGCGGCGGCGCCCAGACCTTCCAGCGCCTCGGCGTCCAGCGCGCCGACCGGCGGCGTCTCGGGTCGCTGGGCGGGCGGCAGGGCCAGGACGGCGTCCAGCGCGCCCTCGCCGATGCTGTGTCCGACGACGCCGAGCATCCGTCCGTCGATGCTGGTCGCCAGCCGCTCGGCCAGCAGCACGGCGCCGCAGGTCGCGGCCAGACGGCGACGCTCGTTCAGCGGCAGGGCGGACCAGGCGGGCGCCTTCAGGATGGCGGCGTAGCTCACCGGCGCGCGCGGCGGCGACAGTCGGCGGGCCAGGACGTGGGCGCGCGGCGAGCGCGCGGCGTCATCCGCGCCGTCGAGGGCGCGGGCCCGGCGCCACAGGGCGGCGCGTTCGGTCCTGGCGGCGCTGGGCGTCAAGCCTCGCCTCGCTTGGCGTCGGCCTTGGCGCGCGGCTTGGGCCGCCGATAGAGGCCGTAGATGCCCAGTCCCGCCGCGCCCAGGATCAGCACGCCCAGCGGCAGGCTGAGCTGGGTGACAGCCGGCGCCTGGGGTTGAGTCAGCACTTCTGACGCCGGAAAGGCGACGACCGTGACCTTGTCGTAGGGCAGGCCCTCGATCGAGTTGACCACCAGGGCCTTGATCGAGCCGGTCTGGGCCGAGATGTCGTAGTCGGGCCGGTGCTTGATGAAGACCGAGGCGGAGGAGGGCGGCTTCTCCTGCGCCAGGGGATCGCTTTCCGGCACGGCTATATGGACGCGCGCCTGCACCACTCCGTCGATGGAGGAGATGGTCTGGCCCAGCTCCTGCTGCAGCGCGTACATCATGCGCATACGCTGCTCCATCGGCGAGGAGACGAAGCCCTCCTTCTGGAAGACCTCGCCCATGCTGGCGAAGTTCTGGCGCGGATAGCCCCGGTCGTGCAGCAGGGCGACCGCGCGGGAGAAGTCGCCGCGATCCGCCTTCAGCACCCAGTTGTCGCCGTCGCGGGTCTTGGAAGCGTCCAGCCCCTGAGCCTTGAGCACGGCGACCATCTCATTGGCGTCGCGTTCCGTCAGGCCGCCGTAAAGCTCCTGCTGGCCGCAGGCGGCGAGCAGGAGGGCTGCGCCCGCGAGGGCGGCGAGCGATCGGATTCGCATGACCGCCTCCCTCAGGACTGTTGCCGGAACAGCTGCTGCAGGCCGTCCGAGGTGCGGTTGGCCATGTTGGAGGTGAGCTGGCAGTTGAACATGAACTCGTGCGCGCGGACGGTCATCATGACCATCTCGCCCGGCGTCATGCCGCCGGCCTTGCCTTCGGCGGCCTGGGCCAGGGCGGCGAGGTCCGAGGCCTGACCGTTCACCTGCTCCAGCGCGCCCATCATGGTCTTCATGACGCCGTTGGGCTCGGTCGGAGCGGCCGGGGCCGACAGGGGCGTGACGTGCAGCAGGTTCTGGAACTGCACCGCCTGACTGAGGGTGGCGTTGTAGGCGACGTCGATCTGCTGTGTCTGGGGTTGCAGCATTTCGGGCGGCATGGCCGCTGCGGCGGCCGAGGCTTCGAAGGACATGGGCCCCTCCTGTTGAAATGAAGGGCTCAGTTCTTGCGAGCCATGGTCTCCAGCGCCTTGCCGACGGAGTCGGTCGAGGTGGAGGAGGAATTGGCCATGAAGTTCATGCGCATCGACTCGGCGGTCAGCATGGCCATGGTCGAGGGCTTGTCCTCGCCGCCCGGTCCGATCTGCTCGGACAGTTCGACGATGCGGCCGGCCTGGGCGTCCAGGGTTTGGCCCCAGGAATGGGCCATGGCCTCGAACCAGGAGCCGGGGCGGGCCTTGTCGCGCTCGCTGTTCAGGCCGGGCGAGACGGCCAGCATGCCGAGGCCGTTCAGACTTTGGGATGACATGGGTATTCTCCTTTTGGGCTGGGGTCAGAAGTTGAGTTCGGAACGGGAGCCGTTGCGCTCGACCAGGACGCGGGTGTCCTCGATGGAGACGATGCGGTGGCCGGTCGGCAGGACCGCGCCGGGGAAGTAGCGGGCGCCGTCGGCGGTGGTGACGTGGCCACGCTCGCCGCCGATCACCGACACCACCCGCTTGCCGCCGCCCTGCTGAATGTCTTCGAAGCGGCCGCCTTCGTCGGCGCCGGGCAGCATGCTGACGTCGATGCGGCGCAGGCCCTTGATCTCGCCCATGGCCAGACGCTCCAGGCGGGCGGCCTCGTCCGGGTCGCTGCCGGTGACGTCCAGCCGCACCATGCCCGCGCCGACCGAGCGCGCGGCCGCCTTCACCCCGTTGGCGAGGTAGAGCTCCTCGACCTGACGGGCGATGCCGTCGTGGGTCTGAAGCTCCAGGCGGGGGCGCCATTCGCGGGCGGCCAGGATGCGTTGCAGGCGCACGCGCTCGGCGTCCGAGGCCAGCATTCCCTCGATACGCAGATCGCCCGCCTCGGTCTTGGTGACGACCAGCTTGTCGAAGCCTTCCTCCGACAGGACGGCCTGGACCTTGGCGGGCTTGGGCTGCGACTTGGGCCAGGCCGGGACGCCCGTGCTGATGGCGAACAGGGCCGAGACGGTGATGACGGCGATCAGCAGAACCGGAACGAACTTGGCCGAGCGCGACACCAGGGCGTTGGTGTTGTTAAGCAGATATTGCCAGTTGCGGCCGTCGCCAGCCGGGGCGTCGTCCTCATCGCTGTGGTCGTCCGGCAAGGGGCGGGCGGCGGCTAGGATGCGCTCAGCCTCGTTCCAGCGCGGGCTCTCGGCCTCGCCGATGGCGACGGCGTTGTCGCCGATCAGCAGCGGCAGATAGAGGGGCAGGATGGCCTGGGCTGGGGCGGTCAGCTCATGCCCCAGCAAGGTCACGGAACCGGACGTCAGGTCCAGGTCGGCGGCGTCCGCTCGCGCCTTCAGCGTCAGCCGTACCCCCTCGGCGCTGGCGTCGCGCAGGACGATGTCGGCGTCGAGGTCATGTCCCACGGCGATGACGCGGCCCCGCTCCAACGGCGCCGAGGCGCCGCGCACGCGCCCGGCCAGGACGCGAAGGACCAGGCTTTCGGTCTCGGGTGCGGCGACGGCGTCGGCGGGCATGGCGGATCAGTCCTTGGCCGGTTCATAGGGGGTGAAGCCGGGCGGCGGCGCTTCGCGCACGGCGACGGCGGGCGTGGCGGCCGGGGCGGGCAGAGGGTCGTTCGGCGCCGACCCCTGATTGAAGCCCATGCGCGATCCGCCCTTGGGCAGGGCCGGGGCGGCGGGCAGGGGCTGGGTCTCGGGCGAGCCGAGAAGGGCGCCGAAGTCCAGACGCGGCGCGGGCGCTTCCTCGCCGATGGAGGCCAGGCGCGGCGTGATCAGGAACAGGCGCTCGATCCGGCCCGTCGAACGCTCCGAGCGGCGGAACAGCAGGCCCACCGCCGGTATGTCGCCCAGCACCGGCACCTTGGTCACGGCGTTGACGTCCTGCTGCACCACCATGCCGCCCAGCAGCAGGCTCTGGCCTTCCAGGATCATGGCCTGGGTGTTCAGGGCCGCGCGCTGCACGACCGGGATGTCGTCGACGTCGGCGTCGGTCAGGGAGCCGTCCTCGATCTGGATCTGCATCCGGATGCGGGTCTGGTTCTGGTCGCGCAGGACGTGCGGCGTAACCTTCAGCGTGGTCCCGGCGGTGACGTTGTAGAGGTCGACGTCCCGCTCGCCTTCCAGGCCGACGTAGAAGCTGCGGGTGTTCTCGAACAGGGCCTGGACGTTGGACAGGGTGACGATTTGCGGCCGCGAGACGATGCGGGCGACGCCTTCATCCTCCATCGCCGTGATGCGCGAGACGAAGTAGTCGCCGTTGCCGATGATGGTCGAGATGGCCAGGCCGTTGTTGCGCGGGGTGATGTCCTGGCCCCGACGCAGGCGGTCGTCGTTGCGCGTACCGTCGCCGAACAGGATCCCGCCGCGTCCGTCGTCGAAGCGCCAGCTGATGCCCAGCTGACGCGCGCGGGTGGTGTCGATGTCGATGATGGTGGCCTGGATCTCGAGAAGCTGCGGCTCCTTGTCCAGGGCGGCGATCAGCGCCTCATAGGCGCCCATGCGGTCGGCCGTGTCGCGCACGATGACGGCGTTCAGCCGCGTGTCGGCCTGGATGCGCGCATGCTGGACCGGCGCGCCGCCCGCCATCTGTTCGTCCGCCAGCGCCAGACCGAGCGTGTCCGGCGTGGGGGTGAAGCCGCCGTCGACATAGCTGGCGTCCATCAGGCCGTTCTGCGCCGCGCCCTGCGACGCCAGGCCCTGACCGCGCAGGCCCCCGACGCGCGGCGAGCGGCGCGTCTCGATGCGCCGAGCGACGGCGCCGTTCGGGTCGTTGCTGACCATGGCGCGCAGGATGGAGGCGACGCCTGGAATGGTGACTTCGCTCTGGGCCGTCTCGAAGGTCACGTCATCGGCCCATGCGTAGCGCAGGGTGAAGACGCGGTACTCATAGGTCGGCTGGGCGGCTTCGGCCCGAGCGCCGGGCCCGGCGCGGGCGATCTCGTCGATCTGCTGGATGAAGCGGCGGGTGCCGTTGGCGACCAGCATCTGCCCGGCGGGCTGCAGGGTGTTGCGGCTGTCCAGCAGGCCCATTTCCTGCGCCGTGGCGCGCACGCGGCGCAGCATCTGCGGCGAGGCGGGGATCGACTGGCTGGTCAGTTCGGAGGTCTGATAGATGTAGACCGCCCCGCCGTCGTAATAGGCCACCAGGTCGAAGGCGTCGGCCACCTGGCTGAAGATGGTCGAAGCCGGGCCGCTGAAGGCGCCGTTCACCGTGCCGCGCAGGTTGGGGCTGATGATGACCGGCACGCCCAACTGGCCGAAGAAGCTCTGCAGGAACTGACCCACCGGCTGTTCGCGCGGGGCGATCTGCAGGGTCTGGTTGCCGATGGGCGGGTCGCCCGCCGCAGCGGGCGCGGACAGGCCGAGCAGCGTGGCCAAGGAGGCCATGGCCAGGAGGGCGGTCTTGAAGCCTTTGCGGGCGGTCGGCGTCTTGATCGTCATGCAGGGTCCGTCGTTTCAGGCCGCAGCGGCCGTGGAGGCGGGGGGATTGGAGGGGGCGGAAACAGCCGCCGGCGTCGCCGCGTCGAGGTCGGGCAGGGCGACCCGGCCGACAATCTCGAGCTTCAGGCTGGGCAGTAGCTCGTGGAACGACAGGGCGGGCGTGTCGAACAGCTCGGGCTCGACCAGCTTGCGGATGTGACGGCGCAGGTCGATGGCGGCCAGCACGGCGTCGGCCTCCGTATCGCGCACCGTCTTCTGCACGGCCTCGATGATCTGGCGGGCCATGTCCGGCTCCAGCGCCAGCTGCTGCCCGGCGCCGCCGACGCGGATGGATTCGCGCAGGTGCTTCTCCAGCGCGGGCTCCAGCACGGCGGCCTTCAGCACGCCGTCGGGGGCGTAACGATGGCTGATCTGGCGACGCAGGGCCACGCGGGCGAACTCGGTCAGGGCCAGCGGATCCTTCTCGCGCTGACCGGCGTCGGCCAGGGATTCCAGGATGTCGCGCAGATTGCGCAGCGGCACCTCTTCCTCGGCCAGGCGACGCATGATCTCGGCGATGCGGGCCAGGGGCAGGGCGCGCGCGACCTCCTTGACCACCTCGGGATAGCTCTCGCCGGCGCGGTTCAGCAGGGTCGAGGCCTCCTGGATGCCGATGAACATTCCCGCGTTGCGACGCAGCAGCCCGCGCACGCCGGCCAGCGTCGTATCCAGCGCGTCCTCGGCCGGGCCGGGATCGCCCGCGCCCAGGGGCGCCTCGAACGCCATCAGCCGCCAGCGGTCCGACGCCTCGGCCGGGCCGTAGCGCACCGTCACGCGCGGCAGGGCCACGCCCAGCGACGCCTCGAACTCGTCCAGCAGGGTCTCCAGGGCGGCGGTCAGGCGCTCCGGATCGGTCGCGCGCAGGGCGCGGCCGTCGATCTCCAGCAGCAGAGGCGTCATGGCGGCGCTCTCGGTCGGCCGGGTCTGGGTCGAGGCGATGGGGCCGTCGGCTTCGGCGGCGGCGCGGCCGGTCAGGGCCTTGACCTTGCGCCCGGCGGATTTGCGCCAGCGCGGCTCGATCATGATGGAGGCGGTCATGGCCGCCGCGCCCAGCAGCAGGAAGACCACGGTCGGAAAGCCTGGCACCAGGGCCAGCAGCCAGCACATCCCGCCCGCGACCAGGAAGACCTTGGGCTGGGCCGACAACTGACGGTGCATCGAGGCGCCCAGGTGGGCGTCGGTCTCGGAATCGCCGCCGCGCGTCACCAGCAGGCCCGCCGACATGGCCGCCAGCAGGGCCGGGATCTGCATCACCATGCCGTCGCCGATGGTCAGGATGGAGTATTTCTGGACCGCCGCGCCGAAATCCATGCCGTTCTGCAGCATGCCCACGGCCAGGCCGCCCAGCAGGTTGATCACCACGATGATGATCCCGGCGATGGCGTCGCCCTTCACGAACTTCATCGCGCCGTCGAGATTGCCGTTCAGCTTGCTCTCCATCTCGAGCAGGCGGCGGCGGCGCTTGGCCTCGTCCTTGTCGATCAGGCCCGAACGCAGGTCGGAATCGATCGACAGCTGCTTGCCCGGCATGGCGTCCAGGCTGAAGCGGGCGGCGACCTCGGCCACCCGTTCGGCGCCCTTGGCGATGACGATGAACTGCACGACGGTGATGATCAGGAAGACCACCAGGCCGACGACCAGATTGCCGCCCGCCACCATGTTGCCGAAGGTGTTGATGATCGCCCCGGCGTGGCCTTCCAGCAGGATCATCCGCGTCGTCGCGATCGACAGCGCCAGCCGGAACAGGGTCGTGATCAGCAGCAGGCTGGGGAAGACCGAGATGTCGACGATCGAGGCGATGTAGATCGACACCAGCAGCATCACCACGCCCGCGCTGATGTTGATGGCCACCAGGGCGTCGATCGCCAGCGAAGGCAGGGGCATGATCATCATGGCGATGATCGCCGCCACCCCCGCCACCAGGAACAGGTCCGAATAGCGGCCGACGCCTCCGCCGTTGTGGCGCAGGCCCAGCAGTTTCAGCGGGCTGGCGAAGGACATGGACGCGCCTTGTGGCTGCCGGCGGATCAGGCCGAACGGAGATCGTTGAGAGCTATCGGAAGGAGGAACGGCGGGCGGTGAGGAGCTGGTCGTAGCGAGCCATGACCTTGCGGACGTAGTCCTGGGTCTCGCGATAGGGGGGGATGTTGCGGCCGTAGCGCTGCACGGCGCCTTCGCCCGCGTTGTAGGCGGCCAGCACCAGGCGCAGGTCATTGCCGAACAGGCCCTGAAGCGTCTTCAGGTAGCGCGAGGCGGCGCGAATGTTGGTTTCCGGCTCGTGCAGCCGCATCTCATCGGCGACGCCGAAGCGGCGGCCGGTGGCGGGCATCACCTGCATCAGGCCGCGCGCGCCTACGGGTGAGCGGGCGTTGGGATTGTCGGCGGATTCGATGCTGATGATCGCCTGCAGCAGGGCCGGATCGATGTCGTGCTCGCGCGCCGCCGCGACGATCAGCTCGCCGTGCGGCGTCCGGCTGCGATGCGCGCCCGCGCTGATCGTCGGCGAGCGGCGCGTGTAAAAAACAGCGGTTTCTGAGGAACCGATCACCTCGGTCGGCGACTGATTGTCATAGATCAGCAGTTGCTGGGCCGCCTGCGCCTCCCGCGGCGCGTGTGTCGAGCAAGGCTCTGATCCGAATGCTCCGCTTCCCAGCGCCAGGGAAAACTGGCTGACGGAAGCGGCTGAAGCGACCAGCTGCGATGAGGTGGCGCTGCAGTCTTCCGCAATTGCGGAATGATTACATACAGTAATTATAAGTATTACTGTGCCTGTTACCGAGCAAAATTGTCTCACTTCGTATTTCGCCCGAAGCTATGTGAATTTCGATCTTGTGTGACAGCGATATTATTGCTCATGAATGTTGTCAACGAAATCGGTAATGAAAATTTTTGCCAGTAGGGTTAACCCTAGCTTGCTTTTTATCTGAAGCGATCAGAGTGCGGATAAAGAATAAGCTTGACCATAAGCTGTGCTGTTTCTGTATTCGGCAAGGCTTGTTTCTGGTGTTTTTTCTAGTTGTTCGATGAGGCGGAGCGCAGGTGGCGGAGAAGAACGACGGCGGCGACAAGACAGAGCGGCCGACGCCGAAACGGCTTCAGGACGCGCGCAAGAAGGGCGACGTCGCCAAGAGCAAGGACGTCGGCTCTACCGCCGTGCTGCTGGCCTGGCTGCTGGTCGGCCTGATGCTGGCGGGGGCGGTGTTCGAGAATTTCGCCGCCCTGTTCGACGACGTGTTCCGCGTGATGGACCAGCCCTTCGGCGACGCCTTCGAGCAGGTCGCCTGGTCGGCGGCGCGGCGGTTCGTCTATCTGACGGCGCTGCTGCTGTTGCCGGTGGCCCTGTTCGCGTCGCTGATGGAGTTCCTGCAGACCGGGCCGGTCTTCACGCTCGAAAAGATGACGCCCAAGCTGGACCACCTGAACCCCGGCGAGGGGCTGAAGCGGATGTTCAACACCGACAACCTGTTCGAGGTGGCGAAATCGCTGGTGAAGACGGCTCTGCTGCTGGGGCTGGCGGGGCTGATCCTGTTCGGCCAGTTCGATCGCATTCTGCGCTTGCCGGCGGCCCAGCCGGGCGAGGTGCTGGGCGCGTTCGGCGCGGCGGGGTTTCACCTGCTGGGCTGGACCATGGTGGTCTTCGTCTTCGTCGCCATCCTGGATTCGGCCTATCAGCGCTTCAGCTTCATGAGGCGGCTGCGGATGAGCCGCCGCGACATCCGTCAGGAAGCCAAGGACATGGAGGGCGATCCCACGGTCAAGGCGCGGCGCCGCGAACTGGCCCAGGAATGGGCCCAGTCCAGCGCCGTCGGATCCGTGCGCGGGGCCGCCGCCCTGGTGGTCAATCCGACCCACATCGCCGTGTCCCTGGCCTATGATCCCGGCGAGCACGTGGTGCCGGTGGTGGCGGGCAAGGGCGACGGCCTGATCGCGCGCGCCATGCGCGGCATGGCCGAGCGCGAAGGGGTGCCGATCATCCGCAACGTCCCCCTGGCCCGCGCCCTGCACGAACAGGTGCCGGTCGAGGCCGTGGTGCCCGAGGACATGTTCGCCGCCGTCGCCGAAGTGATCCTGACCGCGCGCCGCCTGCGCGATGAAGCGGCGCGGGGCGAGACGCTCGACCCGGTCGACCTGTCGGACGAAGGCGAAGGACTGGGCGACGCCGCCGGGTCCGAGGACGCTTTCCGCCGCGCGCCCCTCTTTCCCGCCATGCCGGACGACGGCGTGGCTTCCGCCTCGGAGACCCGATGACGCCGCTCGCCTTGCTGATGGACTTCCTGACCGTTCTGGTCGCCCTGGCCCTGGTGCTGGGGCTGGCCTTCTTCTCGATCCGCATGTTGAAGAAGGTTCAGAGCGGCGCCCCCAGCGGCGATGAGATCCGCTTCATTCGCTCGCTGCCGCTTGGAACGCGCGAGCGGGCGACGGTGGTGGTCTGGCGCGATGAGGTGCTGCTGCTGGGCGTCACGGCGGGCGGGATCACCGTTCTGGACCGCCGCGCCCGCACGCCCGAAGAAATCGCCGAGGACGCCGCTCGCGCTGAGGCTGCGCGGGCCCAGACAGCGGCCGTCGCCGCCCGCGTTCCGCCGCGCCTGCGCCGCTGGCTAGGGAAGTCCCTAGCTGGGGAACGGCCTGACTACCGAGGATAGGGGACGGGTGGTTTCGTGAGGTCGTCGGGTTTCCGGGCGAGGCGCCTGGCCGGCGAACCGGAAACGCACACTTATTCGGAGAAAGATCATGTTCGGCATCGGCGGCGGCGGCTTCAACATCGGCAGCCTGGTCAGCACGGCGGCCCTGGCGGTCGCCACGGGCGGCACTTCTGTCGCGCTTCAGGCGGCTCTTTCGACTGTTATGCAAACGGTGGGCAGCCAGATCCTGCAGCAGGTCGGCCAGCAACTGGGGTTGCCGCAGTCGGTTATTGATCTGGCTCAGGCTGCTTTCGCGGGCGCTACGGGTAATCCAGCTGGCGTTGCTTCAAATCTTCAGGAAGCGACTCAGGGCGTATCTGATCTGTTTGGCGCTACACCGTATCAGGCTGGCGAATTCCATCGTGCGAGCGAAGACTTCGTCCAGAAGATGTCGAACATGATCATCGACGGCATGAAGAATGAGAATGAAAAGGCGGCTTCGGCAGGCGGTGTAGGCAACGCCAACGGCCAGTCATTCCTGGTCCGCCTCGGCATCGCTCTAGGTTCGGTGCTTGATCAGAAGATGGATCGAATGATGGCGATCTCGCGCGAAATCGCCGGGCTCGGTAAGATTGATCAGAACAATCAATCCAAGCTGGCTGGGTTGACGGGTGAAATGCAAGGTATTGGTCAAGAGTATGGCTTGGTTTCCAACGCCCTGAACAATACGCAGAAGGCGATTGGTGAAGGAAATAAAACCCTGGCTAGCAAGAACGGTTAAGACCGATCGCGCTGATTGGGACAGATTGTCGGCTAAATTCGCAGCCACTCTCAGGAGTGGCTGCGTTGGCGATTTAGAGCAGAGGCTGTGTAGGATGAAGTTTGAACGTTTCTATAAGTCATTGATTCCGATGATCGGTGTCATGAGTTTGGGGCTGACTTATCCTGTGATCGCTCAATCCTATATGCCGATGGGCAGCTTTGAAGCGGTCGCCTATCCGGTCGCTATAACGCCTCTTCCGCTGAACACCTCCGGGGCTCGTTCGGGCGCAACTGGCGCTGCTGCCGCGCCGCGCCGCGCTGAGCCTGTCGTGCAGACGACGTATCGTGCTCAGTCCGCAGTTACTCAGCGAGTGAAACGCCAGTTTACTGAATTCGTTGGACGCAATGGCGGGGACGCGGCCGGACTGGCGGTGGCCATGGAGCGTGAGGACTTTTTTGCACGTTGGGGGCGTCACGTATCGTCATATGGCTTACGTCGCGGGGATGCCGCCGACGCCATGACCGCTTACTGGATGATCAACTGGCAGATAGCCAATGATGTGACCGATGTGAGCCGCAGTCAGGTGCTGGCGGTCAAGCGTCAGGTTCTTGCAGGCATGGGGGCGGACGCTGGATTCAGCCGTTTGAACGATGCTGAAAAGCAGGAAATGGCAGAGGCTCTGATCCTCAATTTCATCATTCAGAGCGTTGCCTATGAAGACGCTATGAAGGCGAATGACGCGGCGATGAAGGGTCGACTTCAAAGCGCTGCCGTCGCGCGATTCAGAAATGAGGCGGGGGTCGATTTGCGACGTATCCGACTGACCGAGACGGGCTTTTCCTCTTGAAAGGGGCAGGGCGAGAGCCCGAAGGCCAATTCCGCGTCTGAAGTTTCGCATGATCCGTCGTCTTCGGGCCTTCTTGCCTATGGGGCGGCCGGATTGGCGACAGGAGCCTTGTTCGTTGCGGCGGTCTGGGCCGTGATGCGTCGGCGACGCCAGAGTTAGGATGCTTGCTATGAAGTATTTGGCGGTCATGGGGGTCATGGCTTGCGCGGCGGCAAGCGCGCCGATGGCTCGCGCCCAGGACTACGCCTTTCAAGGCTTTGCGACCACGGACGCAATGAACCAGATGCACGCCGCCATGCGTGACAATATGACGGAGCCGTCCTCTGAGTCGCGACCGCCTAAGCGCAGCCGTGTCGCGGCGGTTACGACCTATCGCTCGACGCCGGCTGTATCGACGCGCGTTCAGTCTCAGTTTGCTGACTTCATCGAACGCACGGCAGGGCGCGAAGCCGCTGAACGGACGCGTTCAGCTTTTCAGAGCGGCGACCCGATCGCCAGTTGGGCGGGCATCGTGCGTGAGGATGGCCTGCGTACTGGTGATCTGGCCGACGCCATGGCGGCCTATTGGATTCTCAATTGGATCACGGCCAATCAGGGCGACAACAACCGGACCCAGGCGCTGGCCGTTCGCGATCAGGTGCGCGGGGTCATCGGCGGGTCGCCCGCCGTGGCGCGACTGGGCGATGCGGGGCGTCAGGAGATGGCCGAGGTGCTGATGCTGAACTTCCTGGTGCAGCAAGCGACTTATGTGGATGCGATGCAGCGGGGCGATCAGGCGATGATGCGGCGTCTGGGCGATGCGGCTGTTGCGCGGTTCCGTAACGAGATGGGTGTTGATCTGCGTCGATTGCAGTTGACCGACGCGGGCCTGGTGTCTGCCTCTTGAAAGGGGCAGGGCGAGAGCCCGAAGGCCAAACCTTCAACTGAACCGCCAGCGACGCCGCCTGTAGGCGCGCGGGTTTTCGGCGTCGCAGGTTTGGCGGGCGCCGGTCTGATCGCTTTGGCGCTGTGGGCCATGGGACGGCGGCGAGGCCGGCAATAACATGAGCGAACTCTCCTAGGCGTCGGTCGACGTGAACTGATCGCACTTGATGTTTTCCGCGTATCCCGGCAACTTCGTATACGATTTTGCGTCGGGAGAGTGATGTGAGCGTGTTTGAGGCTCAGGAGACGGTGGCCCTGTCGATTGACGAGGTGTTCGCCCTGTCGCGGCGGGTGCTGACGGGGGCGGGGCTGTCGGTTCCGCACGCCGAGGCGGTGGCCCGCGCCATCACGGCGGGCGAGCGGGACGAGTGCGCCTCGCACGGGCTTTATCGGCTGCCGGGATGTGTCATGACGATCCGCTCGGGCAAGCTGTCGCTGGATGCGGAGCCTGTGGTCGAGGATGCGTCGCCGGCTCTGGTGCGGGCCGATGCGCGTCATGGCTATTCCCTGTTGGCGTTCGAGCGGGCGGCGCCGTTGTTGGCGCAGAAGGCCAAGGCCGTCGGGGTGGCGGCGCTGGTCATCAACAACTGCTTCCATTTTTCCGCCCTGTGGCCCGAGATCGAGCAACTGACGGAAATGGGCGTGGCGGCGCTGGCCATGACGCCCAGCCATTCATGGGTGGCGCCGGCGGGCGGCAGGAAAGGGCTGCTGGGCACCAATCCGATCGCCTTCGGCTGGCCGCGTCCGGGGCCGTATCCTTACGTCTTCGACTTCGCCACCAGCGCCATCGCGCGAGGGGATATGGCGTTGCACGACATCGCCGGAAAGCCGATTCCCGAGGGCTGGGGGGTGGACGCCGAGGGGCGGCCGACGACGAATGCCCGCGCGGCGCTGGACGGCGCCATGCTGACCTTCGGCGGACACAAGGGCTCGGCCCTGTCGACCATGATCGAGCTGATGGCAGGGCCGCTGATCGGCGACCTGACCAGCCGCGAGTCGATGGCCTTTGACGACGGCGCCAAGGCGGCGCCCATGCATGGCGAGCTGATTCTGGCCTTTGATCCGGCCATCATGGGCGGGGGCGACGCCGAGGCGAACGCCGCACGGGCCGAGGCCCTGTTCGCCGCCTTCGCCGATCAGGGCGCGCGGTTGCCGTCGCAGCGTCGCTATAAAGCGCGGGCGCGCAGCCTCAAGCATGGGGTGCGCACGCCCAAGGTGCTCTATGATCAGATTCAGGCCCTGGGCTTCTGACTTCTTTCCTATCTTCTGACGATACCGACGCACGGACGAAAGATACGCCATGACTGCGACCATCGAACTGAGCCACTGGATCAACGGCGAGCGCCGGGGGGCGGGAACGGTCGAGAGCCTGAACCCGTCCGACACGCGTGAGGTCGTGGCCCTGGCGCCCGAAGGCGGGGCGGCCGAGGTCGATGAGGCGGTGGCGGCGGCCTCGGCCGCGTTTGACGGCTGGGCGGGCGCCTCGCCCGAGGTGCGGTCGGACGTGCTGGACCGGGCCGGGACGCTGCTGATGGAGCGGCGCGAGGCGGTCGGCCGCCTGCTGTCGCGCGAAGAAGGCAAGACCCTGGCCGAGGGCATCGGCGAGACGGCGCGCGCCGCTCGCATCCTGAAGTATTTCGCCGGAGAGGCCCTGCGCCTGCACGGGCAGAACCTGGCCTCGACCCGGCCGGGGGTGGAGGTGCAGACCTATCGCCAGCCGGTCGGAGTGTTCGGCCTGATCACGCCGTGGAACTTTCCCATCGCCATTCCTGCGTGGAAGGCGGCGCCCGCGCTGGCCTTCGGCAATACGGTGGTGATCAAGCCTGCCAGTCATACGCCCGCGACGGCGGAAGCTCTGGTCGCCATCCTGCATGAGGCGGGTCTGCCCAAGGGCGTGCTGAATCTGGTCATCGGCGGCGGCCGGGTGGGGCAGGCCATCGTCGACCATAAAGATGTGGCGGGCGTCAGCTTCACCGGGTCGCAAGGAGTCGGCGCGGGCGTCGCCGCCGGGGCCGCCGCGCGTCAGGCGCGGGTGCAGCTGGAGATGGGCGGTAAGAACCCGCTGATCGTGCTGGACGACGCCGATCTGGACCGGGCGGTGAACATCGCGCTGGACGGCAGCTTCTTTGCGACGGGGCAGCGCTGCACGGCCTCCAGCCGACTGATCGTGCAGGATGGAATCCACGACCGCTTTGTGGCGGCGCTGGCCGAGAAGGTCGCCGCATTGCGCGTCGGTAATGCCCTCGATCCCGACACCCAGGTCGGTCCGGCGGTCAGCGAGGCGCAGCGCGAGACCTCCTATCGCTATATCGACATCGCCGCGTCGGAGGGCGGGCGCGTCGTCGCGGGCGGCGGTCGCCTGAACCGCCAGGCGCCCGGCTGGTACGTCGAACCGACCCTGATAGCCGACACGGACCCTGCCATGCGCATCAACAATGAAGAGGTGTTCGGCCCGGTCGCCTCGACCATCCGGGTCAAGGACTATGAAGAGGCGCTGGCCGTCGCCAACGGCGTCGAGTTCGGCCTGTCGGCGGGCATCGTCACCCAGTCGCTGAAGCACGCGCGCGATTTCCAGCGCCGCGCCAAGGCCGGCATGACCATGGTCAATCTGGCCACGGCGGGCGTCGACTATCACGTGCCGTTCGGCGGCACGAAGGCCTCGTCCTACGGCCCGCGCGAGCAGGGCTTTGCGGCGGCCGATTTCTTCACCCTGACCAAGACCAGTTACAGCGCCGGATAGGCGAACTTCGCTTGACTTCGCTCCAGATCAGATATCGTATACGAAACTAAATCTGTTTGAGGAGGCGTATCTTATGGCTGGGGCGAAGTTGGACTGGACCGGGGTGATCCCGGCGGCGACCACGCAATTCGATGAGGGACTGGCGGTCGATCTGGACGCCACCCAGACGGTGCTGGACGGCCTGATCAAGGACGGTGTCGACGCCATCATCGTCATGGGCACGGTCGGCGAGAACAACTCGCTGGAGCCCGAGGAAAAGCGCGCCGTGCTGAAGGCGGCGGTCGAGGCCGCCGACGGCCGCGTGCCGATCATCACCGGGGTCAGCGAACTGACCACGGCGCGGGCCGAACGCTACGCCAAGGACGCCGAGGATATCGGCGTGGACGCCCTGATGGTGCTGCCCGCCATGGTCTATGTGCCGACCCAGGCGGAGCTGGAGGCCCACTTCCGCGCCGTGGCGGCGGCCAGCGGCCTGCCCAACATGCTCTACAACAACCCGCTGATGTATCGTCAGACGCTGAACAACGACGACCTGCGTCGTCTGTCGGACGTGCCGAACATCGTGGCCCTGAAGGAAAGCGCCCCGGACTCGCGACGCATCACCGACATCTTCAACGAACTGGGCGACCGTTACGCGGTCATGGTCGGTCTGGACGATGTGGCGCTGGAAGGCATGATCCTGGGCGCCAAGGGCTGGGTGTCGGGCCTGACCAACGCCTTCCCCGAAGAGTCCGTGGCTCTGGTCAGGGCGGTCAAGGACGGCGACATCGCCCGCGCGCTGGAGATCTATCGCTGGTTCATGCCGCTGCTCCACCTGGATTCGGTTTCAGATCTGGTCCAGTCGATCAAGCTGTCCGAGACGATCATGGGACGGGGGACCGAGCGGGTCCGCATGCCGCGCATGCCGCTGGCGGGCGCGCGCCGGGCCGAGGTCATCGCCATGGTCGAGAAGGCGGCGGAAACGCGCCCGATCGGCTCGGGCAAGGCCGTGAAGATCGTCTGATCGGGACACTGAATGCGCGACGTCTTCTTCTGCATTGACGGTCATACCGCCGGCAACCCGGTGCGCCTGGTCGCCGGCGGCGCGCCCCTGTTGTCAGGGGCCAGCATGGCCGAGCGGCGGCTGGATTTCCTCAGCCGCTACGACTGGATCCGCACCTCGCTGTGCTTCGAGCCGCGTGGCCATGACATGATGAGCGGCGGCTTCCTGTATCCGCCCACCCTGCCGGACGCGGACGCGGGCATACTGTTCATCGAGACCAGCGGCTGCCTGCCCATGTGCGGCCATGGGACGATCGGCATGATCACCTTTGGCATCGAGCACGGCCTGATCCGGCCGCGCACGCCGGGGCGGCTGAAGGTCGAGGTTCCGGCGGGCGTTCTGGACATCGCCTATGAGACCGAGGGCGACCGCGTGACCTCGGTGCGCATCCGCAACGTCCCGGCCTATCTGGCGGCGGAGGGCATAGAGATCGACGTTCCGGGCCTTGGCCCGTTGACGGTCGATGTCTCCTACGGCGGCAACTACTACGCCATCGTCGAGCCGCAGGGCGCCTATGCCGGGCTGGACGATCTCGGCGCCAGCCGCATCATCGAACTGAGCGGTCTGGTGCGCGAACGGGTGCGGGCGGCCTTCCATCCGGTTCACCCGGACGAACCCTCGATCAATGGCGTCAGCCACGTCCTGTGGGCCGACAGGCCAAAGGGGCGGGGCGCGGACGGCCGCAACGCCGTCTTCTATGGCGACAAGGCCATCGACCGCAGTCCCTGCGGCACCGGCACCTCGGCGCGGCTGGCCCATCTGCACGCCAAGGGGCGGCTGAAGGTCGGCGACGCCTTCGTCCACGAAAGCTATATTGGCAGCCGTTTCATCGGCCGGGTCGAAGCCGAGACGACGGTGGGCGAGCACAAGGCGATCGTGCCTTCGATCGAGGGCTCGGCCATCGCCACGGGCTTCAACACCATCTGGGTGGATCGTCGCGATCCCTTCTGGGCGGGCTTTCAGGTGGTGTGATGCATTCCGCATCGTAATTGCGGCCAGCGCGCGTTATGGCTGGGTCGGGCGACCGGCCCAGCCTTTTCGACCTGATGAACCTGCATGGCCGCATCCCCGCTTGAAGTCCGCACCCTGTCCGACCGCCTGATGGAGGTGGTGCGCGACATGATCCTGTCCGGCGCGATCGCCCCCGACGTGGCGATCCGGCAGGACGCGCTGGCGGCTGAACTGAACGTCTCCAAGATTCCTCTGCGTGAGGCCCTGGTGCGGCTGGAGCAGGACGGTCTGGTGGTTTCGCACGCCAACCGGGGCTTCTTCGTGCGCGGTATGAGCGCCGCAGAGGCCGAGGAAATCTACGAACTGCGCCTGAAACTGGAGCCGGACGCGGCGGCCCAGGCCTGTCTCGTCGCCGACGACGCCCAGCGCGCGACGGCCCAGCGTGTGCTGGCCGAACTGAACGCCGCCGCAGCCGCCCAACTGCCTAGCGTCGGGCCGCTGAATCGCGCCTTCCACATGGCCCTGGCGCAGCCGGGCCAACGGGTGCTGACGGCCGAGATCACGGCGCGCCTGCATGTCATGGCGGACCGCTATGCCCGCAAGCACCTGGAGCACAAGGGCCGACATCTGACGGCCGAGGCGGAGCACCTGGAGATCCTGCACGCATGGGTGGCTCGCGACGCTGACGCCGTGCGCCGCCTGGCTAGCGCGCATCTGGAGCACACCCTGCGCGACCTGCGCGAGGAGTTCGAACTCGAAGCGGCCGAGGCGGAACGCAAGCGCGCCTCCTGACCGAGGGGGCCGGTCGGAGGCTCAGGTCTCCTTAATGTGTGCTGCGGCGGGACGCGCTGATTTCAGGGCGGTCGTCAGCAGGCTGGCGGCGGCGTAGAGGACCACCACCACCACGCCCCAGCGCAGCACCGTCAGCGGCAGGGAGGTGATGACGAAGGCGGCCAGCAGCACGGCTGGTATGCCGCCGATCGCCATGCCCAGCACCAGGCGCAGGTCGATGCGCTCGCTTCTGATGAAACGCAGGCTCGACACCGGCATCAGGAAGGCGCAGGCGCCCATCATGATGGGAAAGGCCGCCGTCGGGTTCATCCCCATCAGGCTGAGCATGATCAGGGACGGCGCATAGAGGCCGATGCCGAAGCTCATCAGCGCCCCCATGACCAGGTGGGCGAGGACGGCGACGATGAACAGGTTTCCCTCCAGCGAAACCGCCTCGCCGCCCGCCGGCATCAGGTTTAGATTGGTCATGGCGTAGAGGGCGGCGGCGATCAGCAGGGCCGCGCCGACCACCATCTGCACCGCGCGCGCCGGCAGGCGCAGCACGATGGGCGCGCCGATCACGGCGCCCAGGATCGAGGCGCCGATACAGGCGATCAGCAGCACCGGATCGACCTGGATCAGCTTCATGAAGACCAGACCCTGCATCACCGTGGGCAGGCAGTGGCCCGCGTTCAGCACGGCGGGCAGGAAGGTGTCAGGCACCAGCTTGCGGAACCGCAGCCAGGCCGTCGTCGGCGCGAAGGAGCCGATGCCCAGGGCGTCGAAGAAGTTGGCGACGGCGCCGATGGCCACGCCCTCGGCCTTGGGCCTGAGTTCGCCGCGCGCCCTGGCGGTGCGGACCAGTTGTAGGGCGTAATAGGCGGCCAGCAGCGCCAGCGCCGTCAGCAGAACGGCTACGATCATGTTTTCCCTCCCCCGAGGTCTCGCCGTCCTTGCCGGACGGTCTGAACCGAAGAAAAACACGGCTAAAAATCAGATACAATATACGCAAACGTTTTTGGCGCTGCTTGGCCCGGCCCCCGGCGCGTCGGGCATCCTGATGGTCGGGCTGTGGCCGAGGCTGGGGGCTGAGCGCGCGCCAGCTTCCTTAAGCTGTGGTCAGGGGCGGGCGGTGAAGACGCGGTAGCCCTTCTCCTCGGCCGCCGCGATCATCTGGGCGTCGCCCGAGGTGTCGCCATAGGCGGCGGCCAGCTCCATGTCCGACCCGTAGATGGCGCGCAGGCGGTGCATCTTCTCTTCGCCCCGGCAATTGCCGCCGACGAAGGTTCCCAGCACGCGATTCTGCTCGTCAAAGGCCAGGCGGGTGCCGATCAGGTTCTCGGCGCCCAGCCTACGGGCGAAGGGAGCGACGGTGGTTTCGGGCGAGGCGGTGACGATGACGCGGTGGGCGCCGCGACGGCCCCAGTCCTCCCATGTCGCCAGGGCGTCGGGGCGCATGAAGCGCGGCCAGATCTCGGCGGCGAAGCGTTCGGCCTCAGCCTCCAGGGCCTTGCGGTCTGCGTCCATCAGGAACTCGCGCACCGAGGCGACCTTGATCCGGCCCCGGTCGCGGTCGCCCAGATAGGCGAAGACGGCGGGGATCAGGCGCGTCAGGCCCTGGACCCAGCGCAGGGGCCCGGCGCGCCATTTCAGGAAGCTGGTGAAGCTGTCGCGAATCGTCAGGGTGCCGTCGAAGTCGAAGGCGACGATGGCCTGGCCGGGGGCGGGGGACTGGTGAAAGGCTTTTTCGCTTCCCATGTCAGACATTAGCCGTGATCCCCATATTATCTGTCCTGTCCGTTCCCCGAAGCGCGCTGCGGCGCCGCAACGGGGTTGTGGCGGAACGTGTGATGGGTGATTGTCATTTTTTGAAGACCTTCGATGATAGATTCCCTGGATCGATCGTGAAGGAAGCGCTTTTCGTCCCAATGTCGGGGCGGATTGCGGATAGTGAGAAGGGTCTATGACCAAAGCCGCCGGCACAGACGCCAAAAGCACGCTCTACTGCTCGTTCTGCGGCAAGAGCCAGCACGAAGTCCGCAAACTGATCGCCGGACCGACCGTCTTCATCTGCGATGAATGCGTCGAACTGTGCATGGACATCATCCGCGAAGAGCACAAGATCGCCTTCAAGACCTCCAAGGACGGCGTGCCCACGCCCAAGGAGATCCGTGACGTCCTCGACGATTATGTGATCGGCCAGAGCCACGCCAAGAAGGTGCTGAGCGTCGCCGTCCACAACCACTACAAGCGCCTGAACCACGCGACGAAGAACAACGACGTCGAACTGGCCAAGTCGAACATCATGCTGATCGGGCCGACCGGCTCGGGCAAGACGCTGCTGGCCCAGACGCTGGCGCGCATCATCGACGTGCCGTTCACCATGGCCGACGCCACCACCCTGACCGAAGCCGGTTATGTCGGTGAAGACGTCGAGAACATCATCCTGAAGTTGCTTCAGGCGTCGGACTACAATGTCGAGCGGGCCCAGCGCGGCATCGTCTACATCGACGAAATCGACAAAATCTCGCGCAAGTCGGACAACCCGTCGATCACCCGCGACGTGTCGGGCGAGGGCGTGCAGCAGGCCCTGCTGAAGATCATGGAAGGCACCGTCGCCTCCGTGCCTCCGCAAGGCGGCCGCAAGCATCCGCAGCAGGAGTTCCTGCAGGTCGACACCGCCAACATCCTGTTCATCGTCGGCGGCGCCTTCGCCGGCCTGGAGAAGGTGATCTCGGCGCGCGGCGAGGGGGCCTCGATCGGCTTCGGCGCCAAGGTCAAGGAGATCGACGAGCGCCGCACCGGCGAAATCCTCAAGCAGGTCGAGCCTGACGACCTGATGCGCTTCGGCCTGATCCCCGAGTTCATCGGTCGTCTGCCGGTCCTGGCGACGCTGGAGGATCTGGACGAGGTCGCTCTGATCAAGATCCTGACCGAGCCGAAGAACGCCCTGGTCAAGCAGTACAAGCGCCTGTTCGAGATGGAGAACGTGACGCTGACCTTCACCGACGACGCCCTGTCGGCGGTGGCCAAGAAGGCGATCACCCGCAAGACCGGCGCCCGCGGCCTGCGCTCCATTCTGGAAGGCGTGCTGCTGGAGACCATGTTCGAACTGCCCACCTATGAGGGCGTCGAGGAAGTCGTGGTCAACGCCGAGGTGATCGACGGCAAGGCCCAGCCGCTGCTGATCTATTCGGAAACCAAGAAGAAGACGGCCGACGGCGCCGCCTGACGCTGAGGTCCGATCCAAACGAAAAGGGGCGGCTCGCCACGGGCCGCCCCTTCATCGTTTCAGAGACGCCCTAGGCGTCGGCTGAAATCACACGCTTTTTCACGCTTCTGTGGGCCGCCGCCCCGTTACGCTTGAACCGCGTCCAGACAGAACCACATACTCACACGAAAGCCGCTTAAAAATAGCGGGTCGAGTCGAGACGAGGCGGCAGTCACGCCAAGTCGGATCGGTTCGGCGGGTCTGAGATTCACGAAGGCCCCGGAAAGTACGCATCATGACCGAGAGCAAAATCCTCCCTGTCCTGCCGCTGAGAGACATCGTCGTCTTTCCGCACATGGTCGTGCCCCTGTTCGTCGGGCGCGAGAAGTCCGTGCGCGCCCTCGACGAGATCATGAAGGGCGAGAAGCAGATCCTGCTCGCCACCCAGAAGAACTCTGTCGATGACGATCCGGCGACGGACGCCATCTATTCGACGGGCGTGCTGGCGACGGTGCTGCAGTTGCTGAAGCTGCCGGACGGCACCGTGAAGGTGCTGGTCGAAGGCAAGTCGCGCGCGCGCCTGACCCGCTTCACCGACCGTGAGGACTATTACGAAGCCGAAGCCGTCGAGATCGACGACGAGGCCGGCGATCCGTCGCAGAGCGAAGCCCTGCTGCGCGCCGTGATCGAGCAGTTCGAAAACTATGTGAAGCTGAACAAGAAGGTTCCGCCCGAGGCCCTCAGCGCCATCCCCCAGATCACCGACCCGTCCAAGCTGGCGGACTCGGTCGCCGCCCATCTGTCGGTCAAGATCGCCGACAAGCAGGCCCTGCTCGAAACCGTGGTCATCCCGACCCGGCTGGAGAAGGTCTATGGCCTGATGGAAGGCGAGATCAGCGTCCTGCAGGTCGAGAAGAAGATCCGCAGCCGTGTGAAGCGGCAGATGGAGAAGACCCAGCGCGAGTACTATCTGAACGAGCAGATGAAAGCGATCCAGCGCGAGCTGGGCGAGACCGACGACGCGCGCGACGAACTGCTGGAGCTGGAAAAGCGCATCAAGAAGACGCGCCTGTCCAAGGAGGCCCGCATCAAGGCTGAGGCGGAGCTGAAGAAGCTGCGCAACATGTCGCCGATGTCGGCGGAATCGACCGTGGTGCGCAACTATCTCGACTGGCTGCTGTCGATCCCGTGGTCCAAGACCAAGCCCAAGCCCATCGACCTGCAGAAGGCCGAGGACATCCTCGAAGAGGATCACTACGGCCTGGAGAAGGTCAAGGAACGGATCATCGAGTATCTGGCCGTGCAGGCGCGCACCGGCAGCCTGAAGGGGCCGATCCTGTGCCTGGTCGGCCCTCCGGGCGTCGGCAAGACCTCGCTGGCTCAGTCCATCGCCAAGGCGACGGGGCGTGAATACGTCCGCATGTCGCTGGGCGGCGTGCGTGATGAGGCCGAGATTCGCGGCCACCGCCGGACCTACATCGGCTCCATGCCCGGCAAGATCATCCAGTCGATGAAGAAGGCCAAGACCACCAACGCCTTCGTCCTGCTGGACGAGATCGACAAGTTGGGCGCCGACTGGCGCGGCGACCCGTCCTCGGCCCTGCTGGAAGTGCTGGACCCGGCCCAGAACTCGACCTTCGGCGACCACTATCTGGAGGTCGACTACGACCTGTCGCCGGTGATGTTCGTCACCACAGCCAACAGCCTGAACATGCCCCAGCCCCTGCTGGACCGCATGGAGATCATCCGCGTCTCCGGCTACACCGAGGACGAGAAGGTCGAGATCGCCAAGCGCCACGTCTTGCCCAAGCAGCTCAAGGACCACGGCCTGAAGGAAGAGGAGCTGATCGTTCCCGATGAGACGATCCGCGACCTGATCCGCTACTACACGCGCGAAGCGGGCGTCCGTTCGCTGGAACGCGCCCTGGGCGGTCTGGCCCGCAAGGCGGTGCGCGAGATGGCCAAGACCAAGGCGGCCTCAATCACCGTGGATGCGGCCAAGCTGGCCGAATACGCGGGCGTGAAGAAGTTCCGCTACGGCGAGACGGACGCGGAAGATCAGGTCGGCATCGTCACCGGCCTGGCCTGGACCGAGTTCGGCGGCGACATCCTGACCATCGAGGCCCTGAAGATGCCGGGCCGCGGCCGCATGACCGTGACCGGCAACCTGAAGGAGGTCATGAAGGAGTCGATCTCGGCGGCGGCGTCCTACGTCCGCAGCCGCGCCCTCAGCATCGGCGTCAAGCCGCCGGTGTTCGAGAAGACCGACATCCACGTCCACGTTCCCGACGGCGCCACGCCCAAGGACGGCCCCTCGGCTGGCGTGGCCATGACGGTGGCCATGGTGTCGGTTCTGACCGGCATCCCGATCCGCAAGGACATCGCCATGACCGGCGAGATCACCCTGCGCGGCCGGGTCACGGCCATCGGCGGCCTGAAGGAGAAGCTGCTGGCGGCCCTGCGCTCGGGCGTGAAGACCGTTCTGATCCCGCAGGAGAACGAGAAAGACCTCGAGGACGTGCCTGAAAACGTGAAGACCGCCCTCGAGATCGTGCCGATCTCCACCGCGGATGAGGCGCTGAAGTGGGCCCTGACCGGCACGCCGACCCCCGTCGAGTGGGACGAGGCGGCCGAGCCGATGACGCCGACGCCGCCCGCGCCGACGGCGGGCGAGGGGGCCAGCATCAGCCACTGACGCTGGGTCTCTGACCAGATGAAGGACGGCGGTTCGGGGCGACCCGGACCGCCTTCTTTTTGACCCGCCCGCCGACAGAGGCTTAAGTGCGCGCTTCGTTTCGCGAGGGGAGCCGCAGACATGACCAAGACGGAACTGATCGGCCGCATGGCCGAGGCGGCGGGCATCAGCCGCGACCAGGCCAAGCTGGCGCTGGAAGCCTTCACCGATCAGGTGACGGGTTCGCTGGTTCAGGGACGCGACGTGCGCCTGGTCGGCTTCGGCAGCTTCGTCGCCGTGGACCGAAAGGCGGGCGTGGCCCGAAACCCCCAGACCGGCAAGGAGATCGCCCGCCCGGCCTCGCGCACCGCGCGCTTTCGTCCCGGCGAAGGCTTGAAAAGCGCCTTGAACGGCTGACTGTCACAGGGCATGAAGCCTGTCCCGACGATGAGTCGGATGATGTGGGCGGCTAGCTCAGCTGGTCAGAGCATCTCGTTTACACCGAGAGGGTCGGCGGTTCGAACCCGTCGCCGCCTACCACTCCCATTATCTTGAAATCCTATTCCGACGTCGTGCCGTCGAAATGCTCTTCGGCTTCGTCGGCCTTGGTCGGGTGGATCACGTCGTGGCGATGCTCGGGCGGGCCGTACAGGGTGTAGAGCTTCAGCGGCTCGGTCCCCGTGTTGATCAGGTTGTGACGGGCGCCGGCCGGCACGATGATGCCGGACTCGGCTTCTGCCGGGCGTGACAGGCCGTCGATCACGATCTGGCCCTGGCCCTGTTCGATGCGGAAGAACTGGTCGTGGCCCTCGTGGACCTCTTCGCCGATCTCCTCGCCGGGCTGGAGCGTCATCAACACCAGCTGCAGGTGACGGCCGGTGTAGAGCACCCGGCGATAGTCCTCATTGTCGAGCGTCGCGCGTTCGATGTCGTCCAGATAGCCTTGCATGTCGCCTTCCTTGTCGATGATGGGCAGGGGGATACCTTAGCCAGGGTTCATGGCTGCCGCGCGTTGATCTTGCGCAAGAGCCAAGAAAAACGCCGGAGCTTTCGCCCCGGCGTTTCTGCATTCTGCGCTGGGCGACGTCTTAGCCGCGCTGGGCCAGCGGCACGTAATCGCGCTCGGTCGGGCCAGTGTACAGCTGACGCGGGCGACCGATCTTCTGCGACGGATCGGCCATCATTTCCTGCCACTGGGCGATCCAGCCCACGGTGCGCGCCAGGGCGAACAGCACGGTGAACATGGTGGTCGGGAAGCCCATGGCCGACAGGGTGATGCCCGAATAGAAGTCGACGTTCGGGAACAGCTTGCGCGAGGTGAAGTACTCGTCCTGCAGGGCGACGCGTTCCAGTTCCTTGGCGACCTGGAACAGCGGGTCGTTTTCACGGCCCGTGGCGGCCAGCACTTCATAGGCCGACTGCTGCATGACCTTCGCGCGCGGATCGTAGTTCTTGTACACGCGGTGGCCGAAGCCCATCAGCTTGTACTTACGGTCCTTCACGCCCTGAATGAATTCGGGGATGCGGTCCGGGGTGCCGATTTCCTTCAGCATGTTCAGCGCCTCTTCGTTGGCGCCGCCGTGCGACGGGCCCCACAGGCAGGCGATGCCCGCGGCGATACAGGCGAAGGGGTTGGCGCCCGACGAACCGGCCAGGCGGACGGTCGAGGTCGAGGCGTTCTGCTCGTGGTCGGCGTGCAGGATGAAGATGCGGTCCATGGCGCGCACAAGGGCCGGGTCGACGTGATAGTCCTCGGCCGGCACGGCGAAGCACATGCGCAGGAAGTTCTCGGCGTACGACAGGTCGTTGCGCGGCGAGATGAAGGGCTGGCCGATGTGGTACTTGTACGCACGGGCCGCGATCGTCGGCATCTTGGCGATCAGGCGGATGGCCGAGATGTTGCGCTGGACCGGGTCATGGATGTCCAGGCTGTCGTGATAGAAGGCCGACAGGGCGCCGACGGTGCCGACCATGATCGCCATCGGGTGGGCGTCGCGGCGGAAGCCCTCGAAGAAGCGGTCGAACTGGGCGTGCAGCATGGTGTGGCGCGTGACGCTCTGCTCGAACTCTTCGAACTCGGCGGCGTTCGGCAGTTCGCCGTGCAGCAGCAGGTGGCAGACTTCCAGGAAGTTGGACTTGGAGGCCAGCTGGTCGATGGGGTAGCCGCGGTGCAGCAGGACGCCTTCATCGCCGTCGATATAGGTCAGGCCCGATTCGCAGGCCGCCGTGGAGGTGAAGCCGGGATCGAA
This sequence comes from Brevundimonas sp. RM1, assembly GCF_052907225.1. Classification (NCBI taxonomy): domain Bacteria; kingdom Pseudomonadati; phylum Pseudomonadota; class Alphaproteobacteria; order Caulobacterales; family Caulobacteraceae; genus Brevundimonas; species Brevundimonas sp. RM1. The sequence continues at coordinate 66,725 of NZ_JBRERY010000005.1, forward strand.
GGTGAAGGCGCCGGTGCCGCCGTACAGCTTGCGGATGTCGATGACGTCCGGGCCGGTCGAGCCGGAGAGGACGGGAAGCTCAATGGACTTGTCCTGGTAGGACAGGGTCGCCGAGCCGGCGGGTTTCGCTTGTTCAGTCATCTAGGCCCCTTGTTCTTCTTTCGACCGGCGCGCGGGGAGGCGGACGGCCTGAGTTGGTTATGGGTGATCACTTAGTCTGTTGCAGCGCATCATCCAAGCGTCCGAGACTTTCGTCGCGCCCGAGCGCGCAAAGAGTGCGTGCGATATCTGGCGACGCCGAGCCGCCCGTCAAGGCGGCGCGCATGGAAGGCCCGATTTTTCCGAAGCCTACGCCTTCTTCTTCGGCAAAGGCCTTAAGTTCGGCTTCCAGGGCGAAGACGTCCCAGCTCTGGAAAAGACCTAGCCGTTCACGCAGTCGTGAAATTCGCTGGCCGCTTTCGCCCTGCAGCAAACCGGCCGATTTCTCGTTCAACGCGAGCGGACGCGCCTGCAACACGAATGCCGTTTGATCGGCCAGTTCGGGGATGGTCTTGGCGCGATCCTTGACGAAAGGCATGGCCCGCAGAAGCCGTTCCTCGTCGTCCGGCTGCAGCGTGCGGCCGCGCGCCAGATGGGCGTCCAGGGTCAGTTTGGCCAGGCGATCGTCGTCGGCCAGGCGCAGCCAGTGGGCGTTGACGTGGGCCAGCTTGTCGAAGTCGAGGCGGGCGGGGGCCTTGTTGACGCCGGTCAGGTCGAACCAGGCCAGCGCCTGCTCGTCGCTGAACAGTTCGTCATCGCCGTGCGCCCAGCCCAGACGGGCCAGATAGTTGCGCATGGCTTCGGGCAGATAGCCCATGTCGGCGTATTCGTGCACCGCTTGGGCGCCGTGGCGCTTGGACAGCTTGGCGCCGTCCGGGCCGTGGATCAGGGGGATGTGGGCGAAGGTCGGGCGCGTCCAGCCAAGCGCGTCGTAGATCAGGCTCTGGCGGGCGGCGTTGTTCAGATGGTCGTCGCCGCGAATGACGTGGGTCACGCCCATGTCGTGGTCATCCACCACCACGGCCAGATTGTAGGTCGGCGCCCCGTCAGAGCGCAGGATCACCAGGTCGTCCAGCGACGCGGATTCCCAGCGCACGGTTCCCTGCACGGCGTCATCGACCGCGACGGCCTGATCCAGCGGACGACGGAAGCGCACCGTGTGCGGCTTGGCCAGATCGTCGACGCTCGGTTCACGATCGCGCCAGGGCGAGACGAAGTCGCGGCCCTCGGCCTTGGCCTGGTCGCGCAGGGCCGTGGTCTCATCGGCGGTCAGGAAGTCGCGATAGGCGTGGCCGGTCGCCAGCAGTTCATTGACCACGTCGCGATGGCGGTCGGCGCGGGCGAACTGGAAGACCGGCTCTTCGTCGCCGAACAGTTCGAGCCAGGACAGGCCGTCGAAGATGGCCTTCACCGCCTCGTCGGTCGAACGCTCGCGGTCGGTGTCCTCGATGCGGATCAGGAACTTGCCGCCGCGTCCCTTGGCGTACAGCCAGTTGAATAACGCAGTTCTCGCCCCGCCGATATGCAGGTAGCCTGTGGGCGAGGGGGCGAAGCGGGTGACGACGGTCGAGGAAGGGGAGGTCATAGAGGCAGGGTCCATAGGGCAGGGTCTTATACGCCCGCCCGTGGGGAAGCGAACCCTTGTGGCCCGGTTAATTGACAGTCTTTGCGATGACGTGCGGGCGCAGGCGGATCGCTGGCCCTTGTGGTCGTCCGTCTGTTTCGGCGCAGGGTGCGCCGCCTATTTCATGCTGAAGGATGAGCCGGCGACGTGGCCGCTGGCGGCGGCGGCCTTCGTGCTGCTCTGCATATGGATCGTCGGGCGGGCGCGGGGCTTGCCGCGTTGGGGGACTCTGCTTCTGTTGATGCTGGCCTGCTTCGGCGGCGGGCTGGCGGTCGCCAAGCTAAGGGCCGAGGCCGTGGCGGCGCCGATCGCGCCTGCGGACATGAAGCCTACGCAGCTTGAAGGCTGGGTCATGGATGTGGACTCGCCGGGCCAGAGCGGCGCCCGTGTCGTCGTGGCGCCGGTGAAGGTGCGCGGTCTGGCGCCCGAGGCGACGCCCGAGCGATTGCGGGTCACGGTGAAGGGGACGCCGCCGCCGCCCGGCGCTGCGATCCGCGTCTTCGGCATCCTGAATCCGCCGCCGCCGCCCGCTAGCCCCGGCGCCTATGACTTCGGCCGCAACGCCTATTTTCAGGGCATGGGCGGGACGCTGTTCGCCCTGGGACCGACGCGCACCGCCGATCTGGCGCCGCCGCCCTGGCGGGTACGGATGGCGATGAAGGTCAACGCCGTGCGCTACGCCCTGGCCGAACGGATCGTGGCGCGGCTGGGCGAGCGGACCGGCGGGGTGGCGGCGGCCATGACCACGGGGCACGAGACCTGGATCCAGAGCCCGGATCTGGACGCCATGCGAGATTCTGGCCTGGCGCACATTCTGTCGATCTCGGGTCTGCATATGGCGGTCGTCGGGGGCTTCGTCTTCTTCGCGGTGCGCTTGCTGGTCGCGGCCTGGCCGTGGCTGGCGCTGCGCGTGTCGGGCAAGAAGGTCGCGGCGATCGCGGGTCTGATCGCGGTCGGAACCTATCTGGTCATTTCGGGTTCGCCGCCGCCGGCCGAGCGGGCGGCGGTGACGGCCTCCATCGCCTTTCTGGCCGTATTAGCGGACCGGCAGGCGGTGACGATGCGGGCGCTGGCGGCGGCGGCCTTCGTCGTCCTACTCCTGCGGCCCGAGGCCGTGGTGACGCCGGGGTTCCAGATGTCGTTCGCGGCGACGGCGGCCCTCGTCGCCCTGGTCGAGGTCTGGCCGCGCCGTATCCGCGAGTTCGCCGCGCCCTGGCCCATCGTCGCCGTGCAGAGGTTAGGCAGTTGGCTGCTGGCCGCCTGCGCCGCCAGTCTGGTGGCGGGCATGGCGACGGGACCGTTCGCCATGCAGCATTTCAACCGCACGGCCGTCTATGGACTGATCGCCAATCTGGCGACGGCGCCGCTGGCGGACTTCATCATGATGCCCGCCCTGGCGCTGGGCGCGGCGCTGGAGCCGTTGGGCCTGGGCGCGCCCTTCCTGTGGCTGGCGGGCAAGTCGGTGGATGTCATGCTGGCGATAGGGCACTGGGCGGCGGGTCTGCCCGGCGCGGTTCAGGGGATCCCCAGCGCCCCGGCGGCGGCTCTGCCGGTCGCTTTCCTGGGCATACTGTTCATGTGCCTGTGGCGCGGACAGTGGCGCTGGCTGGGCCTGCCGTTCGCGGCGGCGGTGCTGATCTGGCCGCGCCCGGCGCCGCCGGATGTCTGGATCGGCGACGGCGGAGCGAATGCGGCGTATCGGCAGGGGGAGCAGGCGGTCGTGATGCGGCCCGCGGTGCGCCAGTTCGCCAGCGACCTGTGGTCCCGGCGGCGGGGGCTGGAGGCGGTGGGGCGGCCGGGCGAAGGCTGGACCTGCAAACGCTCCTTCTGCGCGCCGGAGGGCGAGGAAGGCGTGCTGGCGCTGTGGTGGGGCAAGGCGTCGCCTAGCGAGGCGCAGATGGATCAGATGTGCCGCAGCGCCGGGGTGGTCAGCGTACGGGCCGTGGTCGCGGTCCTGCCGTCGTCATGCGAGGGGCGGCTGGTGCTGGACGGCGCGGATCATGCGCGCGGCGGCTCGGTGGAGTTGTGGCGCGATGAGGCCGGCGGCTGGCGCGCTCTGTGGGCGGCGGAAGTGCGGGGACGGCGGCCGTGGAGCGGGGCTCACCCCTAGCCGCTCATCCCGGCGGACGCCGGGATCCAGTCAGAGCCGCACGTGCTGTCGTTGGTCAGAGGAGGCTAGATTACAGGCAAACTTCCAGACGACCCGCTTGAAGCCAAAGCACTGGATCCCGGCGTCCGCCGGGACGAGCGGGGATGGGGGCCTCAGTGATAGCGGCGCAGCAGGCCGACCAGCTTGCCTTGAACCTCGACCTGATCGGGGCCGAAGATGCGGGTCTCATAGGCGCTGTTGGCGGGCTCGAGCGCGATGGATTGGCCCTTCTTGCGCAGGCGCTTCAGCGTGGCTTCCTCGCCTTCGACCAGGGCGACGACGATCTCGCCCGAGGAGGCGTTCTCCACGCGTTTGATGATGACGGTGTCCCCGTCGAGGATGCCGGCCTCGATCATGGAGTCGCCCTCGATTTCGAGCAGGTAGTGCTCGCCCGCGCCCAGCATGGCTTCGGGGACGGGCAGGCGCTCGCGTTCGTGCTGGATCGCGGCGATGGGGGTGCCGGCGGCGATCTTGCCCAGCAGGGGCAGGTCGCGCACGTCGTTGGCGGCCTCGGCGACGGCGGGGCGAGGGTTCAGGCCGCCGCCCTGGATCACGTCGGGCTTGAAGGGCGCGCGGCCCTTGGCCGGCGCGGCGGTCGTCGCCTGCTCCGGCAGCTTCACCACCTCCAGCGCGCGGGCCCGGTGGGCCAGGCGACGGATGAAGCCGCGTTCCTCCAGCGCCGTGATCAGGCGGTGGATGCCCGACTTGGACGCCAAGTCCAGCGCCTCCTTCATCTCGTCGAAGGACGGCGAAACGCCCGTCTCCCGGATGCGCTCATGAATGAACATCAGGAGTTCGTGCTGTTTCTTCGTGAGCATGGCGCAGAATCCAGAACAAGGCGTGAACCGTTGATGATGTTCTGTAAGTGTTCTGGTTAAAAGTCAACTAACGCCACGCTGAACCCCCGCGCCCGCCGCATGACGGGCGCGGGGACAGGGTCTATTGCGCCGGAGCGGCCGGAGCGCCGTCCTTGTAGCGCGCGAACCATTCGATCATGGCGTTCATGCGGGCGGCGTTCTGGGACGGGCGGACGGCCAGGCTGTGGCCGACGCCGGGGATCTTCACCAGGGCCGTGGGCACGCCGCGCAGTTGCAGGGCGGTGTAGTACTGCTCCGACTCGCTGACGGGTGTGCGATAGTCCTCGTCGCCGACGACGACCATGGTCGGAGTCTTGACGTTGCCGACCAGCGACAGCGGCGACCGGCGCCAGTAGGCTTCCGGGTTCTCCCACGGATATTCGCCGAACCAGTAGCGGGCGAAGAAGGCCGGGTTGTCGGCCGTCAACACGAAGCTGGCCCAGTCGATGACCGGCTTCTGGACGACGGCGGCCTTGAAGCGGTCGGTCTTGCCGACGATCCAGCTGGTCAGCACGCCGCCGCCCGAACCGCCGGTGACGAACAGCCTGTTCGGGTCGGCGATCCCCTGAGCGATGACGGCGTCGACGCTGCTGATCAGGTCGTCATAGTCGTTCGACGGATAGTTGTGGTGGATCAGGTTGGCGAACTCGTCCCCATAGGAGGTCGAGCCGCGCGGGTTGACCGACAGCACCGCATAGCCCGCAGCGGCGAACAACTGGTTGTCGGTGGCGAAGTGGGGGCCGTAGGCGGCGAACGGGCCGCCGTGGATTTCCAGCACCAGCGGATAGCGCTGGCCCTCGACATAGTCGGCCGGCAGGGTCAGCCAGCTTTCGACCGCGCGCTGATCGTGGGAGGAGGCGACCTGGATGCGGCGCACCTCGCCCAGCCGGCGGGCGCTGAGGAAGTCGGCGTTCAGGCGGGTCAGCTGGGTGCTGCGGCCGCCCTTCAGGACGTGGACGTCGGCCGGACGCGTCGGCGTGCCGCGCGTATAGGCGATGGCCCCGTCGTCGGCCACGGTGAAGCCGCCGCCGGTGTAGGGGCGGCCGAAATCGTCGCCGGTCAGATCCTCGATCAGGGTGGTGACGGCGCCGTCCATCGACACGCGGGCGACCTTGGTGCGGCCCTGGTCGTCATAGGCGACATAGATCGAGCGGCCGTCGCGGCTCCACACCGGGGACTGGACCGAGCGGTCGAGGCTCTCGGTCAGGGCGCGGCTGTTCGAGCCGTCGGCGTCCATCACATAGAGACGGGTGTTGTGATAGCCCATCCGCTTGTCGTCATAACCCAGGTAGGCGATGCGGCGGCCGTCGGGCGAGGCGACGGGGGCGTTGTCCGGCCCCGCGCGGCTGGTCAGGGCGGTCAGGCCGCCGGTCTGAACATCCAGGGCGAAGACTTCGCTGTCGGCGGCTTCACGCTGCCAGTCGGGGCGACGGTTGGCGCTGAGGTAGAGGGTGCGGGAATCGGCCGACCAGGACAGGCCGCCGCCGTGGTGGAAGTCGCCGTGCGTCAACTGGCGCGCTCCGCCGCCCTGAGATCCGACGACGAAGACGTGGCGGAAGCCCGGCTTCAGATAGCCCTGGCCGTCGGAGCGGTAGGAGACGCTGTCGATGATTTCCAGCGGCGGCGCCCACTGGGCGCCCTCGGGCTTGGCCAGGGGCGAGCCGATCTTGGGCTTTTCGCCGGGGACCAGGACGGAATAGGCCAATTGCTCGCCGTTGGGCGACCAGCTGACGCTGGACGGGGTGTTGGGCAGGTTGGTGACGCGGACCGATTCACCCGACGCCATCCAGCGCACGAACAACTGGGGCGCGCCGCCCTCGGCGCTGGAGATGTAGGACAGGCGCGTACCATCCGGCGACCAGCGCGGCTGGCGATGTGAACCGGCCGAGGCGACCAGGGGCGAATGACGGCCGGTCTTCACGTCGATCAGCCAGATGGTCGGGCGCATCCGGTCGGTCATGATGTCGGCCGTCTGGCGGACATAGGCGATCTGCCCGCCGTCTGGACTGATCTGGGCGTCGGAGGCGACCTCCATGCCGAACAGGTCTTGCGCGGTGAACAGGCCGCGGTCGGCGGTCGGCAGGCTGGGCGCGGCGGCTGGCTGAACGGCGGTTTGCGCCATCGCGGGCGCGTGGGCGCTGAGGATCAGGGCGCAGGCCGCCCAGGCGAACTTGTTCATATGAAACCCCCTCTGGTTTGGAGGGATCATAGAAAGGCGCGAGGGGGCGGCAAGATAGGGAAAGGGCCGCCGGAACGAATCCGGCGGCCCTTTTTCATTCGCGTTCCGAAGAAAAGTCAGAACTTGAAGCTGGCCCGCAGCAGCAGGGTGTAGCGGACGTAGTCTTCCAGCAGTTCGGCGTCGCCGGTGATGGCCAGCATGCCCAGATCGTTGCCGACGTTCAGACGGAAGCCCAGGATCGGACCGCCGCCCTCGATGCTGGCGGGCGTCAGGGTGAAGGCGTCGCCGCCCGAAGCCAGGCGGGCGATGGTGGTCCCGGCGTCGACCGAGAAGTTCTGACGCCAGCCCAGACGGACCTCGGGGCGGATCCAGCCGTCCTTGCCGAAGCCGTAGCCGATGTTCACCGCAGCCACGCCCGAGAAGATGTGGCCGTCGCGTTCGTCGATCTTCAGATCGAAGCCGTCGCCGCCGCCCTTTTCGGTACGAGCGTCCTCGCTCAGCGAGAAGTATTCGACATAGGCCTCGGGGCGGATGTTCAGGCGGCCGAAGTGACGCTCGTACGACGCGCCCCCGGCGGCGGCCAAGGTCAGGCCGTGCCAGTCGGACTCGTTCTTCAGATTGATGCCGTCGGCGACCAGTTTGCGCGTGGCGCTGAAGGAGGCGTAGCCGCCGGCCGCGCGCGCCCAGGTCGTCCAGTACTGGCCTTGAGCGCGCCAGTAGAGGCCCAGCTCCAGCAGGTTGGCCGACAGGACTTCTTCAGCCGCCGCTTCGGGGTCTTCCAGATCCGACGAGGTGAAGGCCGCCGTCAGGCCGAAGGCGCCCATGTCGGTGCCGCGCTCGACGCCGCCCGCCAGGCCGAAGCCTTCCGAACGGAAGCCGTAGGTGTCGGTCTTGTCCTTGTCGGCGTAGAAGTTGATCTCCTGCACCCAGGCGCTGGTTTCGCCCGGCGTCGCGGCGGCGTTGCGGCCGGTCAGGGCGCGGGTCACGGCGTCGACGCCGCTGGCCAGCGACAGCAGCGGACCGCCCGAGTGGTCAGGCAGCAGCTGCTGATAGATGTTGAAGAAGCCGTCGCGGTCGGTCTGGTTCAGCATGGCCGCGCGGATCAGCTCATTGTCGGCCAGGCCGGCGTAGAGCACGTCATAGGCGGCGGCCTCGGCCTTGATCATGCCGGCTTCTTCCGCCGTGCGGCGACGGGCGTCGACCGTCAGCTTGCCGGCGGCGTCGTCGACGTTGGCCTTGACCACGAAGGCGTACGGCGAGTTGGACTGAAGCGCGTCCTGGTCGATGGCGCCGACGTTCAGGTCGCCCGCCTCGATGATGGTGAAGGACGTCGGATCCTGGATCAGGGAGTTGAAGCGAACGCCCAGACCCGCGCCGTCGGCCAGGTCGGCGCTGCCGCTGACCTTGAAGCCGCCGTTGGCGTTGTTGGCGGGGTCCAGGGTGACGATCAGATTGCCCTCGGCGCCGACGTTCAGGTCGCTGACCTGAAGCTGCCCCGTGTGGCGCGCATCCAGAGTGCCCTTGGAGACGTCGATGTCCAGTTGGCCGTCGCCGTTGGACAGCTTGCCGGTCACCACGGCGCCGCCGCTGATGGACAGGCGGTCGGCGCCGGTTCCGAAGGAGATGTCGCCGGTCACCGTGCCGTTGCGGATGTCCAGCACATCGGCGCCCGAACCCAGGCGGATGTCGCCGCGGATGGCGGGTTCATTGGCGTCGGGCACGCCGTCCTTGTCGGCGTCCGGCAGCTTGTGGTCAGGAATGACCACGCCTTCCTGCACCAGGGTGACGCCGGTGCTGTTGGCGCTGACGTCCACGGCGATGGCCGACCCGGTCTGAGCCACGTCCTTTTCAGGGTTGGCGACCGCCAGAATCCTACCGGTGTTGTTGATCGAAGTCAGCGTGCCTGATTCATCGCGCACGGCGACGGCGTCGCTCTTGGAGCCGTTCACGCCCGCCGACAGGGTGCCGGAGTTGCTGAGCGAAGAGACGTTGGCGCCTTGAGTGATCAGCACGCCCGCGGCCACATTGGGCTCGGAACCCGCCGAGACGCTCTGAATCGTGCCGGAGTTGACGATGCTGGGAACCGTCGCGCCCGCGCCGACCAGCACGCCGGTGCTGTCGCCGGTGTTCGCCGTGGCGGTGATCGTGCCCTGGTTCTTCAGGCCGCCGGCCACGCTGACCGTCTGGCCCGTGCCGCCGATCTGAACGGCGGCGGCGTCGACGTTCTTGTAAACGCCGGCGGCCTCGATGGCGCCGCGGTTGATCAGCCCATAGGCGTTGTCGCCGGTTCCGACCGCGCCCAGTGTGATGGCCTTGTCGGCCGAGCCGACCAGCAACGCCGGCGCGCCGCCGAAGGAGCGGATGGAGGCCGTCGTTTCCTGAGCGTCTGGAATGCCGTCGCCGTCGCGGTCGTCGTCCTCGCGGTTCTTCTTGCCGTCGCCGTCGTCGTCTTCGTCGCCGTTCTTGACGCCGTCGCCGTCGTCGTCTCCCTCGATTCCGCCGGCCCCATAGGACGGGGCGGTGTCGAACAGAACGCCCTTGGCGACATCGCCTGCGATGCGGACAGCCGGGCCGCCTTGCAGCAGGTCGTCGGCGTCCAGGTTCTCGAGATAGGTCGCGCCTTCACGGGGTTGGCCCGTGGTCGGCTTAGATGGGGGCGCCGTGGTGTAGCGATAGCCGGTGCTGGTGACGGCCCCTTGAATCTTGACCGCGCCGTCGACGGCGCCGTCGATGGCGACGCCGACCGCGTTTTCGCCGACGGCGGCGACGCTGCCCAGGAGGGTGACGTCGCCCGTGACGTCGCCGGTCGTATGGATGCCGTAGGTGTCATTGCCGACGACGCTGATCTGGCCCTGGCTGAAGAGGTTGCCGGTCAGCGGGGCCTCGACGGTCAGGCCCGACGAATTGTTGCCCTCGACCTTGATCGAACCGGACGATTCGATGCGGATGTTTCCGACCAGCGGGCCCGAGCCCGTGACGCGGACGCCGTGACGATTCGTGCCGTCGGCGAACGGGCCGTCCAGGTCGCCGTCCTTGTCGTCGTCCTTATACTCCTCGATGGAGTCCGTGATGTTGATGGCGCCGCCGATGGTGACGTCGCCGGTGTTGCCGCCGTTGACCAGGACGCCCGTAGCGCCGTCGGCGGCCTTGAGCATGTCGATCTTGGACCCGGCGTCCAGCTTCACGTCATTGCTGGAATTCAGCGTCACGGCGGCGCCCGAGGTCACGGTGATCGAACCGCCGTTGGCGAGCCGAACGTCGTCGGGAGCGCCGTTGTTGGCGGTCGCAGTGCTGATGGGCGTCGTCCGCCCGTTGGAGATGACCTGTTCAGCCTGAACGCCGGAAGCGACCAGCAGGGGAGCGATCGCAACAGCGCTCGCGAGCAAGATACGCATTCGTAAGAAACCCCTCGTGGTCGCACGCGCAAGGATTGAAGGCGACCCTCCTATCAGGGTCCACGCCCGCACGCCCCAAGTTTCTCGAATTTGAGGCGAATGCAAGACCGGCCGTAGGGAGATCAACCTGAACGGCAGATGAAAAGCGGCGGCGGGCGACTGGAAAGCAGCGGCCTCTTGAGCGTGACGGTTGCAAGCGGTAGGGGCCGAAAAGCACGGTGAAGATTAACCGGGCCCGTCGCATCCAAAGCCGGAGCTTTAGCGTTAACGTGAAGAACGACAGGCAGAAGGTCCACCGCATGAGCGCGAGCCATATCGACGTCCAGGAAAGCGAACTGAGGCTGTTCCCCGGCCTGGATGAAGAGGTGGCCGACACCTTGCGAGCGATGAAGGCGGCCGCTGCTGATTCCCGCCCCCGCATGGTCGACACCACCATGCTGTTCGCGCCGCGCTCCGGCGGGGTGAAGCGCTATCTGCTGTCGAAGAAGGCCTGGCTGGAGGCCAATCGGCCGGGCGTGGCGCACAATCTTGTCGTGCCGGGCGCGGGGTATAAGGCGGAGCCGGACGGCGTCGTCCGTCTTCATGCGCCCAAGCTGCCGTTCGGCGACGGCTATCGTTGGCCCAGTTCCGTGCGCCGCTGGGGCGCCTGGGTGTCGTCGCTCAACCCTACGCTGATCGAGGCGGGCGATCCCTATACGCCGGGCCAGGGCGCGCTGGAGGCGGGTCAGAGGGTCGGCTGTCCGGTCGTCGGATTCTGCCACTCGGATCCGGCTGCGCTGGCGGCGCTGCATTTCGGCGAATGGGCCAAGAAGCCGGTCGAGAAGCGCTGGGCCAAGCTGTTCTCGCAATTCGATCGGGTCGTCTCGCCCAGCCGATTCATCGCTCAGCGTCTGGAAGAGGCGGGCGTGGGCGGCATTGCGATTCGTCCGCTGGGCGTCGAGGTCGACGCCTTCCACCCGGATCGCCGGGATCGCGACTGGCTGTTGAAACGGCTGGGACTGGGCGCCGACGCCCGCCTGTTGTGCTTCGCCGGGCGTCCGGCCAAGGAAAAGAACGTCGGCGTCCTGATCGACGCGGTGCAGCGGCTGGGCGCTCCCTATCATCTGGTGCTGGTCGGCGCGGGGGCGGGGATGCCGCCCGAGGATCGGGTCATCTCCTTGCCGTATGAGAAGGATCCGCGCGCCGTGGCCCGCATCATCGCCAGCTGCGACGCCTTCGTGCACGCCAACGACAAGGAGCCGTTCGGCCTGATCGTGCTGGAGGCCATGGCCTGCGGCCGGGCCGTGGTCGGCGTCAATGCGGGCGGCGTCGCCGAGACGGTGGACGAGAGCGTGGGACAACTGGCCGCCTCGGCTGATCCGGTCGATTACGCCGAGGCCATCGAAGCCTTGTTCGCGCGCGACGTGGAGGCTCTGGGCCAGGCGGCGCGGGTCAAGGCGGTCGAGCAGTTCGCCTGGAACCGCGTGTTCGAGGATCTGACCATGCTTTACGGCGAACTGACCGGGAAGGCCGAGTTCGTCACGCCGCAAGAGGCGCTGCCGATCAACTAACCGTCTGCTGTGGTCGCCCTCGGGCTCGTCCCGAGGGCTTGAGGCCGGACATGGCGGAACAGACGCGCGAAAGCTGCGTCTGCGATCAATCTCGATTTTCTGAGAGGGGAGAGGGAAGGGCGGTGCGCCACTCCCTCAGATCCCTGAGAGGAGTGGCGCGAGTGACGGGGCTCGAACCCGCGACCTCCGGCGTGACAGGCCGGCACTCTAACCAACTGAGCTACACCCGCGTTCCCATCCGAAGCGCTGTGCGCCGCGGCGAGGGGCGTCGTTTAGGCGGGGCCGCGCCGCACGTCAAGCGACGCGGCTGTGGATAAATCAAATCATCTCGCCGAGGGGGCTGCGGCGGCCTGCGGCGGGGCTACGGGACCGGCGATTCCGCCGTCTGCGGGCAGTTGCGAGGCCGTGGCGGGCGGCGGCGGTTCATAGTGCACGCCCACGCCCGGCCCCAGCGGCAGATCCAGCGCCACCCAGGACGCCACCATGATCAGGCCTGCGATCAGGAAGGCGCCGGCGTAGGGCAGCATGGTCGCCATCAGCGAGCCCAGACCGAATTTCGGATCCCAGCGCTGGGCGAAGGTCAGGATCAGCGGGAAGTAGCTCATCAGCGGCGTGGCGATATTGGTGACGGAATCACCCATGCGATAGGCGGCGGTCGTCATCTCGGGGCTGATGCCCAAAAGCATGAACATGGGCACCACGATGGGCGCCAGGGCCGACCACTTGGCCGAGGCCGAACCGATGAACAGGTCGAAGATGCAGGACACCAGCACCACCACGATCAACAGCAGCGGCGTGGGCAGGGCCAGTTCGCGCAGGGAGGCCGCCGCGTTGACCGCCAGGATCGGCCCCAGGCCCGACCAGTTGAACATGGCGACGAAGTGAGCGGCGAAGAAGGCCAGGACGATATAGGGGGCCAGTTGGCTGATCCCCTCGCGCATCATGCGAACCAGATCGTGGTGGGTCTTGATCGAGCCTGAGCCTGCGCCGAAGGCCGCGCCCGCCATGAAGAAGGTCAGGGCGAAGAAGGCGACCAGAGAGCGGTACAGGGGATTGAAGCGCTGCTCCGGCTCGGCGTCGGCGTCGACGAAGGGCGAGCCGGGCAGGAAGGTCACGACCGTCCAGACGGCGATCATGGCCAGGATGGTCAGGCCCGCCCAGGCCAGGCCGCGTTTTTCGGCAGCGGTGAGAGGCGTCTTCTCCTCGGCGGCGACCGGGGCGGCGCTATGCGGAAGCCAGGGGCCCAGACGCGGCTCGATCACCCGGTCGGTCAGGAACCAGACGATGGGAGTGAAGACGATCACCACCCCGACGATGAAGAACCAGTTGCCGGCGATGCTGACGGCGTAGGACGGATCGATCAGGTGGGCGGCGGGCTCGGTGATGCCCAGGATCAGGGCGTCGCTGGCGCCGGGGAACAGATTGCCTGCATAGCCGCCCGAGACGGCGGCGAAGCCGGCGGCCAGACCGGCCAGCGGGTGACGGCCCGCTGCGGCGAAGATGACGGCGGCCAGCGGAATCACCACGACATAGGAGGCGTCCGAGGCGTGGTGCGACACCATGCCGGTGATCACCACGATCGGCGTCAGGATGAAGCGCGGCGCGTTCAGCAGCGCGCCTCGGATCGCCGTGGAGAACAGGCCCGTCCGTTCGGCCACCGAGGCGCCGTAGATGATGGTGATGACGATCCCCAGCGGCGGAAAGTCGGCTAGGGTGCGCGGCATGCCGATGAACAGCCGCTCCAGATTGGCGGGCGACAGCAGGCTTTGCGCCTGAAGCACCTCGCCCGTCACCGGATTGACCGCGGACCAGCCCAGGCCCGCGCCGACCAGGCTCAAGGCCACTAAGCCCAGGATCAGCCATAGGAATAGGAAAACAGGATCTGGCAGCCGATTGCCGATGCGTTCGATTGAGTTCAGCAGGCGGGCGGCCAGGTTCATGCGCAAGCTCTCGGCTGTGTTGAAGGCGATGACGCATTTCGCGGATCAACGGCATAAGAGGCAATCACGCGGCCTGCGGCAAATCGCCCAAAAAACTGCGAACCGTTCGCAACAAAAAACCTTTGCCGACATGGGTTTGAACCCTGGCGAGGTTGGGTCTAAGAAGCCCCGAATCCGCCCCCTACCTCCCGGCGGGCGAGGCAGCTCGAATGAACGAATTTCTTCTAGAATATCTTCCGATCGTCGTTTTCCTGGGCATCGCCATCGTGCTCGGCGCCGGCTTCATGCTGGCGGCCTGGGTGCTGGCCCCCAAGAACCCCGACACCGAGAAGCTCTCGGCTTATGAGTGCGGCTTCAACGCCTTTGACGACGCGCGCATGAAGTTCGACGTGCGGTTCTATCTGGTGTCGATCCTCTTCATCATCTTCGACTTGGAAATCGCCTTCCTGTTCCCGTGGGCTGTGTCGATGTTCGACCTGTCGCACGGCGGCATGGTCTTCGCCTTCTGGTCGATGATGGTCTTCCTGGGCGTCCTGACGGTCGGCTTCATCTACGAATGGAAGAAGGGAGCCCTGGAATGGCAGTGATCGCCCCCTCCAGTCCTCTGGTCCCCGCCGGCTCGGCTGCGCGTTCGACCGTCGAGGGCTATGATCCCAAGATCCACGACAAGTTCTTTGAGTCCGTCAATACGGAGCTGGGCGAGCGCGGCTTCCTGACGACCTCGCTGGACGATGTCATCACCTGGGCGCGCACGGGCTCGCTGATGTGGATGTCGTTCGGTCTGGCCTGCTGCGCCGTCGAGATGATCCACCTGTCGATGCCGCGCTTCGACCTGGAGCGTTTCGGCACCGCGCCGCGCGGTTCGCCGCGCCAGTCGGACCTGATGATCGTCGCCGGGACGTTGACCAACAAGATGGCTCCGGCCCTGCGCAAGGTCTACGACCAGATGCCGGACCCGCGCTACGTCATCTCGATGGGCAGCTGCGCCAACGGCGGCGGTTACTATCACTACAGCTACAGCGTCGTGCGCGGCTGCGATCGCGTGGTGCCGGTGGACGTTTACGTTCCGGGCTGCCCGCCGACCGCCGAGGCCCTGCTGTACGGCATCCTGCAGTTGCAGAAGAAGATCCGCCGCACGGGGACCATCGAGCGATGAGCGAACTGGTGCGCGTTGCGGAGCGCGAATCCGCCCTGACGCCCCTGGGCACGGAAATGGTCGCGGCGCTGGGCGTCGAGGCTGTGGTCGCCTATGGCGAACTGACCCTGATCGCCCAGCGCGAGAAGATCGTCGAGGTCATGACGGCCCTGCGCGATCAGTTCGGCTTCCAGCAGTGCATGGACGTCTGCGGCGCCGACTACCCCGACCGCGCCGAGCGGTTCGAGGTCGTCTATCACCTGCTGTCGCTGACGCGCGCCGCGCGCGTTCGCGTCAAGGTGTCGACCGATGAGATCAAGCCGGTCCCCAGCGTATCGTCGGTCTATCCGTCGGCCGGCTGGTTCGAGCGTGAAGCCTTCGACATGTACGGCATGATCTTCTCGGATCACCCGGACATGCGCCGCATCCTGACCGACTACGGCTTCCAGGGGCACCCGCTGCGCAAGGACTTCCCGATGACGGGCTATGTCGAGGTCCGCTACGACGAAGAGCAGAAGCGCATCGTCTATGAGCCGGTGAAGCTGACGCAGGAATTCCGCAACTTCGACTTCCTGTCTCCGTGGGAAGGCGCCGACTATCCGACCGTCCTGCCGGGCGATGAAAAGGCGGGAGCGCAGTAATGGCCGACGTCAAGAACATGCCCGCGCCGCTGGGCGCCGCCATCGACCCGTTCGAGGACTATGAAGACGGCCTGACCCCGCACGCGCGGGCGATGGACGACCGCAAGTTCACCATCAACTTCGGCCCGCAGCACCCGGCCGCGCACGGCGTGCTGCGCCTGGTGCTGGAACTGGACGGCGAACTGGTCACACGCGTCGATCCGCATATCGGCCTGCTGCACCGCGGCACCGAGAAGCTGATGGAGGCGCGCACCTACCTCCAGAACATCCCCTACCTGGACCGGCTGGATTACGTCTCGCCGATGAACCAGGAGCACGCCTTCTGCCTGGCCATCGAGCGGTTGCTGGGTCTGGACGTGCCGTATCGCGGCCAGCTGATCCGGGTTCTGTACTCGGAGATGGGCCGCATCCTGAACCACCTTCTGAACGCGACCATGCAGGCCATGGACGTGGGCGCCCTGACCCCGCCGCTGTGGGGCCACGAAGAGCGCGAGAAGCTGATGGTCTTCTACGAGCGGGCCTGCGGCGCGCGTCTGCACGCCAACTACTTCCGCCCGGGCGGCGTCCACCAGGATCTGACGCCTGAGCTGATCGACGACATCGGCCGCTGGTGCGCCGAGTTCCCGGCCAAGCTGGCGGACATCGAAAGCCTGGTCACCGAAAACCGCATCTTCAAGCAGCGCAACGTCGACATCGGCGTGGTGTCCAAGGAGAACGCCCTGGCGTGGGGCTTCTCGGGCGTCATGCTGCGCGGCTCGGACATCGCCTGGGATCTGCGCAAGGCCCAGCCGTACGACTGCTACGCCGACATGGAATTCGACATCGCCGTCGGCAAGAACGGCGACTGCTGGGACCGCTACCTTGTCCGCGTCGAAGAGATGCGCCAGTCGGTGCGCATCATGGAGCAGTGCATCCACAAGCTGCGCAACTGCCCCGGCGAGCCGGTCTTGTCGGAAGACCACAAGGTCACGCCGCCGCGTCGCGGTGAGATGAAGCGTTCGATGGAAGCGCTGATCCACCACTTCAAGCTCTACACCGAGGGCTTCAAGACGCCGGAAGGCGAGGTCTATGCGGCCGTCGAAGCGCCCAAGGGCGAGTTCGGCGTCTATCTGGTGTCGGACGGCACCAACAAACCCTACCGCGTCAAGCTGTCGGCCCCCGGCTTCCGTCACCTGCAGGCGATGGACTGGATGAACCGCGGCCACATGCTGGCGGACGTGTCCGCCATCCTCGGCTCGCTCGACATGGTGTTCGGAGAAGTGGACCGATGAGCGTTCGTCGTCTGGCCAAGGAGCAACCAGCCTCTTTCGAGTTTTCGAAGGAGACGATGGACAAGGCTCAGTGGTGGATCAAGAAATACCCGGAATCGCGTCGCCAGTCGGCCGTGATCCCGATCCTGTGGCTGGTCCAGAAGCAGGAAGGCTGGGTGTCCGAGCCGTCGCTGCGCGCTGTCGGCGAGCTGCTGGGCATGGCCTATATCCGGGTGCTGGAGGTCGCGACCTTCTACACCATGTTCCAGCTGACGCCGGTCGGCACGGCCGCGCTGATCCAGGTGTGCGGCACCACGCAGTGCATGCTGCGCGGCTCCAACGATCTGATGCGCGTCTGCCGCGAGAAGATCGGTCCCAAGGACGAGCTGTCCGCCGACGGCCGCTTCACCTGGCAGGAGATCGAGTGCATCGGCGCCTGCTCGAACGCGCCGGTGGCTCAGATCAACGACCTCTATTACGAAGACCTGACGCCTGAAAACATGGCTCAGATCATCGACGACTTCGCCGCGGGCAAGACGCCCAAGCCGGGCAGCTATGTCGGCCGTCACACGTCCGAGCCGCAGGGCGGCGCGCGGACGCTGACCGACCCGGCGCTGTATGACGGCTCGGCCGCCAAGAAGATCAAGAAGCTGCCGAACTCGGAGCCCGTCGCTGAAAAGGCGCCGGTCTGATGGGGCGGCCGAATCTCGAGACAGAAGCGGGCAGGGCGGCCTATCGGGCCGAGCTGCGTCGCGTCGGCTGGCGCCCGCGGTGGGCGGGGCTGGCCTGTATCGTGGTTGCGGCCGCATTGGTTTTGTTCGCACGTGAAGGCCGTTTCGGCCTGACAGACAACGCGGTGATGGCGGCCTATGGCCTGTTGGCCGTCGGATGGGTGCTGGTGATCTACGCCGTCTTCCAGCGCACCCGCCATCATAAACGCCGCATGGCGGAAGGACTTTAAGGGATCATGGTCGGCATCCTCCAAGACAAGGATCGGATCTTCACCAACCTCTATGGCTTCCACGACTGGGGCCTTGAGGGTGCGAAGAAGCGCGGCGCGTGGAACGCCACCAAGGACATGCTGGACCTTGGCCGCGATTGGATCATCGCCAACGTCAAGAACTCGGGGCTGCGCGGACGCGGCGGCGCCGGTTTCTCCACCGGCCTGAAGTGGTCCTTCATGCCCAAGGAAGTGAAGGACCGCCCTCACTACCTGGTCATCAACGCCGACGAGTCCGAGCCCGCGACGTGTAAAGACCGCGAGATCATGCGTCATGATCCGCAACTGCTGATCGAAGGCGCCCTGATCGCCTCCTTCGCCATGCAGGCCCACGCCTGCTACATCTACCTGCGCGGCGAATACATCCTTGAGCGCGAGCGCATGGAAGCCGCCGTCAAGCAGGCCTATGAGGCCAAGCTGATCGGCGACGACAACGTCCACGGCTGGGACTTCCACGTCTATATCCACCACGGCGCCGGGGCCTATATCTGCGGCGAAGAGACGGCCCTGCTGGAAAGCCTGGAAGGCAAGAAGGGCCAGCCGCGTCTGAAGCCGCCGTTCCCGGCGGGCGCCGGCCTCTATGGCTGCCCGACGACCGTGAACAACGTGGAATCGATCGCCGTGGTCGGCACCATCCTGCGTCGCGGCGCGGACTGGTTCGCCGGCTTCGGTCGCCCGAACAACACCGGCACCAAGCTGATGTCGCTGTCGGGCCACGTGAACACGCCCTGCGTGGTCGAAGAGGCCATGTCGATCCCGCTGCGCCAGTTGATCGAGGATCACGGCGGCGGCGTGCGCGGCGGCTGGGAAAACCTGAAAGCCATCATTCCGGGCGGCGCGTCCTGCCCGGTCATCACGCGCGAACAGGCTGAAGTCGCGCTGATGGACTTCGACTCAATGCGCGAAATGCGCTCGTCGCTAGGCACCGCCGGCGTCACGGTCATGGATCAGTCCACCGACATCGTGAAGGCGATCGCCCGCATCAGCTACTTCTTCAAGCACGAGAGCTGCGGCCAGTGCACGCCGTGCCGTGAAGGCACCGGCTGGATGTGGCGCGTGCTGGAGCGTATGGCGATCGGCGACGCCGATCCGTCCGAGATCGACCTGCTGCTCGACGTGGCCGGTCAGGTCGAAGGTCACACCATCTGCGCCCTCGGCGACGCCGCCGCCTGGCCCGTTCAGGGCCTGATCCGGCACTTCCGTCACGAGATTGAAGAGCGCATCCACACCTACCGCAGCCGCCGCGCGAACTTCGCCGGCCACGCGATCGCGGCGGAGTAATCGTAATGCCTATCGCCAAGGTCAACGGCGTTGAAGTCGAGTTCGAACCGGGCATGACCGTGCTGCAGGTCGCCGAGCGCGCCGGGCAGGAAATCCCGCGGTTCTGCTACCATGAGCGTCTGTCCATCGCCGGCAATTGCCGCATGTGCCTGGTCGAGGTGAAGCCTGGACCGCCGAAGCCGCAGGCTTCGTGCGCGCTGCCGGCCGCCGACGGCCAGGAAATCTTCACCGACACGCCGATGGTGAAGAAGGCCCGCGAAGGGGTGATGGAGTTCCTGCTCATCAACCACCCGCTGGACTGCCCGATCTGCGACCAAGGCGGCGAGTGCGACCTGCAGGATCAGGCCGTCGGCTACGGCCGCGACGGTTCGCGCTACGGCGAGAACAAGCGCGCGGTCGAAGAAAAGAACATGGGCCCGACGGTCAAGACGTTCATGACGCGCTGCATCCAGTGCACGCGTTGCGTTCGCTTCATCACCGAAGTGGCGGGCGTTCCGGACATCGGCATGATCTCGCGCGGCGAAAGCGCCGAGATCACGACCTATCTGGAAAAGAACATCGACAGCGAACTGTCGGGCAACGTCAACGACCTGTGCCCGGTGGGCGCCCTGACGCACCGCCCGTGGCAGTATCACTACCGCCCGTGGGAGCTGAAGAAGACCGAGACCATCGACGTGATGGACGCGCTCGGCTCGAACATCCGCGCCGACTCGCGCGGCGCCGAGGTCATGCGCGTCCTGCCGCGCGTGAATGAGGGCATCAACGAGGAGTGGCTGTCGGACAAGAGCCGCTACGCCGTCGACGGCCTGCAGGCGCGTCGCCTGGACCGCCCGTGGGTGCGTGAGAACGGCAAGCTGCGTCCGGCGTCTTGGGACGAGGCCCTGTCGGTCGTGGCGGACAAGCTGAAGGCGGCCCCGGCCGACCGCATCGGCGCCATCGCAGGCGACCTTCAGGACGCCGAGTCGATGAAGGCGACGCTGGACCTGTTCCGCGCCCTGGGCTCGGCCAACACCGACTGCCGTCAGGACGGCGCGGCGCTGGGCGGCGAGGCTCGCGAGGGCTGGCTGTTCAACTCCGGCCTACAAGGCATTGAAAACGCTGACGCCATCCTGATCGTCGGCGCCAACCCGCGCACGGAAGCGCCGCTGTTGAACGCGCGCATCCGCAAGACCTGGCTGAAGGGCGGCGTCGAAGTCGGCGTCATCGGCCCGCAAGCCGACCTGACCTATGACTACGCCTGGCTGGGCGCCGGTTCGAAGACCCTGGGCAAGCTGCCCAAGGCCGCGACCGACTTCCTGACCAAGGCTGAACGTCCGGCGATCATCGTCGGCGCGGGCGCCCTGACGGGCGAAACGGGTCCGGCCGTGCTGAACGCCCTGGGCGCGCTGGCCAAGAAGGTCGGCGTCGTCAAGGACGGCTGGAACGGCTTCAACGTCCTGCACAGCGCCGCCGCGCGCGTCGGCGGTCTGGACATGGGCTTCCTGCCGGGCGAGGGCGGTCTGGACGTGGCCGGCATGCTGAAGCCGGGCGCGCTGGACGTTCTGTTCCTGCTGGGCGCCGATGAGGTGAACGCCGATGCGTCGGGCGCCTTCCGCGTCTATCTGGGTTCGCACGGCGACCGCGGCGCGCACGGCGCGGACGTGATCCTGCCGGGCGCGGCCTACACCGAGAAGTCGGGCCTGTACGTCAACACCGAGGGCCGGGTGCAGATGGCCGAGCGCGTGGTCTTCCCGAAGGGCGAGGCCAAGGACGACTGGGCCATCATCCGCGCCCTGTCGGAGCGCGTCGGCTGCAAGCTGCCGTTCGACACCTTGGAGCAACTGCGTACGAAGCTGATGGGCGACCATCCGACCTTCGGCCGCATCGACTATCTGGCCCCCGCCGCGACGTTCGACGTCGCCAAGCTGGGCGCCAAGGGAGACCTGGGCGACGTCGCCTTCGTCTCCGTCATCGCCGATCCCTACCTGACCAACCCGATCGCGCGCGCCAGTGAAACCATGGCCCAACTGTCCGCTGAGCGGA
Source organism: Brevundimonas sp. RM1 (assembly GCF_052907225.1). Taxonomy (NCBI): domain Bacteria; kingdom Pseudomonadati; phylum Pseudomonadota; class Alphaproteobacteria; order Caulobacterales; family Caulobacteraceae; genus Brevundimonas; species Brevundimonas sp. RM1. Next base: position 87,787 of record NZ_JBRERY010000005.1, read on the forward strand.
CGGCGCCGGTCGCCCTGGCGGCGGAGTAAGACATGGACGCTGCGACTTCCTTCTGGGCCACCCCCGTCGGCTGGACCCTCGCCACTCTGGGCGGGATCCTGCTGGTCGTGGTCGGCATTCTGATCTCCCTGGCCTTCCTGCTGCTGGCCGACCGCAAGATCTGGGCGGGCGTTCAGCTGCGCAAGGGTCCGAACGTGGTCGGCCCCTTCGGCCTGCTGCAGTCCTTCGCCGACTTCTTCAAGTTCGTGCTGAAGGAGATCGTCATCCCGGCCGGGTCGGACAAGGTGGTCTTCATCCTGGCCCCGCTGATCAGCTTCGTCCTGGCCTTCATCGCCTGGGCGGTGATCCCGTTCGCGCCGGGCTGGGTGGTGTCGGACCTGAACGTCGGCATCCTGTACATCCTCGCGATCAGCTCGCTGGGCGTCTACGGCATCATCATGGGCGGCTGGGCTTCGAACTCGAAGTATCCGTTCCTGGGCTCGCTGCGTTCGGCGGCGCAGATGGTGTCCTATGAGGTCTCGATGGGCCTCATCATCATCAACGTCATCCTGCTGGCGGGGACGATGAACCTGACCGAGATCGTGACCCAGCAACAGGGTTGGATCTGGAACTGGAACGCCTTCGGCGGCGGCCTCGAGACCCTGCCGACGATCATCGTCATGCTGCCGATGACCATCGTCTTCTTCATCTCGGCCCTGGCCGAGACCAACCGCCCGCCGTTCGACCTGCCCGAAGCGGAATCGGAGCTGGTGGCCGGTTATCAGGTCGAATATTCCTCGACCCCCTACCTGCTGTTCATGATCGGCGAATACGCCAACATCGTCTTCATGTGCGCCATGATCACCCTGCTGTTCTGCGGCGGGTGGAATCCGGGCTTCCCGACCGACTTCCTAAACAGCGTCCCGGCCTTCGTCGCCAACCTGTTCTACCTGGCGGTCTTCGCCATGAAGGTGGTCTTCTGGTTCTTCATGATCGCCCTGGTGAAGGCCTTCGTGCCCCGCTACCGCTATGACCAGCTGATGCGTCTGGGCTGGAAGATCTTCCTGCCGGCCTCGCTGGTCGCCGTGGTCTTCGTGGCGGCGTGGCGCGTGTTCGCGGTGGGCGGCTGATGGGCGGCTACGCCACATTCCTGATCGCGCTGGCGCTCGCCGCCGGCCTGTCGGCCTGCACTTTCAAGCCGATGGATCCGGCTGCGCCCGAGACCGCGTCCGCGCGTCTCGAGCGGCTGGACCGCGAGCGGGGAGAGGAGGCGGACAAGCGCGCCTATTGCCAACGTCTGTCGCGGGACGATCCGCGCTTCAGCAGGGACGGCTGCGAACGCCGGATCGGCGGATGAAGACGAAAGCCGCAGCCCTGATGTTCGCCCTGGCCGCACCCATGCTGGCGTCGGCCTGCGCGCCCTATGAGGCCGACCCGGTGTCGGTCTATCAGTGGGAGCGCAAGGTGCAGGAAATCGAACGGCGCGAGGCGGAACGCCAGCGCCTTTGCCAGACCCTCGACAAGGAAAGCGCCCGCTATGAACGCGAGTGCGCCGGAGTGAAATCGTAATGCTGACCCGTATCGTTCAGGCGGCCAAGGGCGCGATGCTGACCGACGTGTTCGGCGCCGTCGGCCTGTCGATGAAGTACATGATGAAGCCGAAGGCGACGGTGAACTATCCGTTCGAGCGCAACCCGCAGTCGCCGCGCTTCCGTGGCGAACATGCGCTGCGCCGCTATCCGAACGGCGAAGAGCGCTGCATCGCCTGCAAGCTGTGCGAGGCCATCTGCCCCGCCCAGGCCATCACCATCGAGGCCGAACCGCGCGCCGACGGCAGCCGCCGCACGACGCGCTACGACATCGACATGGTCAAATGCATCTACTGCGGCCTGTGCCAGGAGGCCTGCCCGGTGGACGCCATCGTCGAGGGGCCGAACAGCGAGTTCGCCACCGAGACCCGAGAAGAACTGCTCTATGACAAGGCGCGCCTGCTGGACAACGGCGACCGCTGGGAGCGTCTGATCGCGAAGAATCTGGAACTCGACGCTCCGTATCGCTAAACGGAGCGGCGATTCCGCCACGCTGACCCTGACCTTCGGGCCGGGGCCGATTTTGGAAGGGTCCGGGGTTTCCCCTCGGGCCATTGGTTTTGAAGAGGGGCGTCGTCCCGCACATGTTGCAAGGCCTGGCCTTCTATCTTCTGGCGACGGTCGCCGTGGTTTCCGCCCTGCTGGTGGTGACCGCGCGCAATCCCGTGCACTCCGTTCTCTGGCTGATCCTGACCTTCTTCTCGGCGGCCGGTCTGTTCGTTCTGCTGAGCGCCGAGTTCCTGGCGATGCTGCTGGTCGTCGTCTACGTCGGCGCCGTGGCGGTGCTGTTCCTGTTCGTCGTCATGATGCTGGACGTCGACTTCGTGAAGCTGCGCGAAGGATACGCGCGCTACCTGCCGCTGGCGGGCATCGTGGCGGGCGTGCTGCTGGCCGAGATGATCATGGTGTCGATCACCGTCGTTCAGGGCGGGGCCGCCCGCGACGCGACTTCGCCGGTTCCGGCCGGGCCTGACGTCACCAACATCGAGACGATCGGCCGCGTGCTCTACACGGACTACGTCTACTTCTTTCAGGCGGCGGGCGTGGTCCTGCTGATCGCCATGATCGGCGCCATCGTCCTGACCCTGCGCCACCGTCCGGGCGTGCATCGCCAGGATCTGGCGGCTCAGGCCAACCGCGAGCGCGCCAAGGCCGTCGAGATCAAGTCCGTGACCACGGGCCAGGGCGTCACCCCCGAGGAGCTTCTGTAATGGATATCTCGCTCCAGCATTATCTGGCGGTCGCCGCCATGCTGTTCACCATCGGCGTCTTCGGCATCTTCGTGAACCGCAAGAACGTCATCATCATCCTGATGTCGGTCGAGATGATCCTGCTCGCGGTGAACATCAACTTCGTGGCCTTCTCCACGCACCTGAACGACGTGTCGGGTCAGCTGATGGCCATGTTCGTCCTGACCGTCGCCGCGGCCGAGGCCGCCGTCGGCCTGGCCATTCTCGTGACCTTCTTCCGTAACCGCGGCGACATCGCGGTCGACGACGCCTCCGTGATGAAGGGCTGATCGGAACCGTGACTATCCAGACTCTCGTCACTCTCGGCGTCTTCGCCCCCCTGCTGGGGGCCATGATCGCCGGCTTCTTCGGTCGCCGGATCGGCGACGTCGCCTCGCAGGCCGTCACCACCGGCCTGCTGTTCTTCTCGTGCGCGGTCTCCTGGATCGTGTTCAGCCAGTGGACCTGGGGCGGGCTGGAAGCCTTCACCGTGCACCTGGCGCCGTTCATCCATGTCGGCGAGTTCCAGTCGAACTGGTCGATCCGCGTTGACGCCATGTCGGCGGTCATGCTGATCGTGGTGACCTCGGTGTCCTCGCTGGTTCACCTCTATTCCTGGGGCTACATGAAGGAGGACGACAGCCGTCCTCGCTTCTTCGCTTATCTGTCGCTGTTCACCTTCATGATGCTGGCGCTGGTGACGGCGGCCGACTTCCTGCAGATGTTCTTCGGCTGGGAAGGCGTGGGCCTGGCGTCCTATCTGCTGATCGGTTTCTGGTACAAGAAGCCCTCGGCCACCGCTGCCTCCATCAAGGCCTTCGTGGTCAACCGCGTCGGCGACTTCGGCTTCCTGCTCGGCATGATGACCGTGTTCTGGATGTTCGGCACGATCGAGTTCGCCAAGCTGTTCCCGCTGATCGCCGGCAAGGCCGGGACGGGCTGGGAATTCCTGGGCCACACCTGGTCGGCGCTGGATCTGGCCGGTCTGCTGCTGTTCATCGGCGCCATGGGCAAGTCGGCGCAGTTCTTCCTGCACACCTGGCTGCCGGACGCGATGGAAGGCCCGACGCCCGTGTCGGCCCTGATCCACGCGGCCACCATGGTTACGGCCGGCGTCTACATGGTCTGCCTGCTGTCGCCCCTGTATGAGCACGCGCCCGTCGCGTCGCAGTTCATCGCCATCATCGGCGGCGTCACGGCCATCTTCGCCGCGACCGTCGGCATGATGCAGAACGACATCAAGCGGGTGATCGCCTATTCGACCTGTTCGCAGCTGGGCTACATGTTCTTTGCGGCGGGCGTCGGCGCCTATCAGCCCGCCATGTTCCACCTGTTCACGCACGCCTTCTTCAAGGCCCTGCTGTTCCTGGGCGCCGGTTCGGTGATCCACGGCATGCACCACGAGCAGGACATGCGGAAGATGGGCGGCCTGTGGAAGCTGCTGCCCGTCACCTATGCGACCATGATGATCGGCACCATCGCCATCACCGGCCTGGGCATGCCCGGCGTCGGCGGCTTCGCCGGCTTCTACTCCAAGGACTCCATCCTCGAGAGCGCCTATGCGGCGGCGACGACCGGCCACTCGGCCGCGGGCATGTTCGCCTTCGTCATCGGCATCTCGGCGGCCCTGCTGACGGCCTACTATTCGTGGCGTCTGGTGTTCATGACCTTCCACAACAAGCCGGTGTGGAAGGAAGAGGAGGGCGCGCACCATGCGGACGCCCACGCTCATGACGATCATCATGCCCATGACGATCATGCGCACGACGACCATCACCATGGTCCGTTGAAGCCGCATGAGAGCCCCCTGGTCATGGTCGTGCCGCTGCTGGTGCTGTCGATCGGCGCGGTGTTCGCGGGCATGGTCTTCGCTCCGCACTTCATCGGCCATCATGAGGCTGAGTTCTGGCGCGGCGCCATCTTCGTCGGGGCTGAGAACCACGTCCTGCACGAAAGCCACAACGTCCCGACCTGGGTGAAGTGGGCGCCGCTGATCGTGACGCTGCTGGGTACGGCCATCGCCTACTGGCTGTATGTCGTGAAGGAAGGCGCGGCCAAGGAGATGGCCGACCGCAAGGGCCCGCTGTGGACCTTCCTCTACAACAAGTGGTTCTTCGATGAGCTGTACGACGCCGTCTTCGTGAAGGGGACCAAGGCGATCGGCGACTTCTTCTGGAAGATCGGCGACGTGAAGATCATCGACGGTCTGGGCCCGAACGGCGCGGCCTGGGCTTCGCTGAAGTCGGGCGGCTGGTTGTCCCGGTTCCAGTCCGGTTTCGTCTACTTCTATGCATTCGTGATGCTGATCGGCGTGGCTGCGTTCCTTGCCTTCGCCATCTTCACGTGGGGAGCCTGAGCCTCGTGCCTCACATTCTGAGCATCGTCACCTTCCTGCCGCTTCTCGGCGCGGCCGCGATCCTGGTCGCGCGCCTGCTGAACAAGGGCGGTCAGGACGCCGCGGCCCCGGCCGCCCGCTGGATCGCGCTTATCACCACAATGGTGGTGCTGGTCGTGTCCGTCGTGCTGGTCGCGCAGTTCGATCCGTCGAACCCGGCCTATCAGTTCGTCGAGAACTACGCCTGGTTCGCGGGCGCCGGCTATCACCTGGGCGTGGACGGGATTTCGATCCTGTTCGTCCTGCTGACGGCCTTCCTGCTGCCGATCTGCATCGTGGCCAGCTGGAAGTCGATCGAGACGCGCGTCGTCGAATACATGATCGCCTTCCTGATCCTGGAGACCATGGTCATCGGCGTGTTCACCTCGCTGGACCTGTTCCTCTTCTACATCTTCTTCGAAGGCACCCTGGTCCCGATGTATCTGATCATCGGCATCTGGGGCGGCGCCAACCGCATCTACGCGGCGTACAAATTCTTCCTGTACACCCTGCTGGGATCGGTCCTGATGCTGCTGGCCATGCTGTGGATGGCCCACACGACCGGCACCACCAGCATTCCGGAACTGAAGCAGTACGCCTTCGACCCGGCGATGCAGCCTCTGCTGTGGCTGGCCTTCTTCGCCTCCTTCGCGGTGAAGATGCCGATGTGGCCGGTGCACACCTGGCTGCCAGACGCCCACGTTCAGGCGCCCACGGCGGGTTCGGTCATCCTGGCCGGCATCCTGCTGAAGCTGGGCGGCTACGGCTTCATCCTGTTCAATATCCCGATGTTCCCGCTGGCGTCGCAGATGTTCACGCCTCTGGTGCTGACGCTGTCGGTCATCGCCGTGGTCTACACCTCGCTGGTCGCCTTCCGTCAGACGGACATCAAGAAGCTGATCGCCTATTCGTCGGTCGCCCACATGGGCTTCGTGACCATGGGCATCTTCGCGGGCAACGACACGGGCATTCAGGGCGCCGTCTTCCAGATGCTGAGCCACGGCCTGATCTCGGGCGCGCTCTTCCTGTGCGTCGGCGTGGTCTATGACCGGATGCACACCCGTGAGATCGCCTTCTACGGCGGCCTGACGGCGCGGATGCCCTGGTATGCGGCCATCTTCCTGATGTTCACCATGGCCAACGTCGGCCTGCCGGGCACCTCGGGCTTCATCGGCGAAGTGCTGACGATGACGGGCGCCTATCAGGTCTCGACCTGGGCGGCCCTGATCGCGGCCTCGGGCGTGATCTTCTCGGCGGTCTATGCGCTGACGCTGTTCCGCAACGTCATGTACGGCCCGATCACCAATCCGGCGCTGGAAAACATCACCGACATCGACAAGCGCGAACTGTTGATCTTCGTGCCCCTGATCGTCGGCACCATCTGGCTGGGCCTCTATCCCAACGCCGTTCTCGACTACACCGGGCCGACTGTTGAAGCCCTGACCAGCGCCTATCGCGCCGCGATCGGCGGGTGAGACCATAATGCCTGATCTGTCCTCCGCTCTCCAACTCGCCGCCCCGGAGCTGACCCTTGCGGTCGGCGGGCTGGTGCTGCTCATGCTCGGCGCCTTCGCCGGCGAGAAGTCGACGCGCCTGGTCTCGGGCCTGTCGGTGCTGCTGCTGCTGGCGGCGACGGCTCTGGCCGTCGTCGGCCCGCTTGGGTCCGCCTTCAACGGGGCCTATGTGGCCGATCCGCTGGCCGTCTTCGGCAAGGCGGTGATCTTCCTGTCCGCCGCCGTGGCCGTGGTGCTGGGCGACGGCTGGATGCACCGCAACAACATCGCCAAGTTCGAATATCCGATCCTGATCGTGCTGGCCTCGGTCGGCATGGGCATGATGGCGTCGTCGGGCGATCTGATCTCGCTCTACATCGGCATCGAGATGCACTCCCTGGCCCTCTACGTCCTGGCCGCCTATCGCCGCGACGACCTGAAGGCCTCGGAAGCGGGCCTAAAGTATTTCGTCCTGGGCGCCCTGTCGTCGGGGCTGCTGCTGTACGGCGCCAGCCTGATCTACGGTTTCGCCGGTTCGATGCGGTTCGAGGACATCGCCGCCTTCGCCACCGCCAACCCCGGTCCGGGCCTGATCTTCGGCCTGGTCTTCCTGATCTGCGGTCTGGCGTTCAAGGTTTCGGCCGCGCCGTTCCACATGTGGACGCCCGACGTCTACGAAGGCGCCCCGACCCCGGTCGTGGCTCTGTTCTCGACCGCGCCCAAGGTGGCGGCCATGGTGCTGATCATCCGCGTGCTGGTCGAAGGCTTCGGCCTGGCCCATGCGCAGTGGGCCCAGGTGCTGATCCTGATCTCGCTGATCAGCTTCGCCGTCGGCGCCTTCGGCGGCCTGATGCAGAAGGACATCCAGCGCCTGCTGGCCTATTCGTCCATTATCAACATCGGCTACGCCCTGTTGGGCGTGGCGGCGGGCACCCAGGTCGGCGTTCAGGCGACCCTGATGTTCATGACCCTGTATGTCGTGGATCAGATCGGCTTCTTCGCCATCCTGCTGTCGCTGAGCCGTAACGGCCGTCCGATCCGCAAGATCGCCGACCTGGCCGGTCTGAAGAAGGACCGTCCGGTGACGGCCGTCGCCCTGACGATCCTGTCGCTGTCGGCTGTCGGCATTCCGCCGATGTCGGGCTTCTGGGGCAAGTTCTACGTCTTCGGCGCCGCCGCCGATGCGGGTTATTGGATGGCGGGCGCTGCGGGTCTGGTGGCCTCGGTCGTCGCGGCCTTCTACTACCTGCGCATCATCAAGGTGATCTGGTTCGACACGCCTGAGTTCGACGTGACGACGGACAAGGCGCCGGCCGGCGCGCAATGGATCGGCTGGGCGGCTGCGGCCTTCAGCTTCCCCGTGCTGCTGATCGCCCTGACCTGGCTGGAGCCGCTGACGCGCGCGGCGGCCGCGGGCGTCGGGATCGGATAAGGGGCCTTGGCGGCTCCGGTCCTGATCCTCGAAGAGACCGACTCCACCAACGCCGAGGCGCGTCGCCGCGCCGAGGCGGGCGAGGCCGGGCCGCTGTGGATCGCGGCCCGGCGTCAATCCGCCGGGCGGGGCCGTCGCGGCCGCGCCTGGGACAGCCGGGACGGCAATCTGGCCACGACCCTGCTGCTGACGCTGAACCGATCTCCGGCCGAAGCGGCGCAGCTGACTTTCGCCGCCGCGCTGGCGGTGGCCGATCTGCTGGACCGCTATGTTCCGCCCGCGCTGGTCAGCATCAAATGGCCCAATGATGTCCTGCTGGATGGGCGCAAGTCGTCGGGCATCCTGATCGAATCCGGTCCTGCGCCGTCCGGCGGCCTGTGGCTGGCTGTCGGCATCGGCGTGAACCTGTCCCACGCGCCCGAAGGGACCGAGCGCCCGACCACCTGCATCGCCGAGCATCTGCGTCACGACGTGGCCGCCGCGCCGTTGATGGAGGAGGGGGCGAAGGCGCTGGCTGAAACCTTTGACGCCTGGCTGGAACGCTGGACGCAGTTGGGCTTTCAGCCGGTGCTGGACGCCTGGGTCGCGCGCACGCCGGGCCTGTTCGGCCCCTGCACGGCGCGGCTGAGCCATGAGACCCTGAGCGGGATCGCCGACGGCGTCGAGGCCGACGGCGCCCTGCGCCTGAAACTGCCGGACGGAAGCCTGCGGGTCATCTCCGCCGGCGACGTCTTCTTCGGAGAGGCCGCCTGATGCTGCTGGCGATCGAGCAAGGCAACACCAACACCCTGTTCGCCGTTCACGATGGCGAAGAGTGGATCTTCCAGTGGCGCACCGCCACCGATCCCATGCGCACGGCCGACGAATACGCCGTCTGGCTGCACCAGCTGTTCGAGATGCGCGGCCAGGGCCAGACCATGGCCGACATGGACGGCTGCATCATCTCCAGCGTGGTGCCGCAGTCGATCTTCAACCTGCGCAATCTGGCGCGGCGCTATCTGAACGTCGAACCCCTGGTGATCGGCGAGAACGTCGAACTGGGCATCGAGGTGCGCATCCATAAGCCCAGCGAGGCCGGGGCCGACCGTCTGGTCAACGCTATCGGCGCGCTTCAGGTCTATGAGGGCGACCTGTTGCTGATCGACAGCGGCACGGCCACGACCTTCGACGTCGTGTCCGGCGCGAACGGGCAGGGGGCGGGGGCCTTTGAAGGCGGGCTGATCGCGCCCGGCATCAACCTGTCGCTTCAGGCCCTGCACGAGGCGGCGGCCAAGCTGCCGCGCATCGCTATCCAGCGCCCCGACACCGTGATCGGGCGCGACACCGTCACCTCCATGCAATCGGGCGTCTTCTGGGGCTATATCGCCCTGATCGAAGGGCTGGTGGACCGCATTAAGGCCGAGTGGGGCAAGCCCATGACGGTCATCGGCACCGGCGGCGTCGCCTCCCTGTTCGAGGGCGCAACCGACTCTATCGACCGGTTTGATCCGGACCTGACCATCCGCGGCCTACTCGAAATCTGGCGGCGGAACTCCCATCTGTAAGGCCGCATGACTAAGAAAACTCAAAACGACGAACTCGTCTTCCTGCCGCTGGGCGGCTCGAACGAGGTCGGCATGAACCTGAACGCCTATGGTTTCGGCCCGGCGCATGACCGCAAATGGATCATCGTCGATGTCGGCGTGACCTTCGGCGACCAGTCCACGCCCGGCGTGGACGTCATCGTGCCCGATCCGACCTTCCTCGAAGGTGAGAACATCCTGGGCATCGTGCTGACGCACGCGCACGAGGATCACATCGGCGCCCTGGGCTGGCTGTGGCCGCGCATCCAGGCGCCGCTGTACGCCACGCCCTTCACCGCCTTCCTGATCCGCGAAAAGCTGCGCGACGCCGGCATCTATGAAGATGTCGAGCTGCACGAGGCGCCGCTGGGTTCGACGGTGAACCTGGGCCCGTTCGAGGTGACTTACGTCACCATCACCCACTCGATCGCCGAACCGAACGGCCTTGCCATCAAGACGCCGCTGGGCACGGTGCTGCATACCGGCGACTGGAAGATCGACAACGATCCGGTCGTGGGCGAGCGCACCGACGTCGACTTCATCCAGAAGCTGGGCGACGAGGGCGTCCTGGCCATGGTGTGCGACTCCACCAACGTCTTCGTGGACGGCGTCGCCGGGTCCGAGGGCGATGTGAAGGTCAAGCTGGCCGAGCTGATTCAGGGCCTGAAGGGCCGGGTCGCCGTGGGCTGCTTCGCCTCCAACGTCGCGCGGATGCATAGCGTCATCAGCGCCGCTGAGGCCGCCGGGCGTCGCGTGGCTCTGGCCGGGCGCTCGATGCACCGCATCACCGCTGCCGCCAAGTCGGTCGGCATGTTGAACGACATCAAGCCCTTCCTGTCCGAACAGGAGGCCAAGGTCTGGCCGGCGGACGAGATTCTGTACCTGTGCACCGGCAGCCAGGGCGAGGCGCGCGCGGCCCTGTCTCGCGTGGCCGAAGGGACGCATCCCTTCATCAAGCTGGGCGAGGGGGATCACTGCATCTTCTCGTCGCGCGTCATCCCCGGCAACGAACTGTCCATCGGCCGTCTGCAGGATAAGATGGCCGAGCGCGGAATCCGCATCTACACCGAGAAGGATCACCCCGGCATCCACGTCTCGGGCCACCCGTGCCGTGACGAACTGCGCCAGATGTATCAGTGGGCGCGACCGCAGATCGCCGTGCCGACTCACGGCATGCGCCGCCACCTGATCGAGCACGGCAATCTGGCCAAGGACATGCAGGTGCCCGAGACGGTGACGCCGCGCAACGGCGACATGGTGCGCCTAGCGCCCGGACCCGCCGCCATCATCGACGAAGTGCCTTCGGGCCGTCTGTTCGTCGACGGAGGCATGCTGGTGGAAGAGGCCGGCGAGGCCCTGCGCGAGCGTAAGCACGCCGCCAGCAACGGCATCCTGATCGTCAGCTTCGCCCTGGATCGTCGCGGCCGCATCGCCAGCGACATCGACGTGCGCGGCATCGGCCTGCCGGGCGACGCCGACCGTCCGCTGGGCGATGTGCTGGACGACATGGCCGAGCGCGTCGAGAACACTGTGCGCGGCCTGAAGGGCGAGGCGCTGGAGGACGAAGCCGTCATCGAACAGGCCGTCAGCCGGACTCTGAAGAAGGCCAGCCAGCAGATCTGGGATCGTCGTCCGATCGTGGAAACCGTGGTGCTGAGGCTCTGATGGCGGATCGTCTTTATCTTCTGAACGCCGACTGGTTCGACGATCAGGGCGGGCCGTGGTTCTGCCCGCCCGGCGCGCGGATCGAGGGCGTATTGGGCCTGTATCCGCGCCTGCGCGAGCATCTGACGGTGACCCATCTGGATCACCCGCGCCCGCGCTCGGGCGTGATCGCCGAGGTAGGGGAGGCGAACCAGAGCTGCCCCCTGTTGGTGCTGGACGGCGAGTTCGACTGGCCCGACGCCCAGGTCAGCGCAGAGACCGGCGCGCGCTTCCTGCAGGATGACGACATCCTGCCGTACTGGGCTGCGCGCTACGGGATTGGGCGACCGCACCCGTAAGCGCGCGTGGCTTCTCCCTCCCCACGAAAAGGGGAGGGATAGTCATCAGCTTTCGAGCGTCGCCTTCCGATAGTCGTCGCGCTCCACCTGTCCGACCTCGACCGAGATCTGGCGGGGGCCGTCGTAGGGCGCGACGCCGGCCAGCAGGGCCGCCAGCACCGCTTCGCCCAGAGCGGTTCTCTGCTCCTGGGTGCGGCCGCTGAGAATGCGTAGGTCGCAGTGGACCATGGCTTGATCCGGGTCTCCGTCGGCGATGATCAGGCGGTCGCAGCGTACGATGCGCGTCTTGCACGCGGGAAGGCCGGCGCCGATCATCTCGACACAGAGGCGATGAATCTCCAGCGCCAGGGCGCGCCAGTCGGTCGCGTCGAAATGGGTGGAGTGTTCCAGCGTAATCTGTGGCATTCAGGGCGTCCTTGTTGCGGAGCCTCTCCTTATCGCGCCGCGACGATGATTGCGATGAACGGACTTTAGAGACGATGCCCCTTGGCCCTTTCACCCTGGTCGCCACCTTTCTGACGGTGTGGTGGATCGTGCTGTTCGCGATTCTGCCGCTAGGGATGTCGGACCAGATCAAGGATCCGCCGACGGACGGCGCCCAGTGGGGCGCGCCGAAGAACCCGAACCTCAAGAAGAAGTTCATCACCACGACCTGGGTGTCGATCATCGTCTGGCTCATCATCGTCGCCATCGTCTGGATCGGCTGGACCCCCGTGCCCGATATCACCCACGCGAACGCGCTCTAGCTTTCGCCCCCTTCGCCCGGTTAAACGTCGGGCCTGACTGAATTTGCCGAGAATCCTCCCATGCGCCTGTCGCGCTACTTCCTGCCGATCCTGAAAGAAGCCCCCTCCGACGCCCAGATCGTGTCGCATCAGCTGATGCTGCGCGCGGGCATGATCAAGCAGGAGGCCGCCGGCATCTACGCCTGGCTGCCATTGGGCCTGCGGGTGCTGCGCAAGATTGAAGGCATCGTCCGCGACGAGCAGGTCAAGGCCGGCGCCGTCGAACTGCTGATGCCGACGCTGCAACTGGCGGACCTGTGGCGCGAGAGCGGCCGCTACGACGCCTATGGCCCGGAGATGCTGCGCATCACCGACCGTCATGAGCGCGAACTGCTGTACGGGCCGACCAATGAGGAAATGGTCACGGATATCTTCCGGGCCTATGTGAAGTCGTACAAGGCCCTGCCGCTGAACCTCTTCCACATCCAGTGGAAGTTCCGCGACGAGCGCCGTCCGCGCTTCGGCGTCATGCGCGGCCGCGAGTTCCTGATGAAGGACGCCTATTCCTTCGACCTGGACGAGGCCTCGGCTCGCATCGCCTACAAGCGGATGTTCGCCGCCTATCTGAACACCTTCGCCCGCCTGGGCTTGAAGGCGGTGCCGATGCGCGCCGACACCGGCCCGATCGGCGGTGATCTGAGCCACGAGTTCATCGTCCTGGCTGAGACCGGCGAGAGCGAGGTCTTCTGCGACCGCAAGCTGGTCGAGATGGCCGCGCCCGGCCACAACCTCAGCGTCGAGCAACTGGAGAGCGTGTTCAACGAGCGCACGGCCCTCTACGCCGCGACCGAGGAAATGCACGACGCCGCCCAGTTCGAGACCCAGACCGCCGAGGGCGACCGCCTGTCGGCGCGCGGCATCGAGGTCGGCCACATCTTCTACTTCGGCACCAAATACTCGGCCGCCATGAAGGCCAAGGTCGCCGGGCCGAACGGCCAGGACACCGAGGTCCACATGGGCAGCTACGGCGTCGGCGTGTCGCGCCTGCTGGGCGCCATCATCGAGGCCAGCCATGACGAGGGCGGCATCATCTGGCCGGACTCGGTCGCGCCGTTCGACGTGGTGGTGATCAACCTGCGCGCCAGCGACGAGGCCGTCTCGGCCGCCTGTGAAGACGCCGTGGCCAAGCTGGAAGCTCTCGGCAAGGACGTCCTCTACGACGACACGGACGAGCGTCCAGGCGGCAAGTTCGCCACCGCCGACCTGATCGGCGTGCCGTGGCAGCTGACCATCGGGCCCAAGGGCCTGGCCGACGGCGTGGTCGAACTGAAGCGCCGCGCCACCGGCGAGAAGCAGAGCCTGTCGCTGGACGCCGCCCTGGAGCTGCTCACGAAATGACCGACGCCGCGACGGCTTCCGCTCCGCCGCCCGCATCCAAAGGGTCAGGCCCGTTCTCCAGCTGGGAGATCGGGCTGGCGCTCCGCTATCTGCGCGCCAAGCGCAAGCAGGGCGGGGTAGCGCTGATCGCCATGATCAGCTTCATCGGCATCATGCTGGCCGTCGCGGTGCTGATCAGCGTGATGAGCATCATGGCGGGCTTCCGCGGCACGCTGATGGACCGGATCCTGTCGTTCAACGGTCATATGTATGTGCAGGGGCCGGTGCTCTATGCGCCCGATCGCGACGCCGCGCTGAAGCGGATCGCCGACGTGCCGGGCGTGGTGGCGGTGACGCCCCTGATCGAAAGCCCGGCCATGTTCCGCGCGGGCGGGGCGGCCACGGGCGGTGTCGTGCGCGGCGTGCGGCCGCAGGATCTGGCCTCGACGAAGTTCGTCTATGACAGCCTGACCCCCGAGGCGCGCGAGCATTTCGGCAAGGGTCAGTACGGCGGCGATCACGTCCTGATCGGCAAGAGCCTCGCCGAGCAGATGGGCCTGCGTGAAGGCGATCCCATTTCCCTCTATTCTCCGACTGGAGCCGACAGCGCATTCGGCAATCTGGGCGGGCTGGAGAAGACCTATATCGTCGGCGGAATCTATACGTCGGGCGCGGCGGACTATGATCGCGCCTTCATCTTCATGCCGCTGGAGCAGGCGCAACTGTTCTTCGGCAAGGACGGCGTCTGGGACGTCATCGAGATGAAGGTGTCGGAACCGGATCTGGTCGAGAATCTGCTGACGCCGGTTCAGCGCGCGGCCGGACCGGGCAGCGTCGTCACCGACTGGCGCAACCGCCAAGCCGCCATCTGGGGCGCGCTGAAGGTCGAGCGCGTGGCCATGAGCATCATCCTGGGCATGGTGGTCGCCATCGCCGCCATGAACATCATCAGCGGCATCGTCATGCTGGTGAAGAACAAGACGCGCGACATCGCCATCCTGCGCACCGTCGGCGCCAGCCAGTCATCCATCCTGCGCATCTTCTTCATGTCGGGCGCGGCCATCGGCATCGGCGGCACCATCGCGGGCCTAGTTCTGGGCCTGCTGTTCTGCTGGAACATCGGCGCGATCCAGCATTTCCTCGAGGGCCTGCTGGGCGTCCAGCTGTTCAACGCCGAGGTCTATATGCTGGATTCTGTTCCGGCCAAGGTGGACCCGTGGGACGTGACCTGGGTCGCGGTCTTCTCCTTCTTCATGAGCTGCCTGGCCAGCCTGCCGCCGTCGTGGAACGCGTCGCGCATCGATCCGGTGGAGGCCCTGCGCTTTGAATAAGCTGCTGAAGAAGAAGCCCGCCGTCGCGACGGAAGCGAACGGCGCCATCCTGTCGCTGCGCGGTGTGACGCGCACCTATCCGACGGCCCAGGGCGGGCTGACGGTGCTGAAGGGCGTCGACCTGGAGGTCATGCCAGGCGAGGTCGTCGGCCTGATCGGTCCGTCCGGCTCGGGAAAGTCCAGCCTGCTGCACGCGGCGGGCCTGCTGGAGCGGCCGACCAGCGGCCAGGTGCTGATCGACGGCGAGGACGTCGGCGGTCTGGACGAACGCGCGCGCACGCGCCTGCGTCTGCACCGCATCGGCTTCGTCTATCAGTTCCACCACTTGCTGCCGGAGTTCGACGCTCTGGACAATGTAGCCCTGCCCATGCGGATCGCAGGCGTGCGGGAAGGAGAGGCGCGTCGTCGCGCGACTGAAACCCTGACCTCGCTGGGTCTTGGACAGCGGGTCACGCACCAACCCGCGCAACTGTCTGGGGGCGAGCAACAGCGTGTCGCCATCGCGCGCGCCCTGGCCAACAGCCCGCGTTTGCTGTTGGCCGACGAACCGACCGGCAACCTGGACCCCGTCACCAGCCAGGCGGTGTTCGAGGCCCTGCGCGAACTGGCCAAGACCACGGGCGTCGCCGCCCTGATCGCCACGCACAACATGGAGCTGGCCGGTCACATGGACCGCGTCTTCGCCTTGAAGGACGGCCACCTGGAGCAGCGCGCGGCCGAAAGCCACGCCTACTAGGAGGCGATGAGCCGCGTCGTCGCCTGCAGCGGCGTGCGATAGGGCATCATGGCCCAGTGCAGCGCAGCCGCGCCTAGCAGCGGCGGGATGTCGGCATATCGGGGATGACCCGGGTCGATCGCGCGTTGCAGGACCGCTGTCTCATCCGGTCTGAGCAGTGGGTGAGACAGCGCCAGGACACGGTGGATGCGAAATTGCACCGTCTGTCGCCAGGCCTGCATCGGCGCTGTTTCACAGGGACTGGCGCCGAGCAGCTGAAGGAAGCCGTCAAGAGCGCCGGGCGATCCTTCCATGGCGTAGATGATGACATCGTCTACGCTTGCCGCCACGCCGGCGAGGCCCAGTGACCGGGCTTGGTCGCGCCGCATGTCGATCAGGGCCGGCCACCGTGCGCTTTGCGCGAATCCTGACGGAGACCGGGTCAGGAATACGGCGCTTTGCAACACAGCCAGCCTCCATGTTCGCCTCAGCGTAACCGAAATATCGTTCTGCGTATGCCCGGACGGGATCAACTGCGTGGGACTACGAGGTTTTTCCCGCGTCAGGCCTTGCGTAGTTTCAACGACATGATGCGTGATGGCGTGGACGGCGGTCGACATGGGCAGGATGCAGATAGGATTGGGCGCGCCATCGGTGAAATCGCCATCATTGACGATGATCGGGCGCTGCTGGAGCTGACCCTTCTGGCGGTGCGCGACGCGGGGTTCTCCGCCGTCGGTTTCCACGACCCGCTCGACGCGCTGATGTGGGCGTCAGACGCGGATTCGACCTGCCTCGTCGCTGATCTGAAGATGCCGGGCGTCGAGGGGCTGGATCTCGTGGCCGCCTTCTGCGCCCTGAACCGCCACGCCGTCATCGTCGTCAGCGCCTTCGTCGACGTGCGGACGACGGTCGACGCCATGCGCCTGGGCGTGGATGATGTTCTGCCCAAGCCCGTCACAATCGATGAACTGGTGCGCGCCCTGCGTCGGGGCGCAGAGGCCCTCGCGTCCGCCCCGGCCCGTGAAGAGCTGACCTTCACCCGCCGCGAGCGACAGGTGGCCGAAATGCTGGTCGAGGGTCTGACCACCAAACAGATCGCCCAGAACCTGGAACTGAGCCCGCGCACGGTGGAGTTCTTCCGTGCAAGCCTGCTGCGCAAGACTCAGTCCCCGAACTCGGCGGCTCTAGCCTCGGCGCTGACCCGGCTCGGCTTCCTCGCGAATTGAGGTTGACGAGAACAAAGAGGCAACTTAGAACAAATGAGCAACATTTGATCTGGGGATAAATCCGATGACGCGTTGGGTGAGGGATCTGCTGTCGCTTGCGTCCTGCGGCGGCTTCGTCTGGATGGTCTGGCAGGCGGCCTTTCTGGTGACATGACCGCGCCCACTGAGGCGCGACTCCCTGCATGATGACGATGCGCCCGTATGATCGGGCGCTGCGATGCGGAGTTTTCGATTGGCGGATGCGGTGAACAGTCAGGGCTTTGTCCACCTGCGGGTCCGCAGCGCCTATTCGCTGCTGGAAGGCGCCATCAAGGCCGGCAAGATCGGCAAGATGGCCGCCGATGCCGGAATGCCGGCCGTGGCCGTGGCTGACCGCGCCAACCTGTTCGGGGCCCTTGAGTTCAGCCAGACGACCAAGGATGCGGGCGTCCAGCCTATCGTCGCCTGCGCCTTGCCGGTGCTCGATATCGGCGGGCAGGTCGCCCAACGCTGGGCCAAGACGCCGACGGTCGTGCTGATCGCCCAGAACGAGCAGGGGTGGCTCAACCTGTGCGCCCTGTCGTCCGCCGCCTATCTGGACGCGGGCGAAATGGCCGAGCCGGGCGTGCCCTGGGGGCAGGTTGTGGATAAGTCCGAGGGGCTGATCCTGCTGTCCGGCGGGCCGGACGGCCCTATTGATCCTCTGTTCGTGCAGAAGAAGCCGGCCGAGGCCGCCGAAGCCCTGGCGGAGATGAAGCGGGTGTTCGGCGACCGCTTCTATGTCGAACTGCAACGCCACGGACTGTCCAGCGAGACGTTGGCCGAGGGCGGGCTGGTTGAATGGGCCTACGCCAATGACACGCCGCTGGTCGCGACCAATGACGTCTATTACGCCAAGGCGGCCCAGGCGAAGTCGCATGACGCCTTGCTGTGCATTTCCGACGGCGCCTTCACGGGTCAGGAGGATCGCCGTCGCGTCACCGGCGAGCACTGGTTCAAGTCGGCCGAGGCGATGCGCGAACTGTTCGCCGATCTGCCGGAGGCCTGCGACAACACCATTCAGATCGCGCGCCGCTGCGCCTTCCTGGTCAAGACGCACAAGCCGATCTTGCCGCGCTTCGACACCGGCGCAGGTCGTTCGGAAGACGACGAACTGGCGCACCAGGCGCGCGAAGGCCTGAAGGCGCGGCTGGAGAAGAACCAGGCCTATGCGCCCGAGGAAGACTACTGGTCCCGCCTGGAATGGGAGGTCGGGATCATCCAGCAGATGGGGTTCCCCGGCTACTTCCTGATCGTGGCGGACTTCATCAAATGGGCCAAGCTGCATGACATCCCGGTGGGGCCGGGGCGGGGCTCGGGCGCCGGGTCGTTGGTCGCCTGGTCGCTGACCATCACCGACCTGGACCCTCTGCGGTTCGGCCTGCTGTTCGAGCGCTTCCTCAACCCCGAACGGGTCTCCATGCCCGACTTCGACATCGACTTCTGTCAGGAGCGGCGCGAAGAGGTCATCGACTACGTTCAGGACCACTACGGCAAGGACCGGGTGGCTCAGATCATCACTTTCGGCACCCTGCAGGCGCGCGCCGTGCTGCGCGACGTGGGGCGCGTGCTGCAGATGCCGCTGGGCCAGGTGGACCGCCTAGCCAAGATGGTTCCGGCCAACCCCGCGAACCCCGTGACCCTGGCCCAGGCCATCGACCTGGAGCCGCGCCTGCGCGAGGCGCGTGACGCCGAGCCTGCCGTCAAGGCGCTGCTGGAGACGGCGCTTGAGCTGGAAGGCCTCTACCGCAACGCCTCGACCCACGCGGCGGGCATCGTCATCGGCGATCGGCCGCTGACGGAACTGGTGCCGCTGTATCAGGATCCGCGCTCCACCATCCCGGCCAGCCAGTTCAACATGAAGTGGGTCGAGCCGGCGGGCCTGGTGAAGTTCGACTTCCTGGGCCTGAAGACGCTGACGGTGCTGGACCGCGCCAAGAGCTATCTGGAACGGCGCGGTGCGGCTCAGGATTGGGGTCTGCTGCCGCTGGATGATCCCAAGACCTATGAGCTCATGGCCTCGGGGCAGACGGTCGGGGTGTTCCAGCTGGAATCCCAGGGCATGCGCGACACCCTGCGCAAGATGCGCTGCGGCTCGATCGAAGAGATCACCGCCCTGATCTCCCTCTACCGGCCGGGGCCGATGGAGATGATCGACACCTACATCGACCGGAAGTTCGGCCGAGCGGAGGTCGACTACCTGCACCCCAGCCTGAAGGAGGTGCTGACCGAGACCTACGGCGTCATCATCTACCAGGAACAGGTGATGAAGATCGCCCAGATCCTGGCGGGCTACAGCCTGGGCGAGGCCGACCTGTTGCGTCGCGCCATGGGCAAGAAGAAGAAGGAGGAGATGGACTTCCAGCGCCTTCGCTTCGTCAAGGGCGCGTCCGAGAAGGGGGTTCCGGAGGCCCAGTCAGGCTCCATCTTCGACCTGGTGGCCAAGTTCGCGGGCTATGGCTTCAACAAGTCGCACGCGGCGGCCTATGCGCTGATCTCGTTCCAGACGGGCTGGCTGAAGGCCAATCACCCGGTCGAGTTCTTTGCGGCGTCGATGAGCCTCGATTTGTCGAATACCGACAAGCTGGCGGTCTTCTATCAGGACTGCCGCCGGTTCGAGGTTCCAGTCCTGGTGCCCGACATCAACCGTTCGTCCGCCGACTTCGACGTGTCGTGGAAGGACGGGCAGGGCAGCGTGCTCTATGCGCTGGGCGCCATCCGCAACGTGGGCCTTGAGGCGATGAAGCACGTCATTGAGGTGCGCGAGACAGGCGGGCCGTTCACCGACATCTTCGATTTCCTAGAACGGGTCGACCCCAAGGCGGTGAACAAGCGGGCGCTGGAAGGTTTGGCGAGAGCTGGTGCCTTCGACAGCATCCATCCGAACCGCCGTCAGCTGTTCGAGCAGGCCGATGTGCTGATGGCCTATTGCCAGAGCGTGGCCGCCGAGCGCGCTTCGTCCCAGGTGAGCCTATTCGGCGCCGATCAGGCCGCCGCGGCGCGGCCGCGCCTGAAGAGCATGGAGCCGTGGGCTGGCCCCGACAAACTGGATCAGGAGCTTTACGCCGTCGGCTTCTACCTGTCTGGGCATCCGCTCGAGGAACTGACGCCGGCCCTGAAACGCAAGCGCGTGACCTTCGTGGCCGAGGCGCAAGGCTTGGCTGAGGCGGGGCATGAAGCCTTCCAGATGGCTGGGGTGGTGCGTCGTCGTCAGGAGCGGGCCAGCGCTCGCACCGGCGAGAAATTCGCCTTCGTCACCTTTTCGGACCCGACGGGCGAGTTCGAATGCCTGTTCCCGCCCGAACAGCTTCGGCGGTGCCGCGAGGTTCTGGAGGTCGGGACGTCGGTTCTGGTCAAGGTTCGGGCCAAGGCGGCGGATGGCGAGGTGCGCTTCTTCGGCGATGACGCCAGCCGCATGGACGTGCTGCTGGACGACGCCCAGATCGGGCTGCGCGTCATCCTGTCGGCGCAATCCGCGGACGCCGAGGCGCTGAAGGCGCGGCTGGACCGGGCGCGAGCGCAGGGCAAGGGCGGCGAGGTCTGGCTGCAGGCGACGCTGGGCGGCCGCACCGAGGTCGAGATCAAGCTGCCGGGACGATACCGACTGGACGCGGCGCTGCGCGGCGCGCTGAAGTCGGCGCCGGGGGTGGTGATGCTGGAGGACGCCTGATGAGCGAGACGAGCGCGAAGACCCATGCCGGGTCGTGCCACTGCGGCGCGGTGGCCTATGAGGTGGATGTCGGGCTGGACGGTCTGATGGAATGCAACTGCTCCCATTGCTATCGCAAGGGATTCGTTCTGGCCTTTGCGCCCCGCTCGGCCTTTCGCCTGACGAAGGGGGAGGGCGAGACGACGTCCTACTTCTTCAATCAGCACAAGATCGAGCATCGTTTCTGCAAGACCTGTGGCGTGCAGCCGTTCGGTTACGGCGCGGCGCCCGACGGCAGCGAGGTTGCGGCGATCAACATCCGCACCCTGACCGACGTGGAGCCGTGGGACTGGACCGCACAGCGCGTGGACGGACGCAATTTCTGATCAATCCGGCTGAGGCTTGAACTGTTCGCGCGGAGTTCCGTCGACGGCGTAGAGTCGTTCGACGGGGATTTTGATGACCAGTCCGCTGTTCGGAAGGCGCAGGTCGTAGATGGCGCCGAGCAGGCCCGCCATCGGGCGGCCGGCGACATGCGCGCCCTGGGCGTGGAGGCCGATGGCCAGGCCTTCGCCCATGCTGCCGGTCCAGCGCCCGACGCGGACGATGACAGGGCCGCTATGGCGTTTGTCTGGGCGCGGCAGGACTTGTTCGATCCAGCGCCGCTCGATCCCGGTTTCGCGCGCTTCGGCGGGCAGGCTGTGGATCTGGTAGGCGGACGGCGCATCGACGAACCATCCCATGATGGCGCGGGCGACGACGGTGTTGCCGCCGCTGGGCGTCTCCGTCAGGTCGAGGACGAGGGTTTGACCGGGCAGCGCCGTCGTCATCGCCTGGTCGAAGGCGGCGATGGTCGCGCGGTCGCCGAGCGCGTCATTGATGCGGATGACCAGGGCGCCGTCGACCTGTCGGCTTTCCACCGGGGGGCGGTCGCGCCGCATCGTGTAGAGATTAGGCAGGATCAGGCGACGCCGAGACCCGTCGGGGGTCTCGATCATCAGGTCGCGAGGGCGGTCGCGTCGCCCGGCGACCAGGACGCGGGCGGCATAGGCGGCGCGCTCGCCTTCGGACGTCAGGCCGATCTCGCTCCAGAAGGCGGCGACGGCGTCGTCGATGGGCTGATCGCCGACGGCCAGCAAGCGGCTGCCGGGGCGAATGCCGGCTTCGGCCGCAGGCGATCCGTCGCGGACGTCGGTGATGATCCAGTGCGGTGCGACTCGCTCGATCCAGAGATCCGAATAGCTGGGAACCACGGCCCAGCTGTCGGCGAAGGACGAGCCGGTGATGGCGTGATGGTCGGCCAGCGCCGTGAGGGCGTTCTCGGCGTACTTCAGCAGAGAGGCGGCGTCATGCACCGCCTCGCCCTGGGCCGTCAGCTGCAGTGACGAAGGAAACCGGCCGCCTGGCAGGCGCTCCGGATAGGCGTACTGGGCTTCGATCAGCCCAGGCAGGGCCAGCGCATCCTTTCTATAGGCCTCTGCGGAAACCGGCGCAGGCGTCTGGGCCCTGGCGAACGGAGCCGGAGCGGCGGCGAGCGGCGCGAAAGCCAGGGCGGACAGCAGGCGAAGGGAAGGAGGCATGGCGTCATCTGGCCGTGGCCGCCTGAAGGCGACAAGTTAAAAGCCCATCATCTTCACAGCCTTGCGTTTTTCGGCCGTTTCGCCTACATGCGCGGCGCACTTCGCACGTGGGCGTGGCGCGGTCCGGGGAGACATCCCGGCCTGCACCGTTCCGAGGGATCAACTGATCCTTTTAACCGCCCGCGCTAGGTTTGATCGGAAAAAGGAAAAGACGATCATGGCTCTGCCTGAATTCTCGATGCGTACGCTGCTGGAAGCCGGCGCTCACTTCGGCCACCAGACGCACCGCTGGAACCCGAAGATGGACCGCTACATCTTCGGCTCGCGCTCGAACATCCACATCATCGACCTGTCGCAGACGATGCCGCTGCTGCACCAGGCCCTGGTCGCCGTGCGCGACGTGGCCGCCAAGGGCGGTCGCGTGCTGTTCGTCGGCACCAAGCGTCAAGCCGCCGACCCGGTCGCGCAGGCCGCCACGCGCTGCGCCCAGTACTACATGAACAACCGCTGGCTGGGCGGCACCCTGACCAACTGGCGCACCGTCTCCAACTCGATCCAGCGCCTGCGCGAACTGGAAGGCATCGTTGAAGGCGGCGGCGAAGGCCGCAACAAGAAAGAGCTGCTGACCCTGCAGCGCGAGAAGGACCGTCTGGAACTGTCGCTGGGCGGCATCAAGGACATGGGTTCGGTGCCGGACATCATGTTCGTGATCGACACCAACAAGGAAGCGATCGCGATCCAGGAAGCCCGCAAGCTGAACATCCCGATCATCGCCATCCTGGACACCAACTCGGACCCGGACGGCATCACCTATCCGGTGCCGGGCAACGATGACGCCGCCCGCGCCATCCAGACTTACTGCGACCTGATCGCCGACGCCGTCCTGGACGGCCTGGCCGCCGGCGCCGCCGCTCAGGGCATCGACCTGGGCGCTTCGGAAGCTCCGGTCGAGCCGGCCCTGCGCGAAGCCGTCGTGGTTGAGGCCGAGGCCGCTCCGGCGCGCGCTGAAGGCGCGGCTGAAGAGCTGGTCGCCGCCGAGGCCGAGAAGGTCGAAGGCTGAGACTGACGTTCCGGCGCCGCCGCGCGCCGGACCGACGTCAACTTGACATGCGGCCGGGCTAAACAGTCCGGCCGCCCATTTTGAATTTCAGGAGAAAGACATGGCCGAGATCACTGCCGCCCTCGTGAAGGAGCTTCGCGAGCGTTCGGGCGTCGGCATGATGGACTGCAAGAAGGCGCTGGTTGAGAACAACGGCGACATCGAAGCGGCCATCGACTGGCTGCGCGCCAAGGGTCTGTCCAAGGCCGCCAAGAAGGCCGACCGCGTCGCCGCCGAGGGCTTGGTGGCCGTCGCCGTGCGCGAAGACGGCAAGGGCGAAGTCGCCTCGGCCATCGAGTTCAACGCCGAAACCGACTTCGTGGCCCGCAACGACCTGTTCCAGTCGGCGGCGAAGGAATTCGCTCAGCTGGGTCTGCACCACGACGGCGTGGAAGCCATCCACGGCGCGACCCTGGAGAACGGCAAGACGGTTCAGGACGAAGTCACCAACCTGATCGCCACCATCGGCGAGAACATGCAGCTGCGTCGCGCGGCTCGCCTGTCGGTCGGTGAAGGCGTGGTTTCGAGCTACGTCCACAACGCCGTCTCGCCGGGCGTCGGCCGCATCGGCGTGCTGGTCGCCCTGGAAGGCGCCGGCGACAAGGAAGCCCTGCGTGAAGTGGGCCGCAAGATCGCCATGCACGTGGCGGCCACGGCTCCGCTGGCGCTGGACACCTCGGACCTGGACCCGGCCGCGATCGAAAAAGAACGCGCCGTCCTGATCGAGAAGGCCAAGGAAGAAGGACGTCCGGAAAACATGATCGAAAAGATCGTGGAAGGTCAGATCAACAAGTTCCAGAAGGACGTGGTGCTGACCAAGCAGCCGTTCGTCATGGACCCGGACGTGACCATCGAACAACTGGTCGCCAACACCGGCAAAGAGCTGGGCTCCACGCTGAAGCTGGCCGGCTTCGTCCGCATGGCGCTGGGTGAAGGCGTCGAGAAGGTCGAAACCCCCGACTTCGCGTCGGAAGTCGCCTCGATGACGGGCGGCAACTAACTCGAAACGTCTTCCCGAAAGGGAAGAAATTTCAAAAGGGCGCGTTCGGCTTTGAAGGCTGACGCGCCCTTCGTCTATGATGAGCCGCCGATTCACTTCGCGCGGATGCTAACCCCCTGTATCCACGGACCCCTGATCATGCCCGACGCCCCCTCTGAGTTTCGTTACAAGCGCGTCCTGCTGAAGGTCTCGGGCGAGGTGCTGATGGGCGACCAGCCCTATGGCATCGACATGCCGACCGTGGATGTGGTCGCCGCCGCCGTCGCCGCGGTGGCGCGTCAGGGCGTCGAGATCTGCCTGGTCATCGGCGGGGGCAACATCTTCCGGGGCCTGTCCAAGGCGGCGGCGGGCATGGATCGCGCCAACGCCGACTACATGGGCATGCTGGCGACCATCATGAACGCTCTGGCCATGCAGGGCGCGCTCGAGAAGATCGGCGTCGATACGCGGGTCCAGAGCGCCATCCCCATGGCCGCCATCGCCGAGCCCTATATTCGCCGCCGCGCCCTTCGCCACCTCGAGAAGGGCCGCGTGGTGATCTTCGCTGCGGGCGTCGGCGCTCCTTTCTTCACAACGGACTCGGGCGCGGCCCTGCGTGCAGCCGAAATGGGCTGTGACGCCCTGCTGAAGGGCACCAGCGTCGACGGCGTCTACACCGCCGACCCGAAGAAGGACGCCACGGCCACCCGCTATGAGACGCTGACCTATCAGGAAGTGCTGGCCAAGGACTTGCGCGTCATGGACGCCTCGGCCATCGCCTTGATGCGCGACAGCGGCATTCCGATCGTGGTCTTCTCGATCCGCGAGGAAGGATCGATTCAGAAGGCGCTGACGGGAGAAGGCACCTTCACCGTCATCACCAACAAGGCCGCCTGAGCGGCTTCGTCATCAAACGACAGGACCAAGGACACACGTCATGGCCAAACCCGATCTCAAGACGTTCCGCGACCGGATGGACAAGTCCGTCGCCGCCCTGAAGGACGATTACGCCGGCCTTCGTACCGGCCGGGCCAACGCCGGTCTGCTGGAGCCGGTCGTGGTTGAAGCCTATGGCGCAACCTCGCCGCTGACCGCTGTGGCCGCGATCAGCGTGCCGGAGCCGCGCATGATCTCGGTCAACGTCTGGGACAAGGGGATGGTGGTTTCGGTCGAGAAGGCCATCCGCTCCGCCGGCCTGGGCCTGAACCCGGTCGTTGACGGCCAGACGCTGCGCATCCCGATCCCGCCGCTGACCGAAGAGCGCCGCAAGGATCTGGCCAAGCTGGCCGGCAAATACGCCGAGGACAAGAAGATCGCCGTGCGCAACGTGCGCCGCGACGCCAACGACGAGCTGAAGAAGGCTGAAAAGGCCGGCGAGATCAGCCAGGATGAACAGAAGAAGATGGAGGCCGAGGTCCAGAAGGACACCGATGCGGCCATCAAGCGCATCGACGAGACCTTGAAGGCCAAGGAAGTCGAGATCATGCAGGTCTGACGCGGTCAGGCCTGTTCAGGAAGGACGCCCCATCATGTCGGCCGAGCCCGTCGCCACGGCGCCTGCAAAGGGGCCACGTCACGTCGCCCTGATCATGGACGGCAACGGCCGCTGGGCGCAGCGCCGGGGTCTTCCGCGCGCCGTGGGCCACCGCGAGGGGGTCCAGGCCCTGCGCCGCACGATCAAGGCGGCGCCGGAGCTGGGCGTGCGATGCCTGACGGTGTTCGGCTTCTCGACCGAGAACTGGAGCCGTCCGGCCGATGAGGTGTCCGACCTGATGGGCCTGGTGCGCGCCTTCGTCGGCAGCGACCTGAAACGGCTGGCGGCGGCGGGCGTGCGGGTGAAGGTGCTGGGTCGTCGCAAGGGGCTGCCGGACGACATCGCCGCCATCGTCGCACGCGCCGAGGCTGAGACGGCGAGCAATGAAAAATTCCTGCTGCAGGTGGCCTTCAACTATGGCGGCCGGGCGGATCTGGTCGACGCCGCCCAGCGGCTGGTCGATCGCGCCCGTGCGGGCGAAGACGTGGTTGTCGATGAAGAGGCGCTGGGCGCCGGTCTGTCGACGGCGGGCGCGCCGCCGGTCGATCTGATCGTGCGGACCTCGGGCGAGCAGCGCCTGTCCAACTTCCTGCTGTGGGAGGCGGCCTACGCCGAGATGGTGTTCCAGGAGATCCTGTGGCCTGACTACGGCGCCGAAGCCCTGGCTGAAGCCATCGCCCAGTTCGGCTGCCGTGAGCGCCGCTACGGCGGGCGTGAGGTCATGGTTGAAGCCTATGGCGAGGTCGCGGGCTGACATGGCGTTGAAGCCTCGAGATATCGCCTTGCGCGCCGCTTCGGCGGTCGTGCTGGCGCCGGCGGCGGTCCTGGCGACGTGGGCGGGCGGCGATTGGTTCTGCGCCCTGGTGGTCGCGGGGGCGGTGCTGCTGGCCTTCGAGTGGGCGCGGATGTGCGCGCCGAATCTTTGGCGGCCGATCGGGATCAGCGTGGCCCTGGCCCTGGTCGTGGCGGTGATCGCGGCCCACGTCGGGCAGATTTCCCTGGCCCTGGTGCTGATGGTGTTCGGCGCCCTGGCGGCGGGCCTGTTCGCCCGCACGCGCGGCGAGTCCCTGCTGGATACGGCCTATGGGGTGCTCTACCTCGGCTGGCCCTGCATCCTGCTGATCTGGCTGCGCGACCTGCACGAGGTGCAGGGGCTGTACTGGACCGTGCTGGTCTTCGCCGTGGCTTGGTCGGCGGACATCCTGGCCTATCTGGTCGGCAGCTTCGTCGGCGGGCCCAAGCTGTGGCCGCGCTTTTCGCCCAACAAGACCTGGTCGGGCTTCATCGGCGGCTTGACCGCCGGGATGATCGCCGGCGCCGCCATGGCGGGCTGGCTGGACATGGGCCTGCTGAACGCCTTTTGGGGCGGGGTTCTGGGTCTGGCGGCGGCCTTGGCCACCATGGGCGGCGACCTGTGGGAATCGGCTCTGAAGCGGCGTTTCGGGGTCAAGGACGCGGGCAATCTGATCCCGGGCCACGGCGGTCTGCTGGACCGCGTCGACGGGCTGATGTTCGCCGTCGTTGTGGTGTCGGCCGGGCGTCTGATCGTCCTGATGCTGGAGCGGGCGGCATGATCGCGCGGCGCGTCTCTGTCCTGGGCTCGACCGGATCGGTCGGCTCCTCGACCCTGGACCTGATGGAGCAGGCGCAAGCGGCTGGCTCGGCCGCGTTCGAGGTTGAGGCCCTGACCGGCGGCGCCAACATTGCTCGCCTGGCCGAACAGGCGCGCCGCTGGCGGCCGCGCATGGCCGTGACAGCCGATCCGGCGCGCTTGAACGAACTGCGCGACGCCCTGGCTGGAACCGGGGTCGAGGCGGCGGCGGGGCCGGACGCCATCGTCGAGGCGGCCGTGCGGCCCGCCGACTGGATCATGGCCTCCATCGTCGGGGCGGCGGGCCTGCGCTCGGCCTGGGCGGCGGCGGGGACGGGGGCGACCCTGGCTCTGGCCAACAAGGAAAGCCTGGTCTGCTGCGGTCCGGCGCTGATCGAGCGGGTCAAGCGCAGCGGCGGGCGGCTGATCCCCGTCGATTCCGAACATTCGGCCATTTTCCAGGTCTTTCCGGCCGGGGCGCCCGAGCGCGTATCCAAACTGGTGCTGACCGCTTCTGGCGGGCCGTTCCGCACCCTGCCGCGCGCGGCCATGACGCGGATCACGCCGGAACAGGCCGTGGCCCATCCGAACTGGAGCATGGGCGCCAAGATTTCGGTCGACAGCGCCACCATGGCCAACAAGGGGCTGGAGCTGATCGAAGCCGCCTATCTGTTCGATATGCCGGGCGAGCGGGTCGATGTGGTGGTGCACCCGGAATCGATCATCCACAGCCTTGTGGAATATGTGGATGGTTCGACCCTGGCCCAAATGGGCGCGCCGGACATGCGGACGCCCATCGCCTGCGCCCTGTCCTGGCCCGATCGTCTGGCCTGGCCGGCGCCCAAGCTGGACCTGGCGGCCCTGGGGCGGTTGACGTTTGAGGCCCCGGACGAGGATCGGTTCCCGGCCTTGCGTCTGGCGCGCGAAGCTCTGGCGGCGGGCGGAATCGCCCCCATCGTCTTCAATGCGGCCAATGAGGTGGCGGCTCTGGCTTTCCTTGACCGGCGGCTGGGCTTTCTCAATATTGCCGCAGTCGTCGCCGACACCCTTGAGAAGGCGACGGGCGCGGGCGCGTCTTGCGGTTCCGACGATGCCTGCGAGGCGGCCCTGGCCGTTGATGCGCAGGCGCGGCGGATCGCGGGCGACGTCATCGCCTCGCTGAACATCGCGGCCTGAGGGGAACGGGAGATACGAACGGCATGATAGGCGTGATCAGCCAGGCTCTGACCTATGTCGTGCCGTTCCTGCTCGTGCTGACGCTTGTCGTGACGGTGCATGAGCTGGGCCACTTCCTGACGGCGCGCGCCTTCGGCGTGAAGATGGACCGCTTTTCCATCGGTTTCGGGCGCGCGATCTTCCGCCGGACCGACAAGCACGGCGTCGAGTGGCGGATCGGCTGGCTGCCGCTGGGCGGCTATGTGAAATTCTCCGGCGATCTGGATGCGACCGGCGTGCCGGATCGTGCGGGTCTTGAGGCCCTGCGCCAGGCCGTGACGGCCGAGCATGGGTCGGGCGCCGAGCGCGACTACCTCTATTTCAAGCCTCTGTGGCAGCGCGCCCTGGTCGTGGCGGGCGGGCCGATCGCCAACTTCATCCTGGCCATCTTCATCTTCACCCTGCTGTTCAGCCTGGTGGGCGTCGAGCTGCGTCCCGCGCGAGTGATGGAGGTTCAGCCTCAGTCGCCGGCGGCGCAGGCGGGCTTCCTGCCGGGCGATCTGATCACTCATGTGAACGGCAAGCTGATCTCCGACGGGGGCGAGGTGACGCGCGTCGTGGCCCTGAGCAGCGGCGATTCGGTGCGCTTCACCGTCGAGCGCGGCGATCAGGCGGTGCAGCTTACGGCCACGCCCGAACGTCGGACCGAGACGGATCGCATCGCCGGTCGTGTCAGCGTCGGCCGCATCGGCCTGGCTCTGGGTTCTAACCGCGATGAAATTCGCCACGTCCGCTATGGCCCCATCGCCGCCGTGGGGCAGGGGGTGCGCGAAACCGGCGCCATCCTGAACACCACCCTGACCTATATCGGCCGCATCTTCACCGGCCGTGAGTCGGGCGATCAGTTCAGCGGGCCGCTGGGAATCGCCAAGGCGTCCGGCGCCCTGACCAACGCCGCGGTCGCGGCCAATCCCGAGCCCTGGGCCATCGTTCGCAATCTGTTGCTGACGCTGACCAGCTTCGCGGCCATACTTTCGGTCGGAATCGGCTTTTTAAATCTGATGCCTATTCCCGTTCTGGATGGGGGGCACCTGCTGTTCTACGCTTATGAAGCCGTGGCGCGCCGCCCGATGGCCGCCCGTGTTCAGGAGGCGGGATATCGGGTCGGTCTTGCTTTGCTGGCGGGTTTGATGTTGTTCGCGACCTGGAACGATCTGCAGAAGCTCAATCTCTTCAAATTCCTCGGCGGGCTCGTCTCGTGAGCCGACGCCAGCCCCCGATGGTATTCCGCATGAACCAAAACGACAGTCGCCTCATGATCCAGACCCCTGGCCGCATTCTCGGGGTCAGCGCCCTGGCCCTGACCTTCGCCGCCGGACTGGCGCAACCGGCCCTGGCCCAGCAGGCGGCGCCTGCGCCCGCGCCAGCCCCGGCGCCCGCTGCAGCGGCCCAGACCCCGCAGGCTCAGACGCCGCAGGTGCAGATGGCGCAGCCGCAGGCCGAGCGCGCCGTGGTCAACCGCATCGTGGTGCGCGGTAACCAGCGGATCGACCAGACGACGGTCCTGTCCTATCTGCCGATCCAGCCCGGCGACACCATCGACGCCGTGACCATCGACGTTGCGGTGCGCACTCTGTCGCGCACGGGTCTGTTCGCGGACGTGCAGATCGGCCTTCAGGCCAACGGCGACCTGATCGTCGAGATCGCCGAAAACCCGATCATCAACCAGGTGACCTTCGAGGGTAACAAGGCCCTGGCCGAGAAGAAGCTGCGCGATGAAGTGACCATTCGCCCGCGCGGCATCTACACCCGCGCGCGGGTTCAGGAAGACGTCGGCAAGATCGTTGAACTGTACCGCCTGTCGGGCCGCATCTCGGCGACCGTCACGCCCAAGCTGGTCCAACTGGAGCAGAACCGCGTCGACGTCGTGTTCGAGATCGACGAAGGCCCTGAAACCGGCATCGCCGCCGTCACCTTCCTGGGCAACACGGCGTTTTCGGACAGCGACCTGCGTCAGGTCATGGTCACCAAGCAGTCGGCCTGGTGGCGTCTGTTCAGCTCGAACGACAACTACGACCCGAACCGGATCGACTACGACCGCGAGCAGCTGCGGAAATTCTACACGAACCGCGGCTATTACGACTTCCGCATCCTGTCGTCCGTGGCCGAGCTGAAGCCGGACAACAGCGCCTTCGGCGTGACGGTCACGGTGGACGAGGGCGACCGCTACAATTTCGGCGAGATCAAGGTCGTCACCGAGAATGACCGCCTGAACGCCGACTTCCTGCAGATGCTGCTGCCGATCCGTTCGGGCGACCTGTATGAGAGCGATCGCATTCAGGCTGCGGTCGACACCCTGACCTTCGCCGCCGGTTCGGCCGGTTACGCCTTCGTCGAGATCAACCCGACCTATCGCGCCGACCCTGAGACGGACACGGTCAACGTGACCTTCAACGTGCGCGAGGGTCAGCGCGTCTACATTGACCGCATCAATGTGGTCGGCAACACCCGCACCCTGGACAGCGTCATCCGCCGTGAACTGATGGTGGGCGAGGGCGACGCCTTCAACCGTTCGCTGGTCGAGCGTTCGCGCAACAATCTGCGCGCCCTGGGCTTCTTTAAGGACGTCAAGATCGAGGAGACGCGCGGCAGCGCGCCGGACCGTTCGGTCGTCAACGTCACCGTGGAAGAACAGCCCACCGGCGAACTGTCGGTCGGCGCGGGCTTCAGCTCGGTCGACTCCTTCGTGCTGAACCTGGGCATCACCGAACGCAACTTCCGGGGTCGGGGTCAGAACGTCGTGGCGCGCGCCGAATGGGGCTCGCTGCGCCAGCAGATCGACTTCCGCTTCACCGAGCCCAAATTCCTGGGACGCGACGTGCGGGCGGGCTTCGACCTGTTCCACATGCGCTATGACCTGAGCAAATACTCGTCCTACGACTATCGCTCGACCGGGGGCGGGGTGCGCGTCACCTATCCGCTGAACGGCTACGCTTCGTTCAGCGCGCGCTACTTCCTGAAGGACGACGAGGTCGTCATTCCGTTCGGCTATTGCGGCGGCGTGGGCGCTGGTTCGTCGGCCCTGTGCGACCAGGCGGGCTCCTACATCAACTCCTCGGCGGGCTACACCCTTGTGGTGAACCGCCTGAACGACCCGGTCCGACCGACGCGCGGCTGGTCCGCCTCGCTGCGCCAGGACTTCGCCGGCATCGGCGGCGACGTGAACTACATCAAGACCGAGGCCGACGCGTCCTGGTACTACGGCATCCGCCCGAACTGGGTGGTCAGCGTCCAGGGCCAGACGGGCTATGTCAGCGGCTGGAACGGCGATCCCATCCGCATCAACGACCGCTTCTTCAAGGGCGGCAACACCTTCCGCGGCTTCGAGACGGCGGGTATGGGCGCACGCGACCTGACCACGACCGACGCCTTGGGCGGCAACTTCTACGCCATCGGTACGGTTGAACTGACGGTGCCGAACTATCTGCCCGACGAATACGGCATCAAGACCTCGCTGTTCGCCGACTTCGGCACCATCGGCAAGCTGGACGACCGCTACCTGGTTGATCCGGCGACGGGACTGCGCAACCCGAACATCGTCGATGAGCTGTCGCTGCGTGCGGCCGCCGGCGTCAGCATTCACTGGCGTT
This sequence comes from Brevundimonas sp. RM1, assembly GCF_052907225.1. Taxonomy (NCBI): domain Bacteria; kingdom Pseudomonadati; phylum Pseudomonadota; class Alphaproteobacteria; order Caulobacterales; family Caulobacteraceae; genus Brevundimonas; species Brevundimonas sp. RM1. The sequence continues at coordinate 120,080 of NZ_JBRERY010000005.1, forward strand.
CGCCGATGGGGCCGATCCGTTTCGACCTGTCGAAGGTTCTGTCCAAGGAAGACTACGACAAGACCGAGACCTTCCGCTTCTCGACCTCTACTCAGTTCTAACCGCGGTCTGACCGCCGCCACCAAGGCTTAGATTATGAAACTCATCGCTATCGGCGCCTTCGCCCTCGCTTCGCTGACCGCTTCGGCCGCCCTGGCCCAGACGCAAGGCCCGGCCAACCCCGGTCCGGCCATTCCCGGCGTCTGCGTCTATTTCAACCAGCGCGTTCTGGCCCAGTCGACGGTCGGTCAGGCCGTGCAGACCCGCATGGAGCAGCTGGCGCAGGAAGTTCAGGGCGAGCTCCAGCCCTACGCCACCGCCATCCAGACCGAAGCTCAGGCTCTGCAACAGGGCGCGGCGACGATTCCGGCTGACCAGATGAACCAGCGTCGCCAGCAACTGCAGACCCGCATCCAGGAAGCCCAGCAACTGGAAGGCACCCGCGACAACGAGCTGCGCTACACCCTGGCTCAGCAGCGCCAGAAGATCTCGGAAGCCATCGAGCCGCTGCTGGTCGCCGTTTATCAGGAGAAGGGCTGCGGCATCATGATCGATCGCGAGAGCGTCTTCATCATGAACCCGGCCATGGACGTGACGGACACCGTCATCCAGCGCCTGAACGCCCAACTGCCGACGCTGAGCTTCAACCGCATGCCGGTTCCGGCCCAGCCGCAATCCTAAGGCGGGCCATGCCCGATCCGAGGTTTTTTGAGACCCTGTCGCCCCTGACGGTCGCCGCCCTCGCCGAGCACATCGGCGGGGACGTAGTCCGGGGCGGCGAGGTCGTCATCTCGGCCGTCGCGCCCCTGTCCAGTGCGGACCGGGGCGCGATTGCGTTTCTGGGCGACCGCAAGTTCGCCGCTGCTCTGGCAGAGACGAAGGCCGGGTGCGTGATCGTGCCGCCGTCGGCCGTGGATGCGGCGCCGGCTGACGCCGCCGTCATCGTCTCGGGCGAGGCGCAGGCCGCCTGGGCGCGGGCTTCGGCCCTGCTGCACCGGCCGATCCGTCTGGATCGCGCCATCAGCGCCGCCGAGGCCGCCGAGGACGACACGGTCGTGGTCGAGCCGGGCGTCATCCTGGGCGAGGGCGTCCGCATCGGGCGCGGCAGCCGCATCGGCGCCAACACCGTCATCGGGCCAGGCGTCCAGATCGGCCGCGACTGCCTGATCAGCTCGGGCGTCACCGTCGGCTTCGCCCTGCTGGGCGATCGGGTGAAGCTGCTGGCGGGCGCGCGGATCGGCGAGGCGGGCTTTGGCGCCGCCGGATCGAAGGCCGGGCCGGTGGACATTCCGCAACTGGGTCGCGTCATCCTGCAGGACGGGGTGACGGTTGGCGCCAACTCCTGCATCGACCGGGGCGCCTATGACGACACCGTCATCGGCGAGAACACCAAGATCGATAATCTGGTCATGATCGGCCACAACTGCGTCATCGGCCGCAACAATTTGATGGCGGCCCACACCGGCATCTCGGGCTCGGTCACCAGCGGCGATAACTGCATCTTCGGCGGTCGGGCGGGCGTGGGCGACCACATCACCATCGGCGAGGGCGCGCGCGTCGCGGCCGGCGGCGGCGTCCTGGCCGACATTCCGCCGGGCGAGATCTGGTCCGGCTATCCCGCCAAACCCCTGCGCCAATTCTTGCGCGAGACGGTGTGGCTGTCCAAACAGGCGTCCCAGAAGAAGGGCGCGAAGGAATCGAAAGAATGAGCGAAGACAACAACATCGACTATGCCGAGGTGATGCGTCGCCTGCCGCACCGCTATCCCTTCCTGCTGGTCGACAAGGCGCAGGACTTCGTGGCGGCGACCTCGATAGTCGGCATCAAGAACGTCACGCACAACGAGCCCTTCTTCCCCGGCCACTTCCCGATCGATCCGGTCATGCCGGGCGTGCTGATCGTCGAGGCCATGGCCCAGACGGGCGCCCTGCTGATGTCCAAGTCGCTGGACGTGGCGGTGGCCGACAAGGTCATCATGTTCATGTCGATCGACGGCGTGCGTTTCCGCAAGCCCGCCCGTCCGGGCGATCAACTGCGCATGGAGGTCAAGGTGATCAAGGCGCGCGGCGACGCCTACAAGTTCCGCGGCGAGACCTTCATCGACGGCAAGCTGGCGGCTGAGGCCGAGTTCATGGCCATGGTCGTGACTGTGGCGGAGCCTGCCCAGTGACCATCCACCCGACCGCCGTCGTCGACGCCTCGGCGACCCTGGCGGACGGGGTCGAGATCGGCCCGTTCTGCACCGTCGGGCCAGGCGTGGCGCTGGCCTCCGGCGTGCGTCTGGTCAGCCATGTGGTGATCCAGCAGGACACCAGCATCGGCGCCAACACGACGATCCACCCCTTCGCCGTCATCGGCGGCGATCCGCAGCACGGCGGCTACAAGGGCGAGCCGGTGCGGCTGGAGATCGGGGAGAACAACCTGATCCGCGAGCACTGCACCTTCAACCGGGGCACGCCTCAGGGAACGGGCGTCACCCGCGTCGGCTCGAACAACCTGTTCATGACCGGCGCTCACGTCGGCCATGACTGCGTGGTCGGCGACAGCGTCACCATGGCCAACAACGCCACCCTGGGCGGTCACGTCCATGTCGGCGGCAGGGTGTTCCTCGGCGGCCTGTGCGCCGTGCACCAGAACGGCCGGGTGGGGCAGGGCGCCATCGTCGGCGGTCTGGCCGCCGTAACGCGCGACGTCATTCCCTACGGCTCCGTGTGGGGCAACCACGCCAGCCTGCACGGCCTCAACCTGATCGGGTTGAAGCGAAAGGGCTACGGCAAGGACGCGGTGCGCCGCCTGCTGGCCGCCTATCGCGACCTGTTCGAGGGCGAAGGCGTCTTCGCCGAGCGTCTGGATCGGGTCGAGCAGGCCTATGCCGACCTGCCCGAGATCATGGAGATCACCGCCTTCATCCGTGACGGCGGCAAGCGCCCGCTGTGCCTGCCGGGCGCGGAATGACGACCGCGCCCAAGCTGGCCCTGATCGCGGGTTCGGGCGACCTGCCCATCCGCGTCGCTCAGCGCTGCGAGGCCGAGGGGCGCGAGGTCTTCATCATCCGCTTGAAGGGCTTCGCCGACGCTCACCTGCACCGTTGGCCGGGGCAGGACTTCGGCATGGCTGAGATCGGCAAGATCGTGAAGGCCATGCGCGCCGAAGGCTGCCGCGCGGTCTGTCTGGCGGGCTACGTCAACCGGCCGGACTTCAAGACGTTGAAGCCCGATCTGAAGGGCGCGTCCCTGCTGCCCGGCATCATCGCGGCGGCGTCCAAGGGCGACGACGCCCTGCTGCGCAAGATCCTGTCGGTGTTCGAGGATGAAGGCTTCGCCGTCGAGGGCGCGGACGACATTCTGGGCGGCGAGATGCTGACTGCGGGCGCGCTGGGCCGCGTGGCGCCGACGGCGGAGCAATTGGCGGACCTGAAGAAGGCGCTGCACGTCGCTGAAAAATCGGGCGAACTGGATATCGGGCAAGGCGCGGTCGTCTGCGACGGACTGGTGCTGGCGGTCGAGGCTCAGGAAGGCACGGATGAGATGCTGCGCCGCGTGGCGGGTCTGCCTGCCGATCTACGCGGTTCGCCCGGCTTCGCGCGCGGCGCGCTGGGCAAGGCGCCCAAGCCGATCCAGGATCTGCGCGTCGACATGCCGGTTATCGGACCAACGACGGTCGAACTGGCCGCCGCTGCCGGTCTGGCCGGGATCGGCGGGTATGAGGGGCGATTGATCGTCATCGACCACGAAGGTCTGGTCGAGGCAGCCGACCGTCTGGGCCTGTTCGTCTGGGGAGAGCCGCGATGAGCCGTCCGTTGAAGGTCATGCTGGTGGCGGCCGAGGCGTCGGGCGACGCTCTGGGCGCCGGTTTGGCGCGCGCGCTGAGGGCGCGGCTGGGCAAGGACGTGGTCTTCGTCGGCGTGGGCGGCCCCAAGATGGCGGCCGAGGGCGTCGCCAGCCCCTTCGACATCGCCGAGCTGTCGATCCTGGGCTGGATCGAGGGGCTGAAGGCTTACGGCAAGGTCAAGAAGCGGGTGGCCGAGACGGCGGCGCTGGCGGCGGCGGAGAAGCCGGACGCCGTAGTGCTGATCGACAGCTGGGGCTTCACCATCCGCGTGGCTCAGGCGATCCGCGCCGCCTCGCCGAAGACGCCGCTGATCAAATACGTCGGGCCGCAGGTCTGGGCCTCGCGGCCGGGGCGGGCCAAGACGCTGGCGGGGGCGGTGGATCATCTGCTGGCCCTCTATGCGCTGGATGCGCCTTGGTTCGAGAAGGCGGGCCTGCCGACGACGGTTGTCGGTTCGCAGGCGCTGCACGTCGACTTGGCGGGGGCCGACGGCCCCCGCTTTCGCGCTGTGCGGGGCATAGCGGCGGACGCGCCGCTGCTGCTGGTCCTGCCGGGCAGCCGACCCAGCGAGATCACGCGCATGACGCCTGTCTATGAGCAGGCGGTCAAACAACTGAAGGCCCAGATTCCGGGGCTGGAGATCGCCGTCGTCGCGGCGGGCACGGTCGCCGCCGACGTGGCGGGCCGGGTCGCCGCCTGGCCGTTCCGCGCCCATGTCGTGCAGGAGGTCGACAAGTACGACGCCATGAAGGCCGCCAACGCCGCCCTGGCGACCAGCGGCACGGTCTCGACCGAACTGGCGCTGGCGGGCGCGCCGATGGTCATCGCCTATAAGATCGACGGGCTGAGCTATGTGCTGATGAAGCGGCTGGTGACGGCCAAGCACATCACCCTGTTCAATATCGCCGCCGATGAAGCTATCGCGCCGGAGTTCATCCAGCATGAGGCGACGCCGCAGGCGCTGGCCAAGGCGGTCGGGCGGCTGCTGACCGACCCAGAGGCGGCGGCCGATCAGGCGCGGCGCCAGACCGAGGCGCTGGACCTCATGGGACGAGGCGGGCCGGACCCGTCGGAACTCGCGGCTGATGCGGTGCTCCGGGTGATCGCGGCGAAGGCGGGCTGATCCTCCACACCCCGCTCATCCCGGCGGACGCCGGGATCCAGTAAGAGCCACGCGCGCAGTTTTTAGTAAGCTGGGCTTGGGACGGCTGCGGCTGCGCCCTTAGCCAAAGCACTGGATCCCGGCGTCCGCCGGGATGGGCGGTAAGTGGGGAGCTTAGACCAGCAAGGCTCGCGTCGCGGCTTCCACGTCCGCCTGACGCATCAGGCTTTCGCCGACCAGCAGGGCGCGGGCGCCTGCTTCAGTCACGCGAACCACATCTTGAGGCGTGAACAGGCCGCTTTCGGCGACCAGCAAGGCCCCTTCGGGGCTGAGCGCCGCCAGTTGTTCCGTGGTCGCCAGATCGACCTCGAAGGTCCGCAGCGAGCGGTTGTTGACGCCGATCAGGGCGTCGTCGCGGCCTTGAACCAGCTTGGCGGCGCGGGCCATTTCATCGGCATCGTGCGTTTCGATCAGGGCGTCCATGCCCCAGCGGGTCGCCTCGGCCAAAAGCTCGGCGGCCAGGGCGTCGTCCACCATGTCCATGATGATCAGGATGCAGTCGGCGCCCAGAGCCCGGCTCTCGGCCACCTGCCACGGATCGACCAGGAAGTCCTTGCGCAGGCAGGGCAGGGCGACCGCCGCGCGCGCGGCCGTCAGATAGGCGTCGTCGCCCTGAAAACTGGGGCCGTCGGTCAGGACGGAGAGGCAGGAGGCCCCGCCGCGCTCATAGGCTTGAGCGAGGGCGGGCGGGTCGAAGTCGGCGCGGATCAGGCCCTTGGACGGGCTGGCCTTCTTGATCTCGGCGATCAGGGCCGGGCGGCCGGTGTCGGCGAAACGGTCAGCCAGGGCGGCGCGGAAACCGCGCGGAGGCGAGGCCTCGCGGGCGCGGGCCTCGATGGCGTCCTGTGATACGGCGGCCTTGCGGGCGGCGACATCCTCGCGCTTGTAGGCGGCGATGCGGTCCAGAACGTCGCTCATCAGGCGTCCTCGTCTTCGATCGGCGCGTGAGAGACGCGCACCAGTTCAGCCAGGGCGGCGGCGGCGCGGCCGTCGTCGATGACGGCGGCGGCGAGTTCAGCGCCCGATTTCAGATCTTCGACCCGCCCGGCCACGACAAGCGCAGCTGCGGCGTTCAGCAGGACGATGTCGCGATAGGGGCCGCGCTCGCCCGCCAGCAGGGCCGTCAGGGCGGCGGCGTTATGCTCGGCGTCGCCGCCACGCAGATCATCCATCGTCGCCAGCGGCAGTCCGGCGTCGGCGGGCGTGACGGTGAAGCGGCGCACGGCGCCGTCCTTCCATTCGGCCACCTCGGTCGGGCCTGTGGTGGTCAGTTCGTCCAGACCCTGACCGTTGACGGTCCAGGCTCGCTTGGCGCCCAGTCGGCCCAGCACCTCAGCCAGCGGCTCCAGCAGGGCGGGATCGTAGACGCCCATGACCTGATGCGTCGCGCCCGCCGGATTGCACAGCGGCCCCAGCAGGTTGAACACGGTGCGGAAGCCGATCTCGCCGCGCACCGGCCCGACATGGCGCATGGCCCCGTGGTAGGTGGGCGCGAACAGGAAGGCGATGCCCGCCTGGTCCAGCGCCTGCGCCTGCTGGGCAGGCGTGGCGTCGAGGTTGACGCCCAGCGCGGCCAGAACGTCGGACGAGCCGGACTTGGAGCTGATAGCGCGGTTGCCGTGTTTGGCGACCTTCAGCCCCGCGCCCGCCAGAACGAAGGCGGCCGCCGTCGAGACGTTGTAGGTGTGCTGGCCGTCGCCGCCGGTGCCGCAGGTGTCGATCACCTGATCGAACGGGTGTTCCAGCGACAGGGCGGCCTCGCGCATGGCGCTGGCGAAGGCGACGATCTCGTCCACCGTCTCGCCCCGGATGCGCAGGGCGGTGACGGCGGCGGCGACCTGTGACGGAGTCGGCTCGCCGCGCAGGCAGGCGGCGAAGAAGCTCTTGGCCTCATCCAGGTTCAGCACCTGTCCGTCGACCAGCTTGGCCAGCAGAGGCTTGATGCTGTCCATCAGACGTTCGCCGATCGTTTGACGCCCGCCAGATCGAGGAAGTTGGCGATCATCGCATGGCCGTGCTGGGTGGCGATGGATTCCGGGTGGAACTGGACGCCGTGAATCGGCCGCGAGCGGTGCGACAGGCCCATGATCTCGCCGTCCTCTGTCCAGGCGGTGACCTCCAGCGCGTCGGGCAGGGTCTCGCGGCGCACGGCCAGCGAATGATAGCGCGTCGCCGTGAAGGGCGAGGGCAGGCCGCCGAAGACGCCGCGCCCTTCATGTTGGATGGGCGAGGTCTTGCCGTGCATCAGGGTCTTGGCGCGCACCACCTCGCCGCCGAAGGCCTGGCCGATCGACTGGTGGCCCAGGCAGACGCCGAGGATGGGCATGGTCTCTGCGGCCGTTTCGATCAGCGACAGGCAGATGCCCGCCTGATCGGGGGCGCAGGGGCCGGGCGACAGCAGGACGGCCTCGGGCTTCAGCGCCCAGGCTTCTTCGACGGTCAGGTCGTCGTTGCGGATGACGTGCGTCTGGGCGCCCAACTCCGCGAGGTAGTGGACGAGGTTGTAGGTGAAGCTGTCGTAGTTATCGACGACGAGGATCATGGCGAAGGCTTCTTGAAGACGGGGGAGGCAAGGCGGCCCCAAACATGGAAGACAGTCGGGCCGATTGAAAGCGGACGTTAAGCTGTCCGGGCGATACAGGAGCATCGCCATCGGAAGAAATCCGTCTTGACCCCTGTAGAATGCATCCGTGACGCCCGCGCCCTGTTGAACGAGGCTCCGGCGGAACAACCGAAACCCCTGCGCCTGCTTGCTGCAGCCGCCTTCGCCGCCACAGCGGCGGTCCTTCTGGCCGGAACCATGGTCGTGGGCCCCGGCGTGTCGTTTGACCAGGGTTCCACGGTTTCCAATCCTTAGACTGATCCGCCGGCGCCCTGGCCGCGAGTGGTCGCGGTGAATCGCCACGCTTCGGCGGCGGCCTTCATCGGCGCGCGAGCCTTGGCCAGGGTTTCAGCATATTCGGCGGCCGGGTCGCTGTCGGCGACGACGCCGGCGCCGGCCTGGACGAAGATCTGTCCCTTCGCGAACATGGCGGTGCGCAGGACGATGCAGATGTCCGCTTCGCCATTGGCCGAGATGTAGCCGACGCCGCCGCCGTAGCCGACGCCGCGCTTCTCGGTCTCCAACTCGTCGATGACCTCCATCGCCCGCACCTTGGGCGCGCCCGAGAGCGTACCAGCCGGCAGGGCGGCCAGAAGGGTGTCCACCGCATCCAGCTTGGGATCAGCCGCGCCGTTCACGTTGGAGACGATGTGCATGACCTGGCTGTAGCGCTCGACCACGAAGCTTTCCGTGACCTCGACCGAGCCGGGCTTGGAGACGCGGCCCACGTCGTTGCGGCCCAGGTCCAGCAGCATCAGATGCTCGGCCCGCTCCTTGGGATCTGCCAGCAGTTCGGCCTCCAGCGCCTTGTCCTGTTCGGCCGTGGCTCCGCGCGGGCGGGTGCCCGCCAGCGGCCGGATGGTGACGCGACCGTCCTTCAACCGGACCAGGATCTCCGGGCTGGACCCGGCCAGTTGGAAGTCGACGTAGTCGAGGAAGAACAGATAGGGCGATGGATTGCCGCGACGCAGCGACCGGTAGAAGGCGAACGGATCCTGGCTCCACGGGGCCGAGAAACGGTGCGCCAGCACGACCTGGAAGATGTCGCCGGCGGCGATGTAGTCCTTGGCCCGCGCCACCATGCGGCCGAAGGCGGCCTCATCGACGGGGGAGTGGAAATCGGGCGCCGGGACCGGCTCGACTTCGCGCTGGATCGGCAGGGGGCCGCGCAGGCGGTCCTCGAAGTCCTCCAGACGGGCCTCGGCGGCGGCGTAGGCCTGGACTGGATCGCTTGCGGTGTCCGGATAGGCGGCGGCGATCAGGACGATCTCGTGCTTCACCGAATCGAAGATGGCGACCAGGGCCGGGCGCGCCATGACGGCGTCGGACAGGTCCAGCGGATCGGGATTTGCGGCGCCCAGCGGCTCCAGCAGACGCACCATGTCATAGCCGAACACGCCGAACAGTCCGGCGGCCATCGGCGGCAGATCGGCGGGCAACTCGAACTTGGTCGCCGCGATCAAGGCGCGCAGGGATTCCAGCGCGGGCCGGTCTTCGGGTGTGAAGACGTCGGACAGAACGTCGGCGCCGCGCGCGATCTCGGCCTTGCCGTCCCGGCAGCGCCAGACCACGTCCGGCGACAGGGTGACGAAGGAGTAGCGGCCGTTGACGGCGCCGCCCTCGACCGACTCGAACAGGCTGGCGTAACGCCGCCCGTGCCCGACCTTCAGAAAGGCCGAGACGGGGGTCTCCAGATCATCGACCAGGCGGCGGACCAGAACCTGAGGGCGGCCCGCCGTCAGACCGGCGATGAAGGCGTCGCGTTCTTCAAGCATTACTTCTTGGCGGATGCGGGAGCAGCCGGAGCCGCAGGCGCAGCGGCCGGAGCCTCCACGCCCAGGGCTTGCAGGGCCAGGGCCGGGTCGTTGCGCGACTTGGTGCGTGCAGCGGCGGCGGCGATGGTGCGGTCGGCCAGGGTGTTGGCCAGCTCTTCGGTCAGACGCGGGCGGGCCTGTTCGGCCAGCGGCGCGGCCAGGGCCGGATTGGCGGCGTGGATGGCGTCCACGCGGCCGACGACGAAGGCGGTCTGCGACTGGGCGTCGGAGAAGACCTGAGCCTTGCTCTGGCCGAACAGACCGCGCAGCACGCCGTCGCCGACTTGGGCCTGCGACTCGCGGCTCTGTTGCACGCCGGTGCGGACCGTCAGCGGGGCGCCGGCTTCGGCGGCCACCTTGGCGATGTCCTCGCCGGCGCGGACGCGACCGGCCAGTTGTTCAGCCTTGGCCGACAGCAGACGGGCGTTTTCACGCAGGGTCCACTGCTGGCCCAGCGGGGCGCGCACTTCGTCCAGCGTCGGCAGGGCCGACGGGCGGATGTCGTCCAGGCGGACAGCGAAATACTGGCCGTCTCCGGCGTCGATCACATCGCTCTCGCCGCCCTTGGTCAGGGTGTAGGCGCTTTCCAGAACCTGACGCGGGGCGTTCATCGGCTGGCCGTCCGGCAGTTGGCCCTGCTGGGTGAAGGGCGGCAGCTGGATGACGCGGGCCTTGGCGGCCGTGGCGGCGTCGGCCAGGTTCTTGCCTTCCTGACGGGCCTTCTCGAACTGCTCGACCTTGGCGTAGGTCGCGGCCTTGACGGCCTCGGCCTGCAGTTCCTGGGTCAAGGCGGGACGGGCGCTTTCCAGCGTCACGGCCTGACCGGCCTGAATGGCGGCCAGCTTGGCGACGGTGAAACCCAGGCGACCCTGGATCGGGGCCGAAACCTGGTCGACGGCCAGACCGAACACGGCGGCGCCGACGGCGGGGTCGCCCACGGCGGCCTGCGGCGTGGCCTTGTAGTCGCCCAGCTGGATGTTGTTGGCCTTGGCCACCTCGGCCGGAGCCTTGCCGGCGCGCAGGTCGGCGGCGATCTTGTCGGCGGCTTGCTTGGTCGGAACGGTAAGGGTGACGAAGGTGCGCTTTTCCGGGTCAGCCAGGGCGGCCTTGCGGAACTCATAGCGCTCTTGAATCTGTTCTTCGGTGACGGTCGGGCGCGGGTCGTTCGGACCCGGCGTGAACAGCACCAGGGAGATCATGCGGAACTCGGGGCTGCGCAGACGCGCCTCGTTTTCCTTCATGAAGGCGGTCAGTTGGGCGTCGGTCGGGGCGCCCGCGCGGCCGGCCATGTCCTGAGTGACCGAGAACCAGCGGCCGTCGCGCGTTTCCAGCGCCTGACCCGCCAGCAGGGCGGCGTAGACGCGCGGCGCTTGAAGACCGGCGAATACGGCCGAACCGACGTGCGAGGTGACATACTGGTCGCGCAGATCCTGCTCGAGCATTTCCGAGGTCAGGTTCTGCTGGGCCAGGGCCTGGGCGTAGAGGTCTTTGTCGAACTGGCCGGTGATCTGGTTGAAGAAGGCCGGAATCTTGCGGATTTCCGCCAGCACCAGCTCCTTGCCCGGACGGATGCCCGTCTTATAGGCCCAGTCCAGGAAGCCTAGGCGCTGAGTCTGGCTGTCCAGATACTGCTGGTGCAGGTTCTCCTTGACCATGTCGTCATAGCTGACGGGACGACCGGCCTGTTCCTGCAGATTGGCGCGCACGCGTTCGAAGTCGCCGCGGAACTGGTTGGAATCGACGCTGCGGTCGCCGGCGCTGATGATATGGCGCGGCCCCAGGTTGGCGAAGATGTCGGATTGCGCCCCGACGATCAGGAAGCTGAGGATGATCAGGGCGAACAGGCCGGCGGCCCATTTCGACTTGGCGAAGTTTCGGAAGTACGTGATCATCGAAAAGAACCTGACGAGGGCCGGCGTCGAAAGGGCGCCAAGGGTCGCGTATAGGGGGTGCGGGGCCGCCGCCGCAAGTGAGGCTTGACGACATCTTGGCTTCCGCCGCTGTCGCCACTAGACAGGCCGCATGAAACAATCTGTGAAGCTGGTCGCCGGCAACTGGAAAATGAACGGCCTGGGCGCGAGCCTGGCCGAGGCTGAAACCCTCGAGAAGGCGCTGAAGGAACAGGCTGCGGCCTGTCGCGTGGCCCTGTGCCCGCCCGCCACCTTGATCGACCGCATGGCCCAGGCGTTGAAGGGCGGCGCCGTCGAGATCGGCGGGCAGGACTGCCACGCTGAAACCTCGGGCGCCTACACCGGATCGGTCTCAGCCGAGATGGTCCGTGATGCGGGCGCCCGCCTGGTGATTCTCGGCCACTCGGAGCGCCGCGCCGGATTCGGCGAGACCGACGCCGACGTCGCCGCCAAGGTCGAGGCCGCCCTGGCCGCCGATCTGGAGCCGATCATCTGCATCGGCGAGACGCTGCAGGAACGCGAAGCCGGGCAGGCGGTCGAGGTCGTCAGCCGTCAAGTCGCCGGCTCGCTGCCGGCCTCGCTGGCGGGCAAGGCGTTCGCCGTCGCCTATGAGCCGGTCTGGGCCATCGGCACCGGCCTGACGCCGACGCTGGAGCAGATCGAGGAAGTCCACGCCGCCGTGCGCGCCGCCATGGTCGCCAAGCTGGGCGACGGCAGCCGCGTCGCCCCGATCCTGTACGGCGGCTCGGTCAAGCCGTCGAACGCCAGGGAGATCCTGGCGGTGGCCGAGGTCGGCGGCGCCCTGGTCGGCGGCGCCTCGCTGAAGGCCGAAGACTTTCTGGGCATCATCCGCGCGGTTTGAACGCGCGCCTGAGCGTTTGCCCGAAACCTCCATCAATGTTAGAGGCGGCCGCTTGATCGGCGCGCTTCTGCGCCCACATGAATGACGCCATGCTCCAGACCATTCTGCTCGTCGCCATGATCCTGATCTCGGTCGCCCTGTCGGCCGTGATCCTGCTGCAACGTTCCGAGGGCGGCGCCCTGGGCATGGGCGGCGGTCCTTCGGGCTTCATGACGGCGCGCGGGGCGGGCAATCTGCTGACCCGCACCACGTCGATACTGGCGATCGCCTTCTTTGTCTGCGCCATCGGCCTGACGATCGCGGGCAACTATGCGCGCGGCTCGCGCTCGGTGATCGACGCCGACGCCGTCGGCTCCATCGCTGTGGACCAGCCGCAACAGACGGCTCCGGCTACGCCTGAAGCCGCACCGGCGACCCCGGCCGCTCCGGCCGCTCCGTCGCTGGACGATCTGGAAGCCAGCCTGCCGGCCGGCCAGGGCGCGCCCGCCCAATAAGGGCGTCGCCGCCATCAAGTTTTGGGGAAGCGCGCCGCAAGGCGCGCTTTCTTCTTTTGATCAACAGTTGGATTTTTCCTGAGCCCCTGCGCGCAGGACGAATCATGGAGTAAGGTGTCCGCCCATGGCTCGCTATGTGTTCATCACCGGCGGCGTGGTTTCCTCTCTTGGAAAAGGCCTCGCTTCCGCCGCTCTCGGCGCTCTTCTGCAAGCGCGGGGCTACAAGGTCCGCCTGCGCAAGCTGGACCCCTATCTCAACGTCGATCCGGGCACGATGAGCCCCTATCAGCACGGCGAGGTCTTTGTGACCGACGACGGCGCCGAGACGGACCTCGACCTGGGCCACTATGAGCGCTTCACCGGCGTCTCGGCGGCCAAGTCGGACAACATCACGACCGGCCGCATCTATCAGACCATCATCGAGAAGGAGCGGCGCGGCGACTATCTGGGCGCGACGGTTCAGGTGATTCCGCACGTCACCGACCAGATCAAGCAGTTCTGCCTGAACCCGGCGAAGACGGACGGCGGCGAGGATGTGGACTTCGTCCTGGTCGAGATCGGCGGCACGGTCGGCGACATCGAAGGGCTGCCCTTCTTCGAGGCGATCCGTCAGCTGGAGCAGGATCTGCCGCGCGGCCAGTCGTGCTTCGTCCACCTGACCTTGCTGCCCTTCATCAAGACCGCCGGCGAGATGAAGACCAAGCCGACGCAGCACTCGGTCAAGGAACTGCGCTCCATCGGCATCCAGCCCGACATCCTGCTGTGCCGTTGCGAGGCGCCGATCCCGGCCGACGAGAAGCGCAAGATCGCCCAGTTCTGCAACGTCCGTCCCGACAGCGTCATCCAGGCGATGGACTCGGCCGACATCTACGCCGTGCCGCTGGACTATCACCGCGAGGGTCTGGACACCCAGGTTCTGGCTCACTTCGGCCTGACCGACGCGCCTGAGCCGGAGCTGTCCGGCTGGAACGAGATCGTGCGCCGCCGCCTGCATCCGGACGGCGAGGTCACCATCGCCGTGGTCGGCAAGTACACGGTCCTGAAGGACGCCTACAAGTCGCTGATCGAGGCCCTGCAGCACGGCGGCGTGGCCAACAACGCCAAGGTCAACATCGACTGGGTCGAGGCCGACACCTTCGCCGGCGACCCGCAGGCCTGCGCCGAACGGTTGGAAGGCGCCCACGCCATCCTGGTGCCCGGTGGCTTCGGCGAACGCGGGGCCGAGGGCAAGATCGAGGCGGCGCGCTACGCCCGCGAGCGCAAGATCCCGTACTTCGGCATCTGCTTCGGCATGCAGATGGCGGTGATCGAGGCGGCGCGGAACCTGGCGGGCTATCCCAAGGCGACCTCGACCGAGTTCGGCCCTGCGGAAGAGCCCGTCGTCGGCCTGATGACCGAGTGGGTCCAGGGCAATGAACGCGTGAAGCGCGAGCAGGGGGGCGATCTGGGCGGCACCATGCGTCTGGGCGCCTATGCGTCCACCCTGGCGCCTGGCTCGAAGATCGCCGAGATCTACGGCCAGACTGACATCAACGAGCGCCATCGTCACCGCTATGAGGTGAACATCAACTACCGGCAGGCGGTGGAGGAGAAGGGCGGCCTGTTCTTCGCCGGTCTGTCGCCGGACGGCGTGCTGCCCGAGACGGTGGAGCGCAAGGATCACCCTTGGTTCATCGGCGTGCAGTATCACCCTGAATACCGCAGCCGCCCCTTCGCTCCGCACCCGCTGTTCGCCAGCTTCATCGAAGCCGCGCTGGTGCAGAGCCGCTTGGTCTGATCACGAACGGTTGTTGCGGTTTTCGCCGAACCGTGTGTCATCATGCTGTCAACCTTCAGGGTCGACGCAGATGGCAGGCGACATTCTCTACTTCCTGCACCGGCATTTTCGCGCGGTGTTTCTGATCGGCGCCACGGTCGGCGTGATGACGCTCGGTCTGATGGTTCGCGGCGTTCTGGGGTTGCTGTTCAGCGTGTCGACCGGCGGCGGCGCCGGTTGAGGGCGTTCCCGAGCTGAGGTTGTCTCAAGCGGCGGTCATTTGACGCGCACACGCTGCGGCTCGGCCGACGACAAGCCTGACCGCATCGACTATCCCTGACCTGATCGCCGAGGGATTGGCAGGGAGTTCAGTGTTGATCGAGTTTCAGGCGCAGGTCGTTGACGAGGTCGTGGTGACGGCGGCGCGGTTGCCGCCTGCTGCGGGCGAGGCGGCCTTTTCAGTCATTCGGCTGGACGAAGCGGCGCTGGCGCGCGCGGATCGGCTGGACGAGGCCCTGAGCGCTGTTCCGGCCGTGTCCCTGTTCCGGCGCACCTCCAGCCTGGCGGCCAACCCCACGACACAGGGCATTTCCTTGCGCGCCATCGCGCCGTCAGGCGCAGGGCGGACCCTGGTGACGCTGGACGGCGTGCCCATGAACGATCCCTTCGGCGGCTGGGTGATCTGGTCGCAGACGCCGACGGAGAGCCTGGAGAGCCTCGACGTCGTGCGGGGAGCCGGGGCTGGCCCCTATGGCGCAGGCGCTCTGACGGGCGTGATCCAACTGCGCGAGCGGGAGCGCGGCGGCCTGCTGTCCGCCTCGGTCGCTGAACGGGGAGGGGCGCGGCTGGCCGGGACCGGCGGATTCGATCTCGGGCCGGCGCGGCTGACGGCGTCCACCCTGTATGAGACCAGCGACGGTTATACGCCTGTGCGCGGCGCGGCGGCCGGGGCGGCGGACACGCCGTTGAATCTGGAGGCGCGCGCGGCGGCCCTGCGGCTGGACGCGCCGCTGGGCGAGGCCAGCGTGTCGCTGCGGGCTTCGGCCTATGACGAAGAGCGCGGTTCAGGCCTCGCAGGGGCGCGATCCAGCGCCAGCGGGCGTCTGCTGTCCGCCACGGCGGCACGCCGACCGGACGAGGGCCGCTACGGCTGGCGCTTGCAGGCGTGGCGGCGCGAAAGCGACTTCGCCAACACCTCCGTCGCCGTGGCGGCGGATCGCAACGCGACCACGCCCGCCAACGACCAATATGAGACCCCTGCGACCGGCTGGGGCGTCAACGCCGCCTTGCGTCGCGCGACGCGCGACGTCGCCGGAGGGCGGCTGGAATGGGAGCTGGGCGCCGACGCCCGCTTCAACGAGGGCGAAACGCGCGAGCGTTTCCGCTTCATGCAGGGGGCCTTCACCCGCGACCGCGTGGCGGGCGGCGAGACCTCGGTGGCGGGCGTCTATGGCGAAGGGTCGTGGAGCGACGACCTGTGGCTGGTGGCGGGCGGCCTGCGGCTGGACGGCTGGCGTAACGAAAACGGCCGGCGGCGAGAGTGGGATCGCGCCACGGGCTCGCCGACCTTGGACGAGAGCGATCCGGATCGTTCGAGCGAGGTGGTCAGCGCCCGCCTGGCGGCGCGCCGTTTCATCGGCGGCGGTTGGGCGGCGCGGGCGGCGGCCTATTCCGGCTTCCGCCCGGCGAGTCTGAATGAGCTGCACCGTCCATTTCGCGTCGGCAACGACCTGACCGAGGCCAATGCGGGCCTGGTTCCCGAGACGTTGCAAGGGATCGAGGCTGGGCTGGCGTTCGAGGGGCCGATTTCAGCCTTCGGCGTCAGTCTATTCTGGAACCGGATCGAGGACGCCATCGTCAACGTCACCATCGCCGAGGGGCCGGGAACGTTTCCGCGGGCGGGTTTCGTTCCGGCGGGCGGCGTTCTGCGCCAGCGTCAGAACGCCGGGACCATCGAGGCCAAGGGCGTGGAGCTGACGGCGCGTCAGGCGCTGCGAGGCGGGTTGACCCTGAACGGCGCCCTGTCGATCACCGACGCGCGGATGGACGGCGGATCAGCCGCGCCTCAGCTGACCGGGCTGCGTCCCGCGCAGGCGCCGATCTGGAGCGCGACGGGCGGGCTGGACTGGCAGGCGTCTGACCGGCTCGGCCTGTCGATACAGGCCCGCTATGAAAGCAAGCGGTTTGAGGATGATCTCAACAGCCGCGTTCTGGAGGCCGCCGTCACCGTCGACGCTCGCGCGGAATGGCGCGCCGGACCGCGAACCCTGCTGTGGCTGGCGGCGGACAACCTGTTCGACGCCGAAGTCGAGGTCTCGGAAACGGCGGGCGGCGTTGCCGGCTACGCTCCGCCGCGCACCCTGTCGCTGGGTCTGCGCCTGTCCTACTGAGGCGAACCTCAGGCGGCGGCGGAGGCCGCCAATTCGGCGTTGGTGACGCGGTTCCGGCCCGTGCGCTTGGAGGCGTAGAGCGCCTCGTCGGCGCGCCCCAGGAAATGGGACGCGGCTTCGCCGGAGTGGCGCAGGGCGAAGCCGACGGAAATGGTCACGGCGCCTAGGTCGTCATTGGTCGAACGACGACGCAGGCTGCGCGAGGCGATCTCTTCGCGGGCCGCGTTCAGGGCGGCCTCGACGGCGCCCGCCGTCTCACGCGGGAAGATGACGGCGAACTCTTCACCGCCATAACGGGCGGCGACACGCGGCGTGCGCGCGATGCGGGCCAGGACGCTGGCGACATAGCGCAGCACCTGGTCGCCCGTCTGATGGCCCCAGGTGTCGTTGAAGCGCTTGAAGTGGTCGATATCGATCAGCGCCAGTCCGATGGGGGTGCCGTCGCTCTCGGCTTCGTCGCACATGCGCTGCAGTTGTTCGTCGAACGCCTTGCGGTTGGCCAGATTGGTCAGGGCGTCGGTCATGGCGTCGCGACGGACCTGCTCCAGGTGGTCGCGCAGCTTGACGACTTCGCGGTTGGAGGATTCCAGACGACGCTCCAGCGCCGAGGTGTGGCGTCGGATCCGTCGCGTGGCGTCGCTGAGGGAGGAAACGATGACGCCCAGGCTGTCGGTGTCGGGCGCTGAGGCCATGCGGTCGACCGCCTGTGACAGGGTGTCGCCGTAGTCGGCCTGGCTTTCGCGCGCCTTGTCGATGGCGGCGGCGACGGCGGCCAGTTCGCGGTTCAGCACGGCGCCCGCGTCGCGAATCTCTTCCGACAGGCGGCTGCGGGGCAGGAATTCGGCGGCCAGCATCTCGGCTGTGGTGTCAGTGAAGGGCGCGCCGCTGGCCAGCAGCCGCGCCATCTCCTGGCTCAACGGGCTGTCCGGCGCACTGAGATAGTGCAGCCAGAGCTCGAAGTTCAGCGGAGTCGGCCAGACGCTCGCCTCTTGCATCGCATCAACTGCGCGGTGCGCCAAGGCATAGGCTTCCGGACTACGAACCGTGGTTTCGACCTGAGTGGTCATGCCTTGAAGCGCCCCTGGAAAGTTCAGGCCAGGAGGTTAGCCCGGCCTTCCGTAACGCAGGGTTAAATCAAGAATCGCGACGTCAATCAGCAAAAATAACCGGGCGACGCAGGAAAGCCGGCACATCATCACCGAAAGCGCTGCCCCGGATATCTCCGGACGATTTGGCGACGGCAGGAGCGGCGGCGGGAGCCGCAGTCGAGGCGCGATCCTCGGACTTCTTGCGGCTGCGCGAACGACGCGGCGCTTCATCAGCCTTGTGGGGCGCGACGACTTCAGCGGCGACGGGCGCGTCGGACTCGATGTCGACCGGGGCGGCTTCAACCGTCTTGCGTGAACGGCTGCGTTCGCTGCGCTCGCCGCGTCCACGGCCGCGCGAAGAGCGGCTGTCGTCGCGCGGGCGATCCTTGATCGAGGCGAAGTCGATGTCGTCCAGCGGCAGTTCGACCGGCTCCTTCTTGATCAGCTTCAGCACCTTGTCCAACGACTTGTCGTCGGCGGGCGTCACGATCATGAAGGCCTCGCCCAGACGCCCGGCGCGGCCGGTGCGGCCGATGCGGTGGACGTAGTCGTCGGCGTGGTGCGGAACGTCATAGTTGAAGACGTGGCTGACCGCCGGGATGTCCAGACCGCGCGCGGCGACGTCCGATGCGACCAGTAGCTTCAGTTCGCCGCTGCGGAAGTCGGACAGCGTCTTCATCCGCAGGGACTGGTCCAGATCGCCGTGGATCGGCGCGGCGTTGAAGCCGTGGACCTGAAGCGACTTGGCGACGATGTCGACTTCCGACTTGCGGTTGCAGAAGACGATGCCGTTCTGAACCTCGCCGCGCTCGACCAGGGCGCGCAGGGCGGTGCGCTTGGCCTTGGGGTCCGAGGTCGGCAGGCGGGTGATGTGCTGGGTGATGGTGTCGGCGGTCGTGGCTGGGCGCGCCACCTCGATCCGGGTCGGATCCTTGAGGAACTGCTGCGTCAGGCGCGTGATCTCCGGCGGCATGGTGGCCGAGAAGAACAGGGTCTGGCGACGCGGCGGCGTCAGTTTGAAGATGCGCTCGATGTCCGGGATGAAGCCCATGTCCAGCATCCGGTCGGCCTCGTCGACCACCATCAGCTCGACGCCGGTCAGCAGCATCTTGCCGCGATCGAACAGGTCCAGCAGGCGGCCCGGCGTGGCGATCAGCACGTCTACGCCCTTGTTCAGGGCGGCGACCTGGTCGCCCATGGAGACGCCGCCGATCAGCAGCACCCAGTTCAGGCGTGTGCCCTTGGCGTATTTGGCGAAGCTTTCGGCGACCTGATCGGCCAGTTCGCGGGTGGGGGCCAGCACCACGGCGCGCGGCATCCGGGCGCGGGCGCGGCCCGAGGCCAGGCGGTCGACCATGGGCAGGGTGAAGGCGGCCGTCTTGCCTGTGCCGGTCTGGGCGATGCCGAGGACGTCGCGCCCGGCGAGGGCCACCGGGATGGCCTGTTCCTGAATGGGGGTGGCGGTCGTATAGCCGGTATCGGCGACCGCTTGCAGGGTCGTGGGCGAAAGGCCCAGCTTGGAAAACTCAGTCATGCAGTCCTGAAGGGACGGAGGATAGCGTTCGCAAACGCCTTCAGCTGACGGAACCGCCCCTCTTGGGCGAGCGGGCGGCGCGCATCGCCAGTCCTGTTCCGAGCCTGCGGCCGTATAGAGAAAGCCCTACGCCTCAGTCAAGTATTTCCGTTCGGAACGGGCCGCTTGGCAACGGCGTTTCGGCCTGTATGGTCCGCCTGGGGACTGCAAAGACGATTGGGAGAGGGACCGGATGCGCGCAGCCGTGCTGATCACGCTGATGTTGGCCGCGCCTGCGAGCGCGTCAGCCTCAGGCAGCGGCGGAAACGTCGACGCCATGCAGGCGGCTTTCGGCAATACGGTCGTTTCCCATTATCCGGACGGCGATTGGGTCAAGCACTGGTTCGACCGTGACGGCCGTTACCGCGCCCTGTTCTCGGATGGACGGCGCCTGACCGCGCGCTGGGCGCGTGAGGGGGATCGCGTCTGTCTGAACGAAATCCGCCCGCGCATGATCATCTCGCGCTTCTGCACGCCCTATGTCGAGGCGTCCGTTGGGGAGAGCTGGCCAGGCCGAGATCCCCTGGGCCGTCGCGTCCGCAATGAGTTGGTCGCGGGGCGGTAAGAAAAACGCCCCCGTTCGTGAGAACGAGGGCGCTTCGTCTTATTCGGCTTCCGCAGCCTTGGCCGCCTTCTTGGCGGGGGCCTTCTTCGCGGCCGGTTTCTTGGCGGCAGGCTCCTTCTTCGCCGCAGGCTTTTTCGCAGCCGCCTTCTTGGCGGGCGCCTTCTTCTTGGGCGCGGCGCCGGCTTTGGCGGCCAGTAGGGGCAGGGCGGCCTCCATCGTCATGTCCTCAGGCGCCGTGCCCTTGGGCAGGGTGGCGTTGATCTTGCCCGACTTGACGTAGGGGCCGTAGCGGCCGGCCATGACCTGCACGGCCTCGCCCGTTTCCGGGTGGGCGCCCAGCTCCTTCAACGGCGCGGCGGCCGAGGTGCGGCCCGCACGACCCGCGCGCTTCTCAGCCAGCAGGGCCACGGCGCGATTTAGGCCGACGTCGAACACTTCCTCGATGTCCGCCACGTTGGCGTAGGTGCCCGCGTGCGCCACGAACGGACCGTAGCGGCCCAGGCTGGCGGTGATCATCTTGCCGTCTTCGGGGTGCGGACCCACGTCGCGCGGCAGGCTGAGCAGGCGCAGCGCCTTCTCCAGATCGATCGATGCCGGGGACCAGCCCTTGGGCAGGGACGAGCGCTTGGGCTTGTCCGCATCCGGGGGCGTGGTTTCGACATAGGGGCCGAAGCGGCCGATCTTCAGATGCACCGGCTGGCCGGTCGCCGGATCGACGCCCAGTTCGCGATCGCCGCTCTCGGCGCCGCCGTCGGCCGCGTCGGGAGAGGCCACCGGGCGGGTGTATTTGCACTCTGGATAGCGCGAGCAGCCGATGAAGGCGCCGAAACGGCTGGTCTTCAGGCTCAGCTGGCCTTCATGGCAGACCGGGCATTCGCGGGGATTGGATCCGTCGCCCTTGTCCGGGAAGATGTGCGGGCCCAGCGCCTCGTTCAGGTGATCCAGGATGGCCGTGGTGCGCAGTTCGCCTGCGGCCTGGGTCGCGGCGTGGAAGTCCTGCCAGAAGCGGCGCAGCAGGGTCTTCCAGTCCAGATCGCCCGCCGACACCTCGTCCAGCTGGGTCTCCAGCGCGGCGGTGAAGTCGTACTCGACCCATTTGGCGAAGAACTGCTCGAGGAAGGCCGTGACCAGCCGTCCCTTGTCCTCAGGGAAGAAGCGGTTCTTGTCCATGCGGACGTATTCGCGGTCGCGCAGGGTCGTCAGGATGGAGGCGTAGGTCGACGGGCGGCCGATGCCCAGTTCTTCCAGCTTCTTGACCAGGGTGGCTTCCGAGAAGCGCGGCGGCGGCTCGGTGAAGTGCTGGTCGGTGCGGATCGCCTCGACCTTGGCCTTGGCGCCTTCCTTCAGCGCAGGCAGGCGGCCGCCTTCGTCGTCCTCGTCCTCAGCGCCTTTCTGCCTGTCGTCGCGGCCTTCTTCATAGGCGGCGATGAAACCGTCGAAGACCACGACCTGGCCGGTGGCGCGAAGGCCCGTCTGGCCGTCGGGCGTCTCGATCTCGACCGTGGTGCGGTCCAGGCGCGCCGACTCCATCTGCGAGGCGATCATTCGCTTCCAGATCAGCTCATACAGGCGCTGCAGGTCGTTCTCGAGCCGCAGGGTGTCGGGGCTGCGCAGGATGTTGGTCGGACGAATGGCTTCGTGCGCTTCCTGGGCGTTCTTGGCCTTGGTCTTGTAGTAGCGCGGCTCGGCCGGGACATAGGCGGGGCCGAAACGCTGGCCGATGGCCTCGCGCGCCTGGGCGATTCCCTCGGGCGTCACATAGACGCCGTCGGTACGCATGTAGGTGATCAGGCCGCCGGTGTCGTCGACGCCCTCATACAGCTTCTGCGCCGCCTGCATGGTGCGCTGGGCGGTGAAGCCCAGCTTGCGCGCGGCTTCCTGTTGCAGGGTCGAGGTGGTGAAGGGCGGGGCGGGGGACCGCTTGGCCGGCTTCTTCTCGACCGACTTGATGGTGAAGTCGCCGCTGTGAACGGCCTCGCGCGCCGCCATGGCCATGGCCTCGGACACGATGTCCAGGCGCTGGACGCGCTTGCCGTCATGCTTGACCAGACGGGCGGTGAAGGGCGGGCTGTCGGCGATCAGGTCAGCCTCGACCGACCAGTATTCCTGCGCCTTGAACTTCTCGATCTCCATCTCGCGATCGACGACAATGCGCAGGGCGACCGACTGAACGCGACCGGCCGAACGGGCGCCCGGCAGCTTGCGCCACAGCACCGGCGACAGGTTGAAGCCCACCAGATAGTCCAGCGCCCGGCGCGCCAGATAGGCGTCCACCAGCTCCATATCCAGCTGGCGCGGGTTGGCCATGGCCTCCAACACGGCGGACTTGGTGATGGCGTTGAAGGTGACGCGCTGGACGTCCGTGTCCTTCAGCGCCTTCTTCTTGTTCAGGATCTCCAGAACGTGCCAGCTGATCGCCTCCCCCTCGCGGTCGGGGTCGGTCGCCAGGATGACGCGGTCGGCGGCCTTGGCGGCCTCGGCGATCTCGGACAGGCGCTTGGACGCCTTGGCGTCGACCTCCCAGTGCATGGCGAAGTCATCGTCAGGCAGCACCGAGCCGTCCTTCGACGGCAGGTCGCGGACGTGGCCGTAGGAAGCCAGAACCTTATAGTCCGAGCCCAGGTATTTATTGATGGTCTTGGCCTTGGCGGGGCTCTCGACGATAACGAGATTCATGGCGCTCTATCGGGGAAAACGGGGCGCGAACGTGGTTGCGGCGGACGCGGAAGTCAATCGGCCCGTTTTATATGAGCAACCTTTCCGGGTAACGTGAGTTTACAAACCTCCTTGAGTTGTGTTCCTCTCAGGCGTTCTCGGGAGGGTTGACGATGAACAAGCCAGTGCAACGACGTCGCAAGGCGACAGGCCCTGACCTGACGGACTATCCGGTCCGTGAATATGTGGCCGCCATGGCCACGGAACTGGCCGGAATGGCCCGCTGGGACGGGGACGAGCGGTTGGCCGGACTTCTGGAAAGCGCGGCGGATATGGCCCGCCGCACCGCGCCCGCCTAGGTCGAGGCCAGTCCGCCGGGCAGCAAGGTCGCCCGCCCTGCGAGGTGAAGCTCCAGCAGGGCGGCGGCCGTTTCCGCAATTGACAATCTGGCTGCGCGCGCCAGTTCGTCGCGACCGATGGGCGTCGGCGACAGCAGGGCTTCGATACGATCCAGCACCGCATCGTCGATCTGATCCGGCGAACCGGCGGCGAACGGCGAATCAGCGGGCGGTTCGCGCAGCGTCCGCAGAGCGGCGTAGGCCCGCTCTATGTCCTCGATCCCTTCGCACAGGATGGCGCCCTGACGCAGCAGTTCGTTCGGCCCTTTGGAGCGCGGGTCCAGCGGCGAGCCCGGTACGGCGAAGACGTCGCGGCCCTGTTCGCCCGCCAGCCGCGCGGTGATCAGGGAGCCTGAGCGGATTTCCGCCTCGACCACCACCACGCCGCGCGACAGGCCCGAGATTATGCGGTTGCGACGCGGGAAGTCGCGCGCCTGCGCCCGCGCGCCGACGGGGCTTTCTGATACGATGCAGCCGCGCTCGGCGATCTGGCGATACAGGTCGGCGTTGTCGGACGGATAGACGTCGTCCACCCCGCCGCCCAGCACGGCGACCGTACCGGTCTCCAGCGCGCCCAGATGCGCCGCCGCATCCACGCCGCGCGCCAGACCCGAGACGACGACCTGGCCGCCTTCGCCTAACTGCTGGGCCAGGCCGCGCGCGATGCGCTGGCCGCCCGCCGAGGCGATGCGCGCCCCGACGATGGCCATGCACGGCCGCTGCATCAGGGCCGGATCGCCCAGCGTCCACAATAGAGGCGGCGGCGGATCGAGGGCGGCCAGGGCCTCGGAATAGGCGGTCTCGCCCCACAGGATCAGTCGTGCGCCGATGCGGGCTCCGGCCTCCAGTTCGGCCTCGACGGCCTTGGGCGCAGGAACGGAATAGCCGTTGCGTCCGCGACTGCGGATCAGGTCGGGCAGGGCGTCCAGCGCGCGCTCGGCCGAACCGAACCGCTGCAACAGCTGGGAAAAGGCCACGGGGCCGACGCGGTCGGTCCGGGCGAGCCGGAGGCGGGCGAAGCGCTCGGCCTCCGACAGGAGCGTCACGCCTTCTTCGCCCCGATCTTGGGCTCGGCGCCTTTCAGCAGGCGGCCGATGTTCTCATGGTGGCGGATGAAGATCAGGACGGCGGTGAAGACCGCCATGATGAAGATAGGCTGCGGCGCCGGCAGGCCCAGCGCGGGCAGGGGCAGCAGGGCGTAAAGCGGC
Organism: Brevundimonas sp. RM1; assembly: GCF_052907225.1. NCBI lineage: Bacteria > Pseudomonadati > Pseudomonadota > Alphaproteobacteria > Caulobacterales > Caulobacteraceae > Brevundimonas > Brevundimonas sp. RM1. Next base: position 144,427 of record NZ_JBRERY010000005.1, read on the forward strand.
GTCAGCGCGGCCGCCACCAGAGCCGACAGCGAGGAATAGCGCAGAGCGAAGGCCATGATCAGCCAGGTCGCCGCCGCCAGCAGGCCCAGCGGCCAGCACGCGGCCAGGATCAGGCCGAAAAAGGTCGCCACCCCCTTGCCGCCCTTGAACCCCAGCCAGATGGGGAACAGGTGGCCCAGGAAGGCCGCGCCCCCGGCGATGGCGCCCGCGACGTCGGTCCCTAGAAGATGTCGCGCGATCAGCAGGGCGACCGCGCCCTTGCCCGCGTCCAGGATCAGGGTGGCGATGGCCAGATCCTTGCGCCCGGTGCGCAGGACGTTGGTCGCGCCGATATTACCCGAGCCGATGTTGCGCACGTCGCCCGCCCCCGCCGCGCGGGTCAGGACCACGCCGAACGGGATGGAGCCCAGCAGGTATCCGCCAATAGCCACAAGCCCGAGCGTAAGGAGCGCCGGCCCCGCCAGATCCTGCAAGTGATTCGCTCCCCTTAACGTGCGTCGTGGACGATGCGGCCCGAAACGACGGTGAGCAAGACCTTCCCTTGCAGTCGCCGCCCGTCAAAGGGCGAATTCTTCGACTTGGAGCGCAGGGTCGCGGCGTCGATCACCACCGGCGCCCCGGCGTCGAACAGCACCAGATCGGCGGGCGCGCCTTGCGACAGCTCTCCGGCCTCCAGACCCAGCAGGGCGGCCGGGCCCTGCGTCAGCGGCCGCAGCACGTCCAGCAGGTCGACGCCGTACTCGTGGTGCAGCGTCAGGGCGGCGGGCAGCAGGGTCTCCAGACCCACGGCGCCCGGCTCGGCCTCGGCGAAGGGGCGGCGCTTGTTCTCGGCCGGTTCGGGACAGTGGGCCGAGGTGATGACGTCGATCAGGCCGTCGCGCACCGCCTCGACCAGGGCCTGCCGGTCGCTCTCGGCGCGCAAGGGCGGGTCCAGCCGGTAGAAGGTGCGGTAGTCGCCGATGTCGATCTCGTTGAAGCACAGGTGGTTGATCGAGGCCGAGGCCGCGACCTCCAGCCCTCGCGCACGGGCGCGGGCCAGCGTTTCAAGAGCGCCCTCGGTCGAGATCTGGTCGATCAGGAAGCGCGCGCCGGTCTGCTCGACCAGGGCCAGATCGCGCTCCAGCTGGATGCGCTCGGCGATGGCGGGCGCGCCCGACAGGCCCAGCCGCGTCGCCAGCTCGCCCGAGGTCGCGACCGCGCCCTCCGACAGCCACGGCTCGGTCGGGCGGCAGGCGATCAGGGCGTTGAAGGAGGCGGCGTAGCTCATGACCCGTTGCAGGGTGCGGGTGTTGCGGATCACCCGGTCGCCGTCGGTGAAATAAAGAGCGCCGGCCTCATGCATCAGGCCGATCTCGGCCATGCGCTCGCCGTCGCGCGCTTGCGTCGCCGCCCCCGCTGCGCGGACGTGCACCAGATCGAGCGCCGCGCCGCGCCGCTGGATGTGGTCGATCAGGGCCGGGTCGTCGATGGCGGGGTCGGTGTCGGGCTGGACGACGATGGTGGTGACGCCCCCCGCCGCCGCCGACAGGCTGGCCGACTTCAGCGTCTCCTTGGGTTCGTTGCCCGGCTCGCCGGTCTTGACCCGGATGTCGATCAGGCCGGGCGCCAGACAGCGGCCTTCGGCGTCGATGATCTGCACGCCCTCGGGGCGTTGGGTCGCCTGTCCGTGGATGACCTCGACGATGCGGCCGTTCTCGATCAGGACCGCGCCGGGGCCGTCATAGTCGCTGGCCGGGTCCAGCAGGCGGGCGTTGATGATGGCTATGGGGTGAGCGGCGATCATGCGGCGCCTCCCGCGCGGCGGTGGGCGAGGGCGGCCAGGACGGCCATGCGGGCGGCGACGCCCATCTCGACCTGATCCTGGATCAGGGAGACGCTCAGGTCGTCGGCCACGTCGGAATCGATCTCCACGCCCCGGTTCATCGGGCCGGGGTGCATGACCTTGGCGTTGGGGGCGGCCCAGGCCAGCTTTTCGCGGTCCAGACCCCAGAAGCGGAAATACTCGCGCGTCGAGGGGATCAGGGCGCCCGCCATCCGCTCGAGCTGAAGGCGCAGCATCATCACCACGTCGACGCCCTTCAGGCCGTCCTTCATGTCGTGGAAGACCTCGCAGCCCCAGCGATCCGCGTCGCCGGGCACCAGCGTCGGCGGTCCGATCAGCCGCACCCGCGCGCCCATCATCTGCAGCAGGGCGACGTTCGAGCGCGCCACGCGGCTGTGGGCGATGTCGCCGCAGATGGCGACGCTCAGCCCGCCTACGTCGCCGAAGGCGCGCCGCATGGACAGCAGGTCCAGCAGGGCCTGCGTCGGGTGCTCGTGGCGCCCATCGCCCGCGTTGACGACCGCGCAGCCGACCTTCTGCGACAGCAGGTCCACCGCGCCGGAAGAGGCATGGCGCACCACCAGAATCTCCGGCTTCATGGCGTTCAGCGTCACGGCGGTGTCGATCAGCGTCTCGCCCTTCTTCACCGAGGAAGAGGCGACAGGCATGGTCACGACGTCGGCGCCCAGACGCTTGGCCGCGATCTCGAAGGAAGAGCTGGTCCGCGTCGAGTTCTCGAAGAACAGGTTCACGACCGTCTGACCGCGCAGCAGGTCCACACCCTTGGCGGATTGCCGGTTGAAGTCGACGAAGGCGTCAGCCAGGTCCAGCAAAGCCAGGGCGGCGGGCGGGTTCAGATCGCCTGCGGCCAGGAAGTGATCGCGGGGGAACGGGGTCAGCCGTTCCTGAATGAGTTCGGTGACGGGAGCGGCTTGGGTCATCGAGACGCCGCTATAGGCGGGACTCAGGTCAGATGGAATAGCAGCAGCGCCATTGGAATGCCGATCACGGAGAATACCGTCGTCGCCGCGATGATCCCGGCCATCAGCGGCGCGTCTCCGCCCATCTGTCGCGCCAGCACATAGGCGGAGGCGGCGCCGGGCGCCGCGCCGCACAGCAGGGCGATTCCCTGCGCCAGCTCATCGCCGCCATAGAGGCGCGCCAGTTGCCACATGGCCAGCGGCGTCACGATCATCTTGACCACGACCACGGCGCCGACCGTGACGCGGGTGCGCGCCAGTTCGCGGAAGCTGAGCCCTGCGCCCGCCACGATCAGGCCCAGCGGCAGGGCGGCCGATCCCAGCAGTTGCAGCGTCTCGGCCACGCCGGGCGGCTGCGGCGCGCCCGAAAAGTTCAGCGCCAGCCCCAGCAGGCAGGCCAGCAGGATGGGGTTGGACATCATCGCCCGGAACAGGGCCTTGGGCGAGGCGCCGTGCTGGCCCGCGCCCCATTTGGCCAGGACGACGACGCTCAGGATGTTGCTGACCGGGATCATGGCGGCGATGACCACGGCGGCCAGACCGACGCCCGCCGGTCCGAAGGTCGCCTGCACGACCGGCAGGAAGACGAAGCTGTTCCAGCGGATCATGCCCTGAAAGACGCTGGTGTAGGCCGGGCCGCTGAGGGGCAGCAGGGGCTTGGACAGCAGGGTCAGGGTCGAAATGATGATGGACACGGTCACTGCGGCGGCGCCCGCCGCGCCTGCGGCCGAGCCCGACAGGTCCGCGTTCCAGATCGCCGGGATCAGGAAGCCGGGATAGAGGACATTGATGGCCAGCTTCTCGATCGGCCGCCAGGCGGCGTCGGGCAGGTAGTCCGACTTCTTCAGGCCATAGCCGAGCGCCAGCAGCAGGAAGACCGGCAGGACGCCCGCGAGGATGGCCGCCATCTCAGCCGCGCAGCCGGTCCAGCGCGCCTTGCAGGATCCAGGCGGCGGCAGTGCGGTCCACCACATCGGCGCGGCGCTTGCGGGTCAGGTCCAGTTCGTCGATCAGGAACCGCTCGACCGCCGTGGTCGACAGTCGCTCGTCCTGAAAGGCGACGTTGACCGGACGAAACCGCTCCAGATTGCGGGCGAAGGCGCGGCACGACTGGGCGCGGGGGCCTTCGGTGCCGTCCATGTTCAGCGGCAGGCCGATGACCAGGGCCGAGACCTTGCGGCCGTCCATGATCCTGAACAGCTGTTCGGCGTCCTGGCTGAACTTGGTCTTGCGGATCAGCTCCAGCGGACTGGCGATGATGCGGCCGGTGTCGGACACGCTGACGCCGATGGTGTTCTCGCCCAGGTCCAGGCCCAGCCACGGGGTGTTGGGCGGGCAGGCGGCGGGCAGTTCGGAGAGATCAAGGACAGGCACGAGGGCGCGTTAGGCCCAGACGGGGCGCGTGTCAAAGCGTGGGCCCCTTTCCCTCCGCCGGGATGAGCGGAGTTGGAGGCGGACTCACACGTCGTCGTCCCCGACGGGCCCGCCTTCGTTCTCCAGGCTACGGATCGAGCGCACTTCCTTGCGGGTGAACTTCAGCCGCACGCCCAGGCCGCCGTCTTCTTCGTGCAGGAAGACGGCGCCGCCTTCCTCCAGCGCGGCCTGAAGGCGGCTGCGGGCCTCGTCGCCGGGATCGACGTTTTCGCGCTCGAAGTCGGCCAGAGCGTCCACCGTCAGGCCGGACAGGCGGGCCACATGGTCGCGCGGCCATTGCACCAGGGCGCGCGCGGCGCGGACTTGGGGGCCGGTGATCTTCATGGTCGCGTCTCCTGTGATCTGCGCTCCATACTTAGGCGCCGCCACGGCCTTCGATAGGGGGCGTTTGGCCGCAACGGCCAAGCTCATTTCGCGCCTGCACCCAAATCCTTGTCGAAACGGCGGCGAAACGCTAATCCCGACCCCTTAGACTCTCATGCTTTGGAGGGCCGCATGGCCATCGACGCCGCGACGGTGCGCAAGGTTGCGCATCTCGCCCGCATCAAGACCCCCGAGGACCGCCTGGAGCCGTTGGCCCAGGAGCTGAACGGCATCCTGAAGTGGATCGAACAGCTGGACGAGGTGGACGTGCAGGGCGTCGAACCGATGACCTCCAACGTGTCCCAGCCGCTGCGCATGCGCGACGACGTGGTGACGGACGGCGACAAGGTCGCCGACGTCCTGTCCAACGCGCCCAAATCCGCCGACGGCTTCTTCGTCGTGCCCAAGGTCGTGGAGTAAGTCATGACCGATCTGACCAAGCTGACGCTGGCCGACGCCGTCGATGGCCTGAAGGCCAAGACCTTCTCGTCCGAAGAGCTGACCCGCGCCTTCCTGACCAACATCGAGGCCTCGAACCCGACGCTGAACGCCTATGTCGAGGTGACGGCGGACAAGGCGCTGGAACAGGCGCGCGCGTCCGACGCCCGTCTGGCCAAGGGCGAGGGCGGGGCGCTGGAAGGCGCGCCGCTGGGCATCAAGGATCTGTTCTGCACGCAGGGCGTGCAGACGACCGCCGGCTCCAACATGCTGCGCGGCTTCGTGCCACCGTATGAATCGACCGTCACCGCCAATCTGTGGCGCGACGGGGCGGTCATGCTGGGCAAGCTGAACATGGACGAATTCGCCATGGGCTCGTCCAACGAGACCTCGGCCTTCGGTCCGGTGAAGAACCCGTGGAAGTCCAAGGGCTCGAACGCCGACCTGACGCCTGGCGGCTCGTCCGGCGGTTCGGCCTCGGCCGTGGCGGCGGACCTGTGCCTGGCCGCGACGGCGTCGGACACTGGCGGTTCGATCCGCCAGCCCGCCGCCTTCACCGGCACCGTGGGCATCAAGCCGACCTACGGCCGCGCCAGCCGCTACGGCATGGTCGCCTTCGCCAGCTCGCTGGACCAGGCCGGGCCGATCGCCAAGACGGTCAAGGATTCGGCCCTGCTGCTGAATTCCATGTGCTCGTTCGACGCCAAGGATTCGACCAGCCTCGACATCCCGACCCCCGACTGGACCCAGTCGGTCGGCCAGTCGGTCAAGGGCCTGCGCATCGGCGTGCCCAAGGAATATGTCCTCGACGGCATGCCCGCTGAGATCCAGAAGCTGTGGGAGCAGGGCGTCGCGTGGCTGAAGGCCGCCGGTTGCGAGATCGTCGAGATCAGCCTGCCGCACACCAAATACGCCCTGCCGACCTATTACATCGTGGCCCCGGCCGAGGCGTCGTCGAACCTGGCGCGCTATGACGGCATGCGCTTCGGCCACCGCGCCGAAGAGTTCACCTCTCTGGACGACCTCTATGCGACCTCGCGCGCCGAGGGCTTCGGCAAGGAAGTCCAGCGCCGCCTGACCATCGGCGCCTATGTGCTGTCGGCGGGCTTCTACGACGCCTATTACGTCAAGGCGCTGAAGGTGCGTCGCCGCATCGCCCAGGACTTCGACAATGTCTGGGGCCAGGTGGACGCCATCCTGACGCCGTCCACGCCGTCGGCCGCCTTCGCCATCGGCGACAAGCAGATCGACCCCCTGACCATGTATCTGAACGACGTCTTCACGGTGACGACCAACCTGGCCGGTCTGCCGGGCATCTCGGTCCCCGCCGGCCTCAGCGCCGACGGCCTGCCGCTGGGCCTGCAGGTCATCGGCAAGGCCCTGGATGAAGCGACCGTCTTCCAGGTCGCGGGCGCCCTCGAAGACGCGGCGGGCTTCGTCGCCAAGCCGGACCGTTGGTGGTGAGCATGACTGAGAACTCCAAACTGATCCAAGGCCGCACGGGCGCTTGGGAAATCGTCATGGGTCTGGAGATCCACGCCCAGGTCGCCTCGAACGCCAAGCTGTTCTCGGGCGCGGCGGTCGGCTTCGGCGCCGGGCCGAACGAGCAGGTGTCGCTGGTCGACGCGGGCTTCCCCGGCATGCTGCCGACCCTGAACAAATACTGCGTCGAGCAGGCGGTAAAGTCGGGCCTGGGCCTGCGCGCCCAGATCAATCTGAAGAGCCAGTTCGACCGCAAGAACTACTTCTATCCCGACCTGCCGACCGGCTATCAGATCAGCCAGCTGTATCACCCCATCGTGGGCGAGGGCGTGGTCGAGGTGGAGGCCGAGGACGGCAGCTTCTTCAACGTCGGCATCGAACGCCTGCACCTGGAACAGGACGCGGGCAAGCTGATCCACGACCTGTCGCCGACCGAATCCTACGTCGACCTGAACCGTGCGGGCACGGCGCTGATGGAGATCGTCTCGCGCCCCGACATCCGCACGCCGGAAGAGGCGGTCGCCTACGTCAAGAAGATCCGCACCATCCTGATCTACCTCGGCACCTGCGACGGCGACATGGAGAAGGGCAACCTGCGCGCCGACGTGAACGTATCGGTCTGCCGCGCCGGGAACTACGACAAGTTCAAGGAAACGGGCGACTTCAGCTTCCTGGGGACGCGCTGCGAGATCAAGAACGTCAACAGCTTCCGCTTCATTTCTCAGGCGATCCAGTATGAGGCGCGCCGCCAGATCGAGATCCTCGAAGACGGCGGTTCGATCACCCAGGAAACCCGCCTGTACGACCCGACGGCGGGCGAGACGCGCTCCATGCGCTCCAAGGAAGAGGCGCAGGACTATCGCTACTTCCCCGATCCCGACCTGCTGCCGCTGGTGCTGGAGCAGGCGTGGATCGACGCCATCAAGGCCGACTTGCCGGAACTGCCGGACGACAAGCGACGCCGCTTCATGAGCGAATACGGTCTGTCGCAATATGACGCGGGCGTGCTGATCTCGGAGCAGGCCAAGGCCCTGTATTTCGAGGCCGCCGCGAAAGGCCGCGACGCCAAGCTGGTGTCCAACTGGGTGACGAACGAGGTCTCGGCCCGCTTGGCGGCGGACGGCAAGGACTTCAGCGACAACCCGCTGCCCGCCGCCCATGTGGCCCAGCTGGTCGAGCTGATCGAGACCAACGTCATCTCGTCCAAGATCGCCAAGGAAGTCTTCGACTACGTGTGGAACGGCGAAGGCTCGCCCGCCGAGGTGGTCGAGAAGCACGGCCTGAAGCAGGTCACCGACACCGGCGCCATCGAGAAGGCGGTGGACGAGATCATCGCCGCCAACCCCGACAAGGCCGCCGCCGTCGCTGAAAAGCCCCAGGCCATCGGCTGGTTCGTCGGCCAGGTCATGAAGGCCACCGGCGGCAAGGCCAATCCGGCCGCCGTGAACGACATCCTGAAGGCCAAGCTAGGGCTTTGATGCTTGGGGGCTGCGGCCCCCAAACCCCCCAGCTGGTCGCTAACGCTCGCGACGCGGTCGCTCGCTGCTTGAGCGACAGGGCGCGTTAAGGGTTAGGCTAGAGCCTTCTTGCAGACCACAAAAAGGCCCCGGAGAGCTCTCTCCGGGGCCTTTCTGTTGCAGTGCTACCAGCGCCAGGCGTCGCGGACGACTTCGATGATGTAGCCGTCGTAGTCGTCGATCAGATAGATCGCATTGTCGACATAGACCCATCGCGTGCCTGGAGGCGGATAGCCCAGGCCGTAGGTGCGCCAGTCGTTCACCTGATAGCGCCAGAAGATGTCCGGCAGATACTGGCCGACATAGTACTGCCGGTTCCAATAGGTGCGCGGCACGCTGTAGTAGCCGTAGCCGGGCGCGAAATAGAAGCCGATGCGCACGCCGTTCCAGCTGCGGAAGCGTTGGTCATGGCGCCACCAGTCGCTACGGTGACGACGGTCCCAGTCGCGGCGCCACTGGTCGCGATTCCAGCGGTTGTGGAATTCACGATAGTCGCGGTCACGGTTCCATTGGCTGGGACGATCCGGCCTGTTCGGACGCTGGGCGTCCGGGCGGCCAGGGCGGTTCCAATCCGGACGTTCGGGACGGTCTGGGCGATGGGAATCCGGTCGATCTGGGCGCTGGGGACGGTCCGGTCGATTCCAATCGGGGCGGTCCGGACGATTGGGTCTGTCAGGCCGCGGTTGATCGGGCCTCTGGGGACGGTCCGGCTGATCCGGGCGTTGTGGCCGGTCCGGTCGGCTAGGGCGATCGGGGCGATCGGGGCGGTTCCAGTCTGGTCGCTGTTCCGGCCTTTGTTCCGGCCGCTGTTCTGGTCTGCGCTCCGGCCGTTGAGGGCGCGGGCCTTCCTGACGCGGGCGGTCGGCGTCGCGGTGCTGGCGCTGAGGTTGGCCGCGATCAGGACGACGCGGACCGTCCTCGCGCGCCTGCGGCCGATCCTGGGCCAGAACAGCCATGGGGGCTGCGGCGGGCACGAGGAAGCTGGCGGCCGCCGCGAACATGAGAAGCGAGCGTTTCATGGTCGAAGTCCTCGCACGTCCGAACTGGACGGCTTGGGGGCAGAATGGGCCCGGGGCCATGAACTGCTGCTGAACGTCGATCGCAGAGCTGCGTCATGAAAAAAGCCCCGCAAGACAGAGCCTTGCGGGGCGAAGCGATGCCTTGATCCAGCGTGTCTTAATAGACGTCGCTCAACACGCTGGCGATCAGGCCTGTGGCGACGGCGATCAGCAGGATGTCGTTGCCGGCATGGACGTAGCGATAGCCGCGCGGAGCGGGTCTCAGATTATAGAAATAGGGGTCGTTGACGTAGTAGGAGCGATAGGCGGGCGGCAGGTAGGCGCCCGTGCGCCAGCGATAGCCGTAGTAGCGAGGCTCGACCCGATAATAGCCGTGTCCCGGCGCATACCAGTAGCCGTTGCGTGCGCCGCGATAATCGCGGAACTCGGGCCGCCCGCGCCACCAATTGTGGTTGTCACGGCTCCAGCGGTCGTATCGGCGCTGGTCCTGACGCCATTCTCGACGATCGTCGCGACGGTCTTGACGCCACTCACGACGGTCCTGACGCCACTCACGGCGGTCCTCGCGTCGGTCCTGGCGCCATTCACGACGGTCGTCGCGTCGATCCTGACGCCGCTCACGGTGGTCGTCTCGGCGATCATGGCTCCACTCGCGGCGGTCCCCGCGATGATCCTGCGCCTGGGCCATCATGGGGGCGGCTGTGGTCGCCAGAGCGAGCGCGACGACGGCGGCCTTGGTCAGGCGGTTCATTTGGCAACTCCATTCAAGAAGCGAAATCCCTGTCTGGCGTCGACTTTCACGCTGGTCGAATGAACCGTCGCTGAACCGGCCTGTCAGCTTGCGTCCGCATGCGGACAAGGGCCGCGCTGCGTGGGGCTTGAGCGCGTTAACGCTAATTTCAAACCAACGATACTTGAATGCCTGTCCGATAGCGGGGTCAGAACGACGCCGCGGGGGAGGATTGCTGATGAATCCGCTGCATGACGATCAAGCGCCCCAGGCGCGCGACACCTTGCCCTTGCCCACGCCCGACATGGACGGCGACGCCTTGTTCCGTCTGGGCCTGGCCTATTCGGCGGGACTGGACGGATGCCCGATCGACCGGGTGTCGGCTCATATGATCTTCAACCTGGCCTCCATGAAGGGCTCGATCGAGGCGCGGGAATACCGACGCGACATCAGCCAGGAGATGGAGCACGACGAGATCGCAGAGGCCCAGCGCGCCGCACGCCGCTGGATTGACGCCGGTTCTTCTACGCTCGCCGCCTGATCCAGGCGGTCTGATGAAGTCTTGCGGCGTCTGGACCGGGCGGCGGCGGCGGGGTATGCACCCCGCGAGTTCCCCGTCCGAAGGATTCCGTCCATGCTCGCTCGCATCTATCGCCCGGCCAAGACCGCGATGCAGTCCGGCAAGGCCAAGACGCGCGACTGGCGTCTGGAGTTCGAGCCGGCCTCGGCCCGCACCATCGATCCTCTGATGGGCTGGACCAGCTCGACCGACATGAACGGCCAGGTCCGCCTCTCCTTCGACACCAAGGAAGAGGCGGTCGAATACGCTGAACGCCACGGCATCGCCTTCCGCCTGCACGAGCCGAACGAGGCGCCGGTCATCATCAAGGCCTACGCCGACAACTTCGCCACCAACCGCAAGCAGTCCTGGACGCACTAAGTCCGAACTGCGGCCTTCCGCGCCCTTAGCTCAACCGGATAGAGCACCCGCCTTCTAAGCGGACGGTTGCAGGTTCGAGTCCTGCAGGGCGCGCCATGCCTTCAATCCCTTCTCAAGATCGCCGATCAGGTCGGCGGGGTCTTCCAGCCCGACATGCAGACGCAGCAACTGACCGGACAGGTCGGGCGCATGTTGCCGATGGGCCAGTTGCGGCGTTTCGTGGGTGGTCAGGCTCTCGAAGCCGCCCCAGGAATACCCCATGCCGAACAGGCTGAGCGCGCGCATGAAGGCGTGGGCCGCCGCTGTGTCGCCGCCCTTCATGACCACGCCCATCAGGGAGGCCGCGCCGTCGAAGTCGCGCCGCCACAGGTCGTGTCCGACCGAACCGGGCAGGGGCGGATAGAGGACGTCGGCGACCTCCGGCTGGGCTTTCAGCCACTGCGCCACCGTCAGGGCCGAGCGGGCCTGGGCCTCGTAGCGCAGGGGCAGTGTGCGGACGCCGCGCAGCGCCAGCCAGGCGTCGTCGGGCGAGACGTGCCAACCCATGTCCTCGATGGTGTTTGCGATGGCGCGTAGGACGGACGGCGCGCCGGCGGCGATCCCGCCCATCAGCAGATCGGAATGGCCGCCGACGTATTTGGTCAGGGCCTGAACGCTGACGTCGACGCCATGCGCCAGGGGACGGAAGGCCAGCCCCGCCGCCCAGGTGTTGTCCATGACCGTCAGAACGCCGCGTTCGCGACAGGCGGCGGCCAGGGCGGGGGCGTCTGCGATCTCGAAGGTCAGAGAGGCGGGCGCTTCGATCAGCAGAAGTCGGGTGCGCGGGGTGATGGCGGTCAGAACGGCCTCGGTCGAGGCGTCGGCGGGGTGGAAGCGGGCGGTGATCCCGCGCGCGGCGAGGTGGCGGGTCAGGAAGCGGCGCGTGGGTCCATAGACGGCGTCGGTGGTCAGCACCTCGTCGCCGGGGCGCAGCAGGGCGGTCAGGGGCACGGTCACGGCCGCCAGGCCCGAGGGGACCAGGAAGGCGTCGGTCCCGCCCTCCATCTGGGCCAGCAGGGCGCGCAGCTCGCGCGCCGCGCTCGTGCCGTCGAGGCCATAGACGGGGCCGTCCGACGCATCCTGCATCCGGGCCGGATCGTCGCTGAGCATGGTGGAGGCGCGCTCCACAGGAGGATTGACCGGGCGACGGCCCTGGCCGCGCCGGGTGGCGCCGGCGATCAGCCGGGTTCGGTCGGAAATGGGCGGCATGAAGGCTCCGGCGGGTTGCGGTTCGGGGCCTAGAGGGCTCTAAACTGTTCCGGGGCGCAAGACGGAGCGGTGGATCGGATGCGGAGATGGCGAGCGACAGCAGGCGTGGCGGCGATGCTGACCCTGGCGACAGGCGCCTGTCAGAGATCGGCTGAACCGCAGGCGCCGGAGCCGCGCGAACCTTCACGCCAGGCGCCGACCGCCGCGACCGAGGCGAAGTCCAGCCCGACCCTGGCGGCGGTGCGCCAGCGCGGTCGGCTGAATTGCGGCGTGCACGAGGGGCTGGTCGGTTTCGCCTATACCGACAATCGCGGCGCCTGGCGGGGCTTTGACGTCGACTTCTGCCGCGCTACGGCGGCCGCCATCTTCGGCGATCCTGACGCCGTGCGCTTCGTGCCGTTGACGACGGAACAGCGGTTCGAGGCCCTGCGCGACGGGCGCGTGGACGTGCTGTGGCGCAACACCTCCTGGACCATGAGCCGGGATACGGGCGCGCAGCTCAGTTTCGCCGGGATCAACTACTACGACGGCCAGGGCTTCATGGTGCGCCGCGCGCTCAATCTGAGCAGCGCGGCCGAACTGAACGGCGCTCGCATCTGCGTTCAGTCCGGCTCGACCACTGAGCTGAATGTCGAGGACTATTTCCGCCGCAGGGGCATCGAGTATCGCCCCGTCGTGGTCGCCACCGAAGGCGAGGCGCGCCAAGCCTATGCGCGCGAGGAATGCGACGCCTTCACCGCCGACATCTCAGCCCTGGCGGCGGCGCGCACGACCCTGCCGAACCCGCAGCAGCACGTCATTCTGCCGGACGTTATCTCCAAGGAGCCGCTGGGGCCCGTGGTGCGTAGCGGCGACGACCGCTGGACGGCGGTTATTCGCTGGACGCTCAACGCTCTGATTTTGGCCGAGGAATTGGGCGTGACGCGTGCAAATGCCGCAGACATGGGTAAGAATTCCGCGGACCCTAGAGTCCGTCGTCTGCTCGGCGACGAAGGTGACTTCGGCCCGAGCCTCGATTTGTCGAGAACATGGGCGAAAGACGCTGTTTCTGCTGGCGGAAATTACGGCGAGATATTCAATCGGAACCTGGGCTCGCAGTCGTCTCTGGATCTGGAGCGCGGATTGAATGCTCAATGGTCGTCACGGCCCAGTGGGTTGATCTATGGCCTTCCTGTCCGTTAGTCCAAGGGGATGAGGGAATAAGGGGAAGGGATCGGATGGAGATCAAAGCCAAGCGCGGACTGCCGCTCCATATGTTGATGCTGATCGGGTTTCTGGTCGGTCTCACGGGCGGACTCATCGTCAATCTGACCGTCGGAGGGGACGTCGGTTGGGTGCAGTGGCTGACCTCCAATATCACAGGACCGGCCGGGCAGATCTTCCTGCGTCTGCTGTTCATGCTGGTGCTGCCGCTGCTGTTCTCGGCCCTGGTCATCGGGGTGGCCGAGATGGGCGACCTGAAGGCTCTGGGCCGGGCGGGCTCCAAGAGCCTGGGCTTCACCGTCTTCATTTCCGCCGTGGCCGTGCTGATCGGCATGGTCATGGTCAACGTCTTCCGGCCCGGCGACGGGGTTGATCCGGCCCTGGCGCAACAACTGCTGGATCAGGGGCGCGCGGGCGCGGCCTCGATTGTCGGCAATGCGCCCAAGTCGGTGCAGGCGGGCGACTTCTTTCTGGAGCTGATCCCGTCCAACGTCTTCACGGCGGCGGCCGAGAACCAGATTTTGCCGGTGATGGTCTTCGCCCTGTTCTTCGGCGTCGGCCTGGTCATGACCAAGAGCCCCGCCACCGACCGGCTTCAGCAGACCATCGAGGGTCTGTTCGAGGTGATGATGAAGCTCATCAACCTCGTCATCCGCATCGCGCCCATCGCCATCGCCTGCCTGATGTTCAACCTGGCGGCCCTGTTCGGCTGGGAGCTGCTGATCCGTCTGGGCGCCTTCGTGGCCGTGGCCGTGGGGGCCATGGCGATCCATATGTTCGTGGTCTACCCGCTGGTGATCTGGCTGATGGGGGGCATGTCGCCGCTGAAGTTCTTCCGCGACATACGCGAGGCCATGGTGGTGTCCTTCTCCACCGCCTCGTCCAACGCCAGCCTGCCGGTGTCGCTGCGCGTGGCCGAACAGGAACTGGGTCTGCCGCGCAAGATCGCCCGTTTCGTCCTGACGGTTGGGGCCACCGCCAACCAGAACGGCACGGCCCTGTTCGAGGGGGTGACGGTGCTGTTCCTGGCCCAGTTCTTCGGCGTCGACCTGACGTTGGGCCAGCAGGTGATCGTCATGCTGGTCTGTATCCTGGGCGGGGTCGGCACGGCGGGCGTGCCCGCCGGCTCCTTGCCGGTCATCGCCATGATCCTGGCCATGGTGGGGGTGCCGCCGGAAGGGATCGGTCTGATCCTGGGCGTCGACCGCTTCCTGGACATGTGCCGGACCTCGCTGAACGTCACCGGCGACCTGGTCGTTGCCGCCGTGGTGTCGCGCGGAGAAGAGGATACGGACGCCGACGAGCCGCCTGCTGCGCCGGCCGTTACATAGGAAAAAGCCGACGCAGGGGATCCTGCGTCGGCCTTGTCCCTAGCGCCCAGTCCCGGTCAGGACATGGGCGGGGGCGGCGTCCGATCGGGGGGCAGGGGGATGAACTCCTGATCGTCCATGTCGGGCAGTTTCATGCGACCGGCGCGCCAGTCGGCCTTGGCCTGCTCGATCCGCTCCTTCGAAGACGACACGAAGTTCCATTCGATGAAGCGCTCGCCCACCGGCTCGCCGCCCAGCACCATCAGGGTGGTCGGCTGCTGCGCCACGATGATCGAGGGCAGGCCCTTTTCAAGCACGGCCATCTGACCGGGGCCGACAGGGCGGCCGTCGTCGATCTCGACCATGCCCTGGACCACATAGACGGCGCTTTCGGCGTGATCCGTCGGCGTCTGGAACCGGGCTCCCGGCTCCATCTCTAGGTGCATGTAGTGCAGGGGCGAGAAGGTGCTGACCCCGGCCTTCATGCCCATGGTCTCGCCCGCCACCAGACGGCCCTTCACGCCGCTTTCGATCCAGGTCGGCAGGTCGCTGGAGCCGACGTGCTGGAAGGACGGGTCGACCTCTTCCTGACCGTCAGGCAGGGCCAGCCAGGCCTGAATGCCCTCTAGCCGCAGCCCCTCCATGCGGGCGCGCTCGAACCGCTCGGAGTGGGTGACGCCGCTGCCTGCGGTCATCCAGTTGACCTCGGCCGGGCGGATGTCCTGCTGGACGCCCAGGCTGTCGCGGTGGGTGATCTCGCCGTCGAACAAATAGGTCAGGGTCGAGATGCCGATGTGCGGGTGCGGGCGCACGTCGACCGTCTTGGGGATGCCGGCGGGCATGTCCACCGGGCCCATGTGGTCGAAGAAGACGAAGGGACCGACCGCGCGACGCTTGGCGAAGGGCAGGACGCGGCCGACCTCAAAGCCGCCGAGATCCTTGCGGCGCTGGTCGATGATGAGTTCGATCATGATTGGGGCTCCTGAAAGATGAACGCTGCGACGACGAAAGGGGCGATCCCCGCACTATGACGCGGATCGCCCTCAAGGGTCAGTCTTCCCTGTCGTAGGAGAACTGGATTCCGGCCGTGCCGCCGGTTTCGATGAACAGGTTCATGAAGGCGGGGACGGTTTCCGACCGTTTCCAGTCACGCTGCAGTTCACAGAACAGCTGAGGCGCGGAAATCAGCTTTCCGCCCGCCTGTTCGATGCGGCGCAGGCCCATTTCGTGCGCCGTGACCGAGGTGCCGCCGACGGCGTCGGCCACGACATACACTTCATAGCCGTCACGCAGGGCGTCCAGAGCCGGGAAGGTCAGGCAGGCTTCGGTCCACAGGGCCGTCATGATCAGTTTCTTGCGGCCGGTCGCCTCGACCGCCTTGCGGAATTCCACGTCTTCCCAGGAGTTGATCGTGGTGCGGTCATAGGTCGGATAGTCTTTCAGCACCTTGCGCAGCTGCGGGATCGGCGGCCGGTTCAGCCCCGTCTCGACGTTGACGGTCGAGTGGACGATCGGCAGGCCATAGGCGACGGCCGCCTTGGCCGTGCCGACGATGTTGTTCACCAGCAGCTGGCGGTCCATCGAGGCGATCGAGTTCACCTGAACCGGCTGATAGTCGATGATGACGAAGGCCGAGTTCTCGGGGGTCAGAAGATGATCCGATTTCGGATCGCGGATCGGTTCGCTGGCCATTGAATGGCTCCTTTCCGGGGGGAAGTTGCGCCTTGGCGAGGCGCGCGCATGACGCCGGTTTCGCTTCATCGATGAGGGGCGAGGCGGAACCGGCGCGTCTTCGTCAGTCGCGTTGCGAGTCGAGGGTTTCGTGGTCCGTCGCGACCTGCTGAGCCTTGCCGTAGCTTTCGATCAGCAGTTGGTACGGCGGGAAGATCTGGGTGTAGATCTCGGCCCACTGCTGGGCGTCGTCGCGATGCCAGGTCTTCTGAAGTTCCGAGGCGACAGCGGCCATGTCCATGGGGATGACGCCAGCCTGGACCACGCGGGCCAGGGTGATCTCCTGGGCCATCTTCGAATAGGTGCCCGAAGCGTCGACCACGACGAAGACCTTGTAGCCTTCATAGGCGGCGCTGATGGCGGGGAAGGCCATGCAGACGCTGGTGATGGTGCCGGCGATGATCAGGGTCTTGCGGCCCGTGGCCTTCACGGCGGCGACGAAGTCGGGGTTGTCCCAGGCGTTGATCTCGCCCTTGCGCGCCACATACTGGGCGTGGGGGGGCGTTGGCGTGGATTTCCGGGATCAGCGGGCCGTTCGGGCCCTGGGGCACCGAGGCGGTGGTGATGACCGGCAGCTTGGCCAGGGTCGCCATCGAAGCCAGGGCGGCGGCGTGGCGGCGCAGGGTGGTCATCGGCATGTCGGCCACGGTCTGGAATAGGCCGCTCTGGTGATCGATCAGCAGCATGACGGCGTCGTTCGGGTCGATGACCGGACGCTGGCCGTTGAAGTTTGCGGGCAGGGCGGAAGCGGACATGGGCGTCTTTCCTTTCAGGCAGGGGGCCGCGCTCGGACGAATGTCCGGTCAAGGCGGGGGTTGCGGCCCGGTCCGAAGACCGGGCCTTACGTTTTCGTGAGGGCGTTCAGGCGGCGGGGATGTCGCCGAAGCGGCCGCTGTTGAAGTCCGTGACGGCGGTGCGGATCTCGTCCTCGCTGTTCATCACGAAGGGGCCGTAGCCGACGATGGGCTCGTCGATCGGCTCTCCGGTCAGGATCAGCAGGGTCGTGTCCGCATCGGCGCTCAGAGTGACGCTGTCGCCCTTGCGGTCCAGCAGCAGGGCCTCGGCGGCGCCGGCCGGCTGGTCGCCGTTGACGGTGACGTGACCCGACAGAACCACCACCATGGCCGTGTGGCCTTCGGGCAGATCCAGCGTCGTCTCGGCGTCCCGGTTCAACCGCACGTCCCACACATTGATGGGGGTGAAGGTCGTGGCCGGGCCTTTCGAGTCGTCCATCGCGCCGGCGATGATCCGGGCCGTGCCTGCGTCGTCCGGCAGGGAAACGGTCGGAATGTCGGCGTTCAGGATCGACTGGTAGCCGGGACGGGTCATCTTGTCCTTGGCGGGCAGGTTGACCCACAGCTGAACCATGCGGAACGGGCCGCCGGTGCGCGAGAAGGCCGGGGAGTGGAACTCCTCGTGCAGGATGCCGCCGCCCGCCGTCATCCACTGGACGTCGCCGGGGCCGATGATCCCGCCCTGGCCGGTCGAGTCGCGATGCTCGACCTCGCCGTCATAGACGATGGTCACGGTCTCGAAGCCGCGGTGCGGATGCTGCCCCACGCCGCGCCGCTCGGTCGTCGGCTCGAAGTTGTACGGACCGGCGTAGTCGAGCAGCAGGAAGGGGCTGACCTGTTTGCCTGCGGCGTTGTAGGAAAACAGCGAACGGACGGGGAAACCGTCGCCGACCCAATGGCCGCGGTCGTTGCCGTAACGGCCCAGAACCTTCTTCATGGTCTTGTCTCCATTCGATGGACCGGCCGTCAGAAGAAGAGGCCGATCGCGTTGAAGACCTTATGCCTGCGAAACGATGAGGCGGGCAGATTGCGAAATCGCCTCGCTGCGTTCTATCAATAGAACGATGAGAGACCTCAACGACCTCTATTATTTCGTGCAGGTGGTGGATCACCACGGCTTCGCCCCGGCGGCGCGGGCGCTGGGCATGCAGAAGTCCAAGCTCAGCCGCCGCATCGCCGCGCTGGAAGACCAGTTGGGCACGCGGCTGATCCAGCGCTCATCACGCAAATTCTCGGTCACAGAGATCGGGCTGGCCTATTATCAACACTGTCTCGCCATGCTGATCGAGGCCGAGGCGGCGCAGGCCTTGATCGACGGCGCCCGGTCCGAGCCGTGCGGCACGATCCGCGTCGCCTGCGCGCCGGGCCTGCTGACCTATCAGATGAGCAGTCTGATCGTCCGCTTCATGGCCCTGTATCCCGATCTGGACGTGCAGTTGCACAGCACCAGTCGCCGGGTGGATGTCATCGGCGAGGGCTTCGACCTGGCGATCCGCGTCCGCGAGCCGCCGCTGGAACAAACCGATCTGGTCATGCGCAAGCTGGACGAGAGCGTGCATCGTCTGGTCGCCAGTCCGGACCTGATCGCCCGCATGGGACGGCCGACCGGCCCGGCCGATCTGGCGAACTGGCCCAGCCTCGACTTCGGCCCGGCGCACCGTGACCACGTCTGGGCGCTGCACCACACGGAAGGCATGACGGCCTCTGTGCGCCACACGCCGCGCCTTGTGACCGACGACCTGCATATGCTGCACGAAGGCGCCGTCCACGGACTGGGAGTCGCCCTGTTGCCGACGGTGGCCGTCGCCCGCGATCTGGACGCCGGGAAACTGGTCGATCTGCTGCCGGACTGGCGGCCGAAGAAGTGGATCGTCCACGCCGTCTTCCCGTCGCGACGCGGCCTTCTGCCGTCCGTGCGCATGCTGCTGGACTTCCTCGTCGCAGGCTGCGCCGAACAGCAGGCGCACGGTTAAAGGCCTGCCGCCTAGGCCGCGTCGTTCCGCGCGACAGCGTCGGGGTCGTAGTTCAGGATCGGCGCCAGCCAGCGCTCGGCCGTCTCCACGTCCCAGCCCTTTCGGGCGGCGTAGTCCTCGACCTGATCGCGGTCGATCTTGCCGACGCCGAAATAGTGGCTGCCCGGATGGCCGAAGTAGAGGCCGCTGACCGAGGCGGGGGGCGACATGGCGAAGGATTCCGTCAACTCCATCCCGGCGTTGGCGCCTGCGTCCAGCAGACGGAACAGGGTGGCCTTCTCTGTGTGGTCGGGCTGGGCCGGATAGCCGGGGGCGGGGCGGATGCCCTGATACTTCTCTTCGATCAGATCCTGCACCGAGGTCTGTTCGTCGGGGACGTAGCCCCACAGCTGGGTGCGCACCTCCTTGTGCAGGCGCTCAGCGAAGGCTTCGGCCAGACGGTCGGCCAGGGCCGTGGCCATGATGGCGGAATAGTCGTCGCCCGCCGCCTTGAACTCGGCGGCCTTTTCCAGTTCGCCATGCCCGGCGGTGACGGCGAAGGCGCCCAGATAGTCGGCGCCGTCCTCGGCCACGAAGTCGGACAGGCACAGGTTCGGCTTGCCGTTGGATTTCTTGATCTGCTGGCGCAGGCCGTGGAAGCGGGCGGCTTCGGTCGCCCGGGTTTCGTCGGTCCAGACGATCACGTCGTCGCCGCGCGCATTGGCGGGCCAGAAGCCGATGACGCCCTTGGCGGTGAACCACTTCTCTTCGACGATGCGTTTCAGCATGGCCTGTGCGTCGCGGAACAGGTCGCGGGCGGCCTCGCCGACGATTTCGTCTTCGAGGATCAGCGGATAACGCCCGATCAGCTCCCAGCTGGCGAAGAAGGGCGTCCAGTCGATGTGGTCGGCCAGATCCTGAAGATCCCAGGCCTCATAGGCGCGCACGCCGAGGAAGGAGGGCGCAGGGGCCGGGAGTTGCGCCTCATCGGGTCGCCAGCGGTTGTCGCGCGCCTGTTGCAGCGAGGCGCGGGCCTTCACTTCCTGACCGCGGGCGTATTGCTCGCGGATGCGGATGTATTCGTCGCGGGTGGCCGCCTCGTTCTTGGCCTTGTCGGTCGGGGACAGCAGGCCAGACACCACGCCGACGGCGCGGCTGGCGTCGATGACATAGGTGGTCGAGCCCTTGCGATAGGCCGGTTCGATCTTCACGGCCGTATGGGTGCGGCTGGTCGTGGCGCCCCCGATCAGCAGGGGAATGTCGAAGCCGCGCCGCTCCATCTCGGCGGCGACGAAGGTCATTTCGTCCAGCGACGGCGTGATCAGGCCCGACAGGCCGACGATGTCGACCTTGTGCTCGATGGCGGCGTCCAGGATGCGATCGGCCGGGACCATGACGCCCAGATCGACGACCTCGTAGTTGTTGCACTGAAGCACGACGCCGACGATGTTCTTGCCAATGTCGTGGACGTCGCCCTTGACCGTGGCCATCAGGATCTTGCCTGCGGCCTGACGCTCCTGACCGGCCTTTTCGGCCTCCATGAAGGGTTCTAGGTGGGCCACAGCCTGCTTCATCACCCGCGCCGACTTCACCACCTGCGGCAGGAACATCCGGCCCGAGCCGAACAGGTCGCCGACCACGTTCATGCCGTCCATCAAGGGGCCTTCGATGACGTGCAGCGGGCGCTCGGACGCCTGACGGGCTTCCTCCGTATCCTCGACGATGTAGTCGGTGATGCCGTGGACCAGGGCGTGTTCGATGCGCTTGGCGACCGTGGCGTCGCGCCATTTCAGGTCCACGACCTTGGCCGCGCCCTTCTCACCCTTGTAGCGGGGCGCCATGTCCACCAGCCGCTCGGTGTTGGACACGTTCGTCCGCTGCGGCCGGTTCAGGATCACGTCCTCGACGGCTTCGCGCAGTTCGGCGTCGATGTCGTCATAGACGGGCAGGTCGCCCGCATTGACGATGCCCATGTCCAGACCGGCGTTGATGGCGTGGTACAGGAAGACGCTGTGGATCGCCCGGCGCACCGGCTCATTGCCGCGGAAGCTGAACGAGACGTTTGACACCCCGCCCGAGACGCGGGCGTGGGGCAGGGTCTGTTTGATGACCCGGACCGCCTCGATGAAGTCGACGGCGTAGTTGTCGTGCTCCTCGATCCCTGTCGCCACGGCGAAGATGTTGGGATCGAAGATGATGTCCTCGGGCGGGAAGCCGACCTCGTTCACCAGGATATTATAGGCGCGGGTGCAGATCTCGATCTTGCGCGCGGCGGTGTCGGCCTGACCCACCTCGTCAAAGGCCATGACCACCACGGCGGCGCCGTAGCGCAGGCACTGGATGGCGTGATGGCGGAAGGCGTCCTCGCCCTCCTTCATCGAGATCGAGTTGACGATCGGCTTGCCCTGAACGCATTTCAGGCCCGCCTCGATCACCTCCCATTTGGAGCTGTCGATCATGACCGGCACGCGGGCGATGTCGGGCTCGGCCGCGATCAGGTTCAGGAAGGTCCGCATGGCGACGGGGCCGTCCAGCAGGCCCTCGTCCATGTTGACGTCGATGACCTGGGCGCCCGCCTCGACCTGCTGGCGCGCGACCGACAGGGCGGCGGTGTAGTCGCCGTCGACGATCAGCTTCCTGAACTTGGCCGAACCCGTGACGTTGGTCCGCTCGCCGACGTTGATGAAGACAGGACGCATCACGACACCAGTTCGAAGGGTTCCAAGCCCGACAGACGCAGGGCTGTGGGGCGCTCCGGCACGGCGCGCGGGGTCACGTCCGCGACTTCCTCAGCGACGTGGCGGATGTGGTCGGGGGTGGTGCCGCAGCAGCCGCCGACGATGTTGACCAGACCCGACTGCGCCCATTCCTCGAGGAAGTGGGCCGTCTCGTGCGGCTGTTCGTCATACTGGCCCATAGCGTTGGGCAGGCCCGCGTTGGGATAGGCGCTGACCAGGGTGTCGGCGACGCGGCTCAGTTCAGCGATGTGCGGCCGCATCAGCTCGGCGCCCAGGGCGCAGTTGAAGCCGACGGCGAACGGCTTGGCGTGGCGGATCGAGTTCCAGAAGGCCTCCGCCGTCTGGCCACTGAGGGTGCGGCCCGAGCGGTCGGTGATGGTGCCCGAGATCCACAGGGGCAGGGGCTCCAGCCCTTCGTCCTCCAGATCCTTGATCGCCTTGATCGCGGCCTTGCAGTTCAGGGTGTCGAACACCGTCTCGATCAGGAAGATGTCGACGCCGCCGTGGTGCAGGGCGCGCGCCTGCTGCTTATAGGCCTCATAGACCTCGTCATAGGTGACGGCGCGATAGCCGGGGTCGTTGACGTCGGGGCTCAGCGACAGGGTGCGGTTGGTCGGGCCGATGGCGCCGGCGACGAAGCGGGGCTTGTGCGGCTCCTTTTCCGTCCAGCGGTCGGCGACCTCGCGCGCGATGCGGGCGCCTTCATAGTTCAGGTCATAGACCGCGTCTTCCAGCCCGTAGTCGGCCTGGGCGATGGTGGTCGAGGAGAAGGTGTTCGTCTCCGAAATATCGGCTCCAGCGGCGTAATAGATATCGTGCAGATCGGCCACGATGTCGGGCCGAGTCAGGATCAACAGGTCGTTGTTGCCCTTCTGCGGACGGTTGTGGTCGCGGAAGCGCTCGCCGCGGAAGTCCTCTTCCGTCAGATCGCGGCGCTGGATCATCACGCCCCAGCTGCCGTCCAGCACCAGAATGCGCTCTTTCGCCGCCGCGTGCAGGGCGGCGATCCGTTCGGCGCGGGTCAGGGGGGAAGTCATCTACGCAACAGCCTTGGTTTCACGCACGCCCAGAACCCGACAGATCGCATAGACCAGCTCGGCCCGGTTCAGGGTGTAGAAGTGGAAGTCCGAAAAGCCCTCTTCCTGCAGGCGGGCGCAGGTCTCGGCGGCGATGGAGGCGGCCAGCAGCTTGCGCGTCTCCGGGTCGTCGTCCAGCCCGTCGAAGTGCCCCGCCAGCCAGTCGGGCAGGGCCGCGCCGCACGCCGCCGTCATCCGCTTCAGACCCGCGAAGTTGGACACCGGCATGACGCCGGGGATCAGGGGGATGGTCACGCCCGCCGCCCGCACCCGGTCGCGGAAGCGCAGGAAGGCCTCGATGTCGAAGAAGAACTGGGTCACGGCGCGCGTGGCGCCAGCGTCGACCTTGGCCTTCAACACCTCGATGTCGTGGTCGATCGACGGGCTTTCCGGGTGCTTTTCAGGATAGGCGCCGACCGTGACCTCGAACCCGCCGATGCGGCTGAGGGCGGCGGTCAGTTCGGTGGCGTTGGCGTAGCCGTCGGCGCGCGGCGTATAGGCGCCGCCGATGCCTGCCGCGCCAGGCGGGTCGCCGCGCAGGGCGACGATGTGATCGACGCCGATGGTCTTGTAGCCTTCGATGACCTCATCGACCTCGGCGCGGCTGGCCTCGACGCAGGTCAGGTGGGCGGCGGGCCGCAGGGTCGTCTCGCTGATGATGCGCTGGACGGTGCGGTGGGTCCGCTCGCGCGTCGAGCCGCCCGCGCCATAGGTGACGGAGACGAAGGCCGGGTTCAGCGGCTCCAGCCGCCGAATCGCCTTCCACAGATTGGCCTCTGCCTCGTCAGACTTGGGCGGGAAGAATTCGAAGGAGACGTTGACGGCGCTGCGGTTCGAACCGGCGCGGGCCACCGGGCCCAGCGGCGACAGCAGCAGAGCCCGGGCTTCGGCGAGAGAGGAGGGGGCCATCAGGCGGTCTTTCGGGCAGGGTTCGCGGCGCGTTCGCCGGTCCAGATGTGAACGGTCAGGCCTTCCGTGTCCGGCGGCAGGGCGATGGGCGCCGAGGGCGTCAGGCCCGCCTTGGTCAGCCATTCGCGGATCTCGGCGTCGGCGAAGCCCAGGCGGCGGTGCTGGTGCGCCTCGCGCAGGTGTTCGAACTTGTGAGGGGCGAAGTCGACGATCAGCAGCTTGCCGCCCGGCATGACCAGACGCGCGGCCTCGGCCACGGCGGCGGCGGGATCGGCGAGGTAGTGCAGCACCTGATGGACGATCACCAGATCGGCGCTTTCGTGCGGCAGGCGGGTCGAGAAGATGTCGCCGTGGCGCAGCTCGACCTTGTCCAGCCCGGCCTTGGAGACATTGGCGCGAGCGATGTTCAGCATGTTCTGCGACAGGTCGAGGCCGACCGACATCTTCGCCTGCTTGCCGAACAGAGTCAGCATCCGGCCCGAGCCGGTGCCCAGATCGACCACGCGCTCGAACGGGCCGGATCCGGCCGCGCGTGCGACCGCCGCCTCGACCGCGCTTTCGCAGACATAGAGGCTGCGCATCTGGTCCCACTGGGGCGCGATCTGTTCGAAATAGCGGGCGGCGTCGATGGCGCGCTCCTTGCGCACCTCGTCCAGACGGCGATGGTCGGCCTCGCCCTCGCCGTCGTCCAGCAGGTCCAGAACGGTGTCGATCAGTCGCCGCGACAGGGCGTCGTGCGACAGGCGGTAGAAGACGCGCGCGCCATCGGGGAATCGCTCGATCAGACCCGCGTCCGCCATCAGCTTCAGATGGCGCGAGACGCGCGGCTGGCTCTGGTCCAGAACACGCGACAGCTCCATCACCGACAGCTCTTCCGCGGCCAGCAGGGACAGGACGCGCAGGCGGGTCGGTTCGCCGGCGGCGCGCAGGGCTTCTACAGTCTGGTCAGCGGTCAGTGTCATGTGTCGTATAAAGATATCCTTATACGCTTATGCAAGCAAAATCTGGTCGTACGCGTCTTCTATCCGCGTAATGCAGGCACGGATCGTTCTTTGCTTGTCTGGAATGGGGGGCGAGACGGCCCCGAGGTGCGGAATTTCAGTCTGCGACAGGCGTCTTCAACGGCTCATCGGCAAAGTGGGCCGAGAGATTCTGTAGAAGCAGCATCAGCATCCCCTGCACCGCTTCGGTCGTGGCGCCGCCGGTATGGGGCGTCAAGACGGTGTTGGGCACGCCCGCCCAACGCGCAGCTTCAGTCGGCTCTTGGACGAAGACGTCCAGCGCGGCGCCGCCCAGTCGGCCGTCCTTCAGCGCGGCGATGACGGCGTCCTCATCGACCAATTGCCCGCGCGCGACGTTGACCAGCAGGCCCGACGGGCCAAGCGCCTCGATCACTTCGGCCGAAATCAGCCCCCGATTGTTCTCATCCGCCCGACAGGCGACGACGAGAATGTCGGAACCTTGGGCGAGGTCGATCAAGGTGTCGGTGCGAGGCCAGCTTGCGTCCTTCTCGCGCGGGCCCCACCAGCGGACGTTCATCCGCATGACGTCGGCGCGTCTCGCCACGGCCTCGCCGATATGGCCCAGACCGACGATCCCCAGTCTCTGACCGCTCAAGGAGGTGGTGATGCTGCGTGTGGACAGGCTCCATCCGCCCGCGCGGATGGTGCGGTCGCCCTCGGCGATCTGGCGGCGCGCGGCCAGGATCAGGCCGATGGCGTGGTCGGCCACGTCTTCGTGGTTCACGCCGGGGGCATGGGTGACGGGCAGACCGCGCGCGCGGCACCATTCGACGTCGATGCCGTCATAACCCGCCGTGAAGCAGGCGATCAGCGACAGATTGGGCAGGCGTTCGATCAGGCTCTTGTCCAGTTCGAACTCGCCCGCGACGATCAGAGCGCGGATATCATGGGCGGCCTCGATCGGCGGGCCTTCCCAGAAGCGATAGACGTCGTAGGCGCCTTCCAGGAAGGCGCTCAGCGGGGCCAGATGCCGCTGCATGATCAGGACGGCGGGACGCTGGGTCATGGAGACAGACTATCCCGCTTTCGCTGGAGCGCTAGCCTTCTCATTCACCGCTCATCCCGGCGGACGTCGGGATCCAGTGTTTTGGCGACAGGAGCGACGTTCGACCCTCTGGTGTCTTGGGCTCTTACTGGATCCCGGCGAACGCCGGGATGAGCGGGATAGGGGGGCATAGAAAAACGGCCCCCCGATTGTTCGGAGGGCCGCTTGTCATCTGGTCAGTTCGATCAGCGACCGAACTTCTGGTGCTGGATGCGCTTGGGAATGATGCTGTCGGCGCCCAGGCGGCGCATCTTGTCCTGTTCATAGGCTTCGAAGTTGCCCTCGAACCATTCCACGTGGCCGTCGCCTTCGAAGGCGAGGATGTGGGTGGCCAGACGGTCCAGGAACCAGCGGTCGTGGCTGATGACCACGGCGCAGCCGGCGAACTCTTCCAGAGCCTCTTCGAGGTTCTGCAGGGTTTCGATGTCCAGGTCGTTGGTCGGTTCGTCGAGCAGGATCAGGTTGCCGCCGGTGGCCAGGGTCTTGGCCAGGTGGACGCGGTTACGCTCACCGCCCGACAGTTGGCCGACCTTCTTCTGCTGGTCGCCGCCCTTGAAGTTGAACGAGCCGACATAGGCGCGGGTGTTAATCTCGCGCTTGCCGACCATCATGATGTCGGTGCCGCCCGAGATGGCCTGCCAGATGGTGTCGTCCGGCTTCAGGTCGTCGCGCGACTGATCGACGTAGGCCAGCTTGACCGTTTCGCCGACCTTGATGGTGCCGCCGTCGGGCGTTTCCTGGCCGGTGATCAGCTTGAACATGGTCGACTTGCCGGCGCCGTTCGGGCCGATGACGCCAACGATCCCGTTGGGCGGCAGCTTGAAGGTCAGGTTGTCGAACAGAACCTTGTCGCCATAGGACTTCTTCAGGCCGTCGACTTCCAGCACGACGTTGCCCAGGCGCGGGCCGGGCGGGATCTGGATGACGGCGAAGGATTGGGCCTGACGCGAATTTTCCTGCTCGGCGACCATCTTCTCATAGGCGGCCAGACGGGCCTTAGACTTGGCCTGACGGGCCTTGGCGCCCGAACGGACCCATTCCAGTTCGCGGGTGAGGGCGCGCTGACGGGCTTCGGATTCCGACTGTTCCTGCACGACGCGCTTCTGCTTGGCTTCCAGCCACGAGGAGTAGTTGCCCTCGTGCGGGTGGCCCTTGCCGCGGTCCAGCTCCAGCGTCCACTTCGTGACCTGATCCAGGAAGTAGCGGTCGTGGGTCACCAGGATGACGCAGCCGGGGAAGTTCTCCAGGTGGTGCTGCAGCCAGGCGACGGATTCGGCGTCCAGGTGGTTGGTCGGTTCGTCCATCAGCAGCATGTCGGGTTTCGACAGCAGCAGGCGGGCCAGCGCCACGCGGCGCTTTTCACCACCGGACAGGTTGGTGACTTCCCAGTCGTCGGGCGGGCAGCGCAGGGCGCCCATGGCCTGATCGATGCGGCTGTCGATGTCCCAGACGTCGCCGGCGTCGATCTTCTCCTGGAGGGCGGTCATCTCCTCCATCAGTTCGTCGGTGTAGTTCTCGCCCAGTTCGGCGGCGACTTCGTTGAAGCGGTTGACCCACTGCTTCTCTTCGCACCAGGCCTCGACGTTCTGGCGCACGTTCAGCGCCGGATCGAGGTGGGGCTCCTGCTCCAGATAGCCGCGCTTGACGCCGTCGGCGGCGCGGGCCTCGCCCTGGAACTCGCTGTCCAGGCCGGCCATGATCTTCAGCAGGGTGGATTTACCCGAGCCGTTGACCCCGACAACGCCGATCTTGGCGTCGTTGTAGAAGCTCAGCCAGATGTTTTCGAAGATCTTTTTGCCGCCGGGGAAGGTCTTGGTCAGACCCTGCATCTGGAAGATATATTGCTGCGCCATACGTCGCGTCGCGCCCTTGATTCAGTGCGGATGGGGAAGTTGACGGGGGATGTAGCGATCCCGACGCCTTTGGGCAAATCTTCGGATAGGCGCGCGGCTTTTCGGAGGCGGTCTTAGCGGGCGGGAAGCACGGCCTCTAGAGCGCGCGTGAAGCCGACGGGGGCGACGGTCAGGTGGTCCTCGTCCTCCAGCACCACAGAGCTGACTTTCAGGCCGGGATAGCCGCGCGATTCCAGGTTGCGCTGCAGCGTCTGCATGTCGCCGACCATGTCGGCCTCGCTGTTGCGGCGCGTCGGGCCGGGCTTCTCGTGACCGCCCACATACATGAAGACCTGGGCGTTCAGATCGCGATGGTTGCGGGCGTAGTCGGCCTCGACCCCCATCATGTAGCCCTTGTCGTACCAGAGCGAGGGACTGCCCAGGACGTAGGACTGGAACATCGCCGGGTCGCTGAACAGGATCTGGGCGCCCAGCAAGCCGCCGTAGGAATGTCCCAGCAGGACGCGGTGCGCCGGGTCGGCGCGGAACGTCTTCTCGATGAAGGGCAGAGCCTGGGTCTTCAGATAGGTCTGATAGGCCGCGCCGCCGCCATGCACGGCGGCGCCTGAGCTGCGCGGGCCGTTGGGCGTCGGCGTATAGTCGCGACGACGGCTTTCGGCGCCCTTGTCGCCGTCGGCGTAGGACAGGCCGACTAGGATAAACTCCTGCACGACCGGTCCCTCCAGATTCACGCGGCGGGCGATCTGGCGGATGATGGGGAAGGCGTAGTCCGCGTCGGTGACATAGAGTGTGGGGTAGCGGCGGCCGGGGTTGGCTTCGTAACCGGCGGGCAGGCTGACGAAGACCTGATAGTTCCGCCCGGACACGGGATCGGGCACGCTCCAGACTTGGGTGCCGGTCAGCACATAGGGCGCGCCTTCGGTCGCGACGGCGGGATCAGGGGCAGGGGCCGTTCGCGCATCCGCCTTTTCGCCGCATGCGCCCAGAAGCAGGGCGCCTGTCGTGAACATGGCGATCGCCGCCGCCGCGCTGAAAATCCGCATCCATTCCCTCCAAGCTGTGCCGTTGACGCAAGGTTCGGGGCAAATGCGGCGAGGGAAGGGCGAGGACGTCAGGCGTAGTTGAAACTGATTGAGATGCGTTGTTCTTCGGCGCGATTGGCGGGCACCTCGTGGCGCAGCCAGCTTTCCCACATCAGCACCGTGCCGGGCGCGGGCTTCAGATAGACGAAGGGCTGCTCGGCCTCGCCGGCGGCGGCGGTCAGGCCGGGGCGGGCCATCATCATGACCAGGCGCGGGTCTTCGATCTTCAGCGAAGAGGCGCCGTCGGGCACGTGGATGTAGATGGTGCCGGACAGAACGGCGTGCGGGTGGATGTGGCCGGTGTGGCCGCCGCCGGGCATCAGGACATTGACCCACAGATTGTCGAGCCGCAGCTTCTTGGCCAGGTCGAAATGCAGGCTCTCGGCGAAGCTCGCCGCGTGCTTGTCCAGCAGCTTCTTCAGCTCGGCGAACTCGGGGAACCGCTGCGGCAGGTCGTTGATCGAGCCGTAGGAGGTGTAGCCCGGATAGTGGTTGGCCCGGCACCACTCGATCCCGGCCTCGTCCTCCTCGGCCATGACCAGGCAGAGGTCGAGCAGTTCCTCATGCAGTTCCGCCCAGCCGCGCGAAGAGGCGAGGGAGGCGTCATAGACCTGGGTGGCGAAGAGGGATCGCAAGGACATGGAGGTGCAATAGCCCTTCTCCCCTTGTGGGAGAAGGTGGCCGAGCGGAGCGAGGTCGGATGAGGGGTTTCGCCGCGCCCATGCAGACATCGATTTAAGGTCGCGCAACCCTCATCCGTCATGCTTCGCATGCCACCTTCTCCCACAAGGGGAGAAGGGTGAGAAAGCCGGTTCTAGAAACCCAACCCCGCCTCGCCGCGCAGGATCGCTTCGGCCTGCGGGCTGTGCTTGGCGCCGTCGCGATCATGCAGGATCAGGGGCGGCAGCAACCGCAAGGGCGCCTTGCCGGTCTTGATGGCCTGGACCAGCACGCGCTTGGCGGGTTGGTCGGCGTAGGGGTGAATCGGGCGGATGGCGAAGGAGCCCGCCTTGGGCGCCAGCAGGCTCAGGATGTCGGCGAGACGGTCGGCGCGGTGGATGATGACGATGCGTCCGCCCTCGCGCACCGCCTTCAGCAGGAAGCCCGCCCAGGCGGTCAGGCCGTCGTCGGCCATCCAGGCGCCGAGCTTGCCCTCGGCGGGCGCGCGCAGGGCGCCGGGGTCGTCGAAGAAGGGCGGATTGCTGACCGCCCAGTCGAACGGCGGCAGGCCCAGGGTGCGAAAACCTCGCGCCACGTCGCCGTCCACGATGGCGGTGCGCGCTTCGGCGTTGTTCAGTTCGGCATTCTGGCGCGCGAGAGCGGCGGCGGCTGCATCGCGCTCCAGTCCGGTCAGCAGGACGCCGGGGCGTCGGGCGGCGATCTGCATCAGGACGGCGCCCGCGCCGCAGCCCGCCTCGATCAGTCGTTCGCCAGGGCGCGCCTCGACGGCGGCGGCCAGCAGGGCGGCGTCCATGCCCGCGCGATAGCCCCTCGTCGGTTGGCGCAAGCGGATGCGTCCGCCCAGAAAGGCGGATTCGGCCACATCTGCGGCGGCAGTAAGGGATGACTCGGCTTGACCCATCATAACGCCGCCACCATTGTGCGCCGCATCGCGTCCGGGCAAGCGGATGCGTGTGAATTTCGGGCGAATCTCCCCCTTCGCCCCTGTGCTGAAAGAGATTTCCGTGGACGCAGCTCTCGCCGTCGCTCCCCGTCCCAAGGGCGATGTGGACGCCCTGGTTCATCTGGCCAAGGACGACATGGCGGCGGTCGACGCCCTGATCATCGCGCTGATGCAGTCGGACGTGCCGGTGATCCCCCTGCTGGCCGAGCACCTGGTGTCGGCGGGCGGCAAGCGTTTGCGCCCGCTGCTGACCGTGGCCGCCGCGCGCGCGATCGGTCAGACGGGCGCCATCGAAGGCCCGAAGAAGCTGGCCGCTTCGGTCGAGTTCATCCACACCGCCACCCTGCTGCACGACGACATCGTCGACGGCTCGGAAATGCGCCGGGGCAAGGTCGCGGCGCACCTGATCTGGGGCTCGGCCTCGTCGGTGCTGGTCGGCGACTTCCTGTTCGCGCGCGCGTTCGAGTTGATGGTCGAGACGGACTCACTGCGCGCGCTTGGCATTTTGGCGCGAGCCTCGGCCGTGATCGCCGAGGGCGAGGTGCTGCAACTGACGCGCGCCCACGATCTGAACCTGGACCTGGACACCTATCTGCAGATCATCCGCGCCAAGACGGCCGAGCTGTTCGCCGCCGCCGCCGAATCCGGCGCGGTCGGGGCGGGTGCGACGGACGAACAGGTCGCGGCCCTGCGCGACTACGGCATGGCGCTGGGCATCGCCTTCCAACTGGCGGACGACGCCCTGGACTATGGCGGCGCGACCGAGACCCTGGGCAAGAACGCGGGCG
Organism: Brevundimonas sp. RM1; assembly: GCF_052907225.1. Taxonomy (NCBI): domain Bacteria; kingdom Pseudomonadati; phylum Pseudomonadota; class Alphaproteobacteria; order Caulobacterales; family Caulobacteraceae; genus Brevundimonas; species Brevundimonas sp. RM1. The sequence continues at coordinate 175,527 of NZ_JBRERY010000005.1, forward strand.
ACGACTTCAACGAGGGCAAGGCCACCCTGCCGCTGTTGCTGGCCGTTCAGCGCACCAAGGGGACCGAAGATCTGTTCTGGGACCGCGTCATCACCAAGGGCGACCGCAAGCCCGAGGATTTCGACCGCGCGCGGCAGTTGATCGTCGCCAGCGGCGCGGTCGAGGCCACGCTTGATACGGCGTCGGAGTACGCCGACCGGGCCAAGACGGCCTTGCAGGTTCTGCCCGCCGGGCCGTGGCGCTCGGCGCTGGAAGCCCTGGCCGACTTCGCCGTCAGCCGGGCGATGTGATGCTGGCGGCGCTGCTCGTCGCCGGGCAACTGGCCGCGCAGGAGCCGCCGCGCTTCCTCATGCCGCAAAGGCCGGGGGACGGGCTGAAAGCCGAGCTGTTTCGTCTGGAGCCGGGCGATCCCGGCGGTCAGGCGCGCGCCCTGCTGGGCGAGGCGATGACGCGGGACGACGCCGAATTGGTGGTGCGCCCCGTGCCGCCGATCATCATGCTGTATCGCGAGGGCAGTCTGCCGGACGGCCCGATCGTGCTCTACGCCGGGCCTGAGGTGGAGGGCGAGCCGGACGCCGCCTGCCGTCTGTCACGCCTTCCCGACGGAGAGATGGACAACTCGGAGCGCGCGCTGGCCTGGTGCGCGGGGTTCATCCTGAAAACGGCGCCGACGTTGAACATTCCGCCGGCGCCGGTTCACTGAAGGCTTATTTCAGGCTGGCGCAGAAGCGCTGGATGCGGGTGCAGCCTTCTTCCAGCACGGCTTCCGAGGTGGCGTAGCTGATGCGGAAGTAGGGGCTGAGGCCGAAGGCCGCGCCCTGGACCACGGCCACGCCCTCGGCGTTCAGCAGTTCGGCGGTGAAGGTTTCATCGTCGGTGATGACCACGCCCGACGGCGCCGTCTTGCCGATCAGGCCTTCGATCGACGGATAGACGTAGAAGGCGCCTTCCGGCTTCGGGCAACGGATGCCGTCCGCCTGATTCAGCATGGAGACGACCAGGTCGCGGCGTTTCTCGAAGGCGGCGGCGCGCGGGGCCAGGAAGTTCTGCGGGCCGTTCAGGGCCTCGACCGCCGCCCACTGGCTGATGGACGAGGGGTTGGAGGTCGTCTGGCTGGCCACCTTGCGCATCAGGTCGATCAGCGGCTTGGGGCCGCCCGCATAGCCGATGCGCCAGCCGGTCATGGCGTAGGCCTTGGACACCCCGTTGCACGTCAGGGTGCGGTCGTACAGGTCCGGCGCGACCTGGGCCATGGTGACATAGTCGAAGTCGCCATAGACGAGGTGCTCATACATGTCGTCGGTCAGGATCCAGACTTGCGGGTGCTTGCGCAGCACCGCGGCCAGGGCTTCCAGCTCGGCGCGGGTATAGGCGGCGCCGGTCGGGTTCGACGGCGAGTTCAGGATGATCCACTTGGTCCTGGGCGTGATGGCGGCGTCCAGCACCTCGGGACGCAGTTTGAAGCCGTCGGCTTCCTGACCGACCACGGTGACGGGCTCGCCGCCCGCCAGCAGCACCATGTCGGGATAGGAGACCCAGTAGGGCGCCGGCACGATCACTTCGTCGCCGGGGTTCAGCGTGGCGACCAGGGCGTTGTAGATCACCGGCTTGCCGCCCGAGGCGACGTGGATCTGATTGGTTTCGTAGGTCAGGCCGTTTTCACGAGCGAACTTGGCGACGATGGCGGCCTTCAGCTCAGGCATGCCGTCGGCTTCGGTGTATTTCGTTTCGCCGCGATTGATGGCTTCGATGGCGGCGGCCTTGATGTTGTCAGGCGTATCGAAGTCCGGCTCGCCGGCGCCCAGACCGATGACGTCGCGGCCCTGGCGTTTCAGTTCGCGCGCCTGGGCGGTCACGGCCAGGGTGGCTGACGGCTTGACGCGAGCGAGGGAGGCGGACTGAAGGCTGGACATGTCTATCCCGTCTGGTGGAAGTGATGGGGCCGGGGAGGCTGAGGCTTGATACGCAACCCCGCAGGGGCGCACAACGTTTGTGCGCGTCCTGGACGATCAAAAGGCGATTTGGGCGAAATTTATGCGGCGGGTCGTCGATTTTCTGCTGAATATGGAGGCCAAGCGGTGGCGCACCCTGGCCGTGACCCTGCTGCTGCTGGCGGGAATCATCGCCCTGTTCGCCTTGGGCAAGACGCAACTGGCGTTGGGGGCGGAGGACCGGCTGGAGCATTGGCTGGCCGGCTATCGCATCGGTCCGTGGGGGCTGGCGGCGGCGGTGCTGGTCTTCACCCTGTCGGCCTTCATCGGCGTGCCGCAGTTCCTATTGATCGCCGCTTGCGTCGTGGCCTTCGGGCCGTGGTTCGGATTTCTCTATAGCTGGATCGCCACGATCGCCTCGGCGGCCGTCACCTATTGGCTGGGGCGCGGGCCCACCGCGCGCACGCTGGAGCGTTACGGCGGCGGGACGGTCGAGCGCATCCGCAAATTCGTGGGTCGCAACGCCTTTTCGGCCAGCTTCATCATCCGCAACGTGCCCTCGGCGCCCTTCATCGTCGTGAACATGGCGTTCGGCGCGGTGCGGGCGTCGTTTCCGGCCTATCTGGCGGGGTGCGCCCTGGGGGTGCTGCCCAAGACGGCGCTGGTCGCCTTTTTCGGCGGGTCGTTCATGGCGGCGGTCAGCGGAGACGGCATCTGGACCTCGGTGATCCTGGCGGCCGTCGCGGGCGTTTGGCTTGTATTGATGCTGGCGGTGCGCGAGTGGGTGAAGCGCCGTGAGGCTGCGCGCAGCCTGCAAGTGGATTGATCGGAGAACGACGATGCTGAAGCTCTATTATTCGCCGGGCGCCTGCGCCGTCGCTTCGCACATCGGCCTGGAAGAGGCGGGCGCAGACTATGTGATCGAGAAGATCGACCTGCGCGCCGGCCAGCAGCGCACGCCGGAATATCTGGCGATCAACCCTGCGGGCGTGACCCCGGCCCTGCAGACGCCCAAGGGGGTGCTGACCCAGAACACGGCGATCCTGGCCTATGTCGCTCAGACCCATCCGCACGCCCAGTTGGCCGATCTGAACGATCCGTTCGAGTTTGCGCGGATGCAGGCCTTCAACGGCTGGCTGGCGTCGTCGCTGCACCCGGCGATCGGCAAGGCGCTGTTCTCCAAGCCGCCGCTGGAAGGCGAGGCGAAGGACGAGGCCGTGCGGATCGCGCTGGAAAAATACGACCTGGCCGAGAATCATCTGCTGACCGGTCCGTGGGTCATGGGCGAAGATCATTCGCTGGCGGACGGCTATCTGCTGGTCTTCACGCGCTGGGCGCGTCAGGCGGGCCTGCTGGACAAGGCGCGCTTTCCGAAGCTGAACGCCCATCTGGACCTGGTGCAATCGCGCCCGGCCGTGCAGCGCGTGCTCCATGCCGAGGGCATCACGGCGGTCTGAGCCGCGAACCCGCAAGCGGGGCTGGAAAGCTTGAGCGGAAAGGCTTTCAAGCCTTGCCGTGACAAGCCTGTGATCGAGGAGTCATAGGCGCTTGCAATCCCTGCGGCATGAGGGCAAACGGGCCTGTAGTCGGCTCGGCGAAGACGGTCAGGACAGCTTTGCGTTCAACGTGAAGCGGGGGTAGGGCGTCGCCACAGCGGACGAATGAAATTCACGCCCTTGCAGGCCCGAACTAAAGCGGTACCGACGCCCATGCTTTCACCCCTCTTCGGCATGATTTCCAATGACATCGCAATGGACCTGGGGACGGCCAACACCCTGATCTACATGCGCGGCAAGGGGATCGTCCTGAACGAGCCGTCGGTCGTCGCCCTGCGTAACGTCGGCGGCCGCAAGATCGTCCACGCCGTCGGCCTGGAAGCCAAGCAGATGCTGGGCCGCACCCCCGGCCACATGGAAGCCATCCGTCCGATGCGCGACGGGGTCATCGCCGACTTCGAAGTCGCCGAGGAGATGATCAAGCACTTCATCCGCAAGGTTCACAACCGCAAGGGCTTCGTGAACCCCAAGATGATCGTCTGCGTCCCGTCGGGCGCCACGGCCGTCGAACGCCGCGCCATCAATGATTCCTGCCTGAACGCCTCGGCCCGCCGCGTCGGCCTGATCGACGAGCCGATGGCCGCTGCGATCGGCGCCGGCCTGCCGATCCACGAGCCGACCGGCTCGATGGTCGTCGACATCGGCGGCGGCACGACCGAAGTGGCCGTGCTGTCGCTGTCGGGCATCGTCTATTCGCGTTCGGTCCGCGTCGGCGGCGACATGATGGACGACGCCCTGATCGCCTATATGCGCCGTAACCATAACCTGCTGATCGGTGAAACGACCGCCGAGCGCATCAAGAAGGACATCGGCACCGCCCGTATCCCGGCCGACGGCGAAGGCCTGTCGATCGAGGTCAAGGGCCGCGACCTGATGCAGGGCGTGCCGCGCGAAGTGAAGATGAGCGAGCGTCAGGCGGCCGAAGCCCTGGCCGAGCCGGTCTCGCAGATCGTGGAGGCCGTGAAGGTCGCCCTGGAGGCCACGCCGCCGGAACTGGCCGCCGACATCGCCGACAAGGGCATCATGTTGACGGGCGGCGGCGCTCTGCTGCGCGGCCTGGACGCCGAGATCCGCGACCACACGGGCCTGCCGGTGCAGGTGGCGGACGATCCGCTGTCGTGCGTCGCCATCGGCTGCGGCAAGGTGCTGGAGCACCCGTCGTGGATGAAGGGCGTCCTCGAGTCGTCGCTCTGAGACTGATCGGCCTGCCGCAGGCGCCGCATTCCTGAAAAGGGGCGGATTTCTGTGACAGGCTCACGCCTTCGGCGGGCTTTGAGCCCGCCGATTCCTAAGCTCTAGCAGGAAGGCTGGCCGTGGCGTTTCGCGACGGACCGTTCGAGAATCTGAAGGTGCCGCTGGCCTGGACGGCCGCGGTCATGGTCGTCGGCGGAATCGTCGCTGCGGTCATGCTTCTGCTCGCCGATCGGCCGCAACCGGCGGCTGACGACCTGGAGCCCGCGCGCGCCGCATTCGACAGCGCCGCCGGAACCACGGGCGGGGTTCTCGCCGCGCCGGTCCGCTGGGGCGGCGACGCCGTGGATTACGTCAAAGGCTATTTCTTCGCCGTGTCGGAGAACCGCCGCCTGCGCCGCGAACTGGCGGAGATGAGCGCCTGGCGCGACGACGCCCTGGCGCTGAAGAACCTCAACGCCCGCTACGAACAACTGCTGGGCCTGCAGACCGAGCCGCCCATCGCCATGACGGCCGGACGCGCCATCACCGACGCGCGCGGCCCGTTCGCCCGGTCGCGCCTGCTGAACGTCGGCGCGGGCAAGGGCGTGCGCGTGGGCAATCCGGTGCTGAGCGAGCACGGCCTGGTCGGCCGCATCTCGGGCGTTTCTGGCGCACACAGCCGCATGGTGCTGCTGACCGACGTGGCCTCGCGCATTCCGGTCATGGTGGAGCGCACCGACGCTCGCGCCATGCTGACCGGCGACGGCAGCCGCAGTCCGCGCCTCGACTATGTGCGCGGGCAGGGCTCGGTGCAGGAAGGCGACCGCATCCTGACCTCGGGCGACGGCGGCGGTTTCCCGCGCGGCCTGCCGGTCGGCGTCGTGGCCAAGGGCGTGGACGGCTCGTGGCGGGTCAAGCTCTACAGCGACCGCACGGCTATCGACTATGTGCGCGTCCTGCTGTTCCAGGATTTCAGCCAGCTGGCGGATCAGAACGCCCTGAACGCAGCCCCCTTGGCCAGTCTGAACACGGCACCGCCCCCGAACGCCGCCCAGGCCGCCGCCATTCAGGACATGGCCACGCGCCGCGCCGCCGCCGCACAGGCCGCCGCAGAGCGCGTCCGCGCCGCCAACGCCGCGCCGCCTCCGACGCCGGTTGCGCCCGCGATTGCGATGCCGCCTCAGGCCCAGCCGACGCCGCGTCCCGCCGCGCCCCGGCCGACCGCCGCCACGCCGCCGCAACCTTCGGCGCAGGCCCAGACGCCAACCGCGCCTGACGGAGGCCGCGAGTGAGACGGACGATCACCGTGCGGATGGTCGGTCCGATGCAGTGGATCGGCTACCCGGCGCTGATCGCCGCGGCCGCCACCATCCTGTTCGCCATCCCGCTGCGCCTGTTCGGCCTGACCCTGCCCGAGCCGGTCTGGCCCATGGTTCTGGCTTTCGCCTGGCCGCTGATCCGTCCGTCCATGCTGGCGCCGGCGGTGCTGTTCGGTCTGGGCGTGTTCCTCGACTTCTTCTGGGGTGGCCAGACGGGGATGTGGGCGCTGAGCCTGCTGCTGATCTATGGCGCGATGCTGCTGGCGTCGAAGTACCTTGCGGGGCAGGCGACGATCGTCCTGTTCGCCCTCTATGTCGCTTCGACGGGCTTGGCCTTCGCGGTCGCCTATTTCGTGACGCGCGGCAGCCTTGGGAATGCTCCCAATCTGCTGGCTGTTATGGGGCAGATGATCCCGACGCTTCTGCTCTTCCCTCTGGCTGACTGGCTGATCGAGCGCTTCGACGACGCGGACGTGCGATTCCGATGAGCAGCGAACCGCATATCTTCTTTTCCGATGTGAACGAGCGGCAGGGCTCCTTCCTGCGGCGCACCATGTTGCTGGGCGGGGCGACGGTCGTGGGCGGGCTGGCCCTGGTCGGGCGCCTGGCGCATCTGCAGCTCTTCAAGTCGGAAGAGTTCGCCACCCTGGCGACGCGCAACCAGTTCAACTTCCGCCAGGTGCCGCCGCCGCGCGGCCTGATCAAGGACCGCAACGGCGTGGTCATCGCCGGGAACCGGCCCAGCTTCCGCGTCCTGGTCGTTCGCGACGAGACCAAGGATCTGGACCAGACGCTGGACCTGCTGGGTCAACTGTTGCCCGACACCCTGGAGCGCCGTCGCACCATCATCCGCGAGGTCAACGCCGCGCCGCGTTTCTCGCCGATCCCGGTCAAGAGCGACCTGACCTGGGAGGAGTTCTCCAAGGTCAATCTGCACGCGGCGGAACTGCCCGGCGTCATGGCTGACATGAACGAGGCCCGCTATTACCCGCACGGCGGCGCCTACGCCCATGTGGTCGGCTATGTGGCCAAGGTGTCGGATCGCGACGTGCAGGCGATCCGCGACAAGGGCGAACAGCCGCCGTCCATCCTGTTCAACCCCGGTTTCCGTATCGGCCGACAAGGCATTGAACAATCGCTGGATCAGGATTTGCGCGGCGTCGAAGGCGGCAAGCGGGTCGAGGTCAATGCGCGCGGCCGCGTCGTGGCCGAGGACATCGCCGGATCGCGTCCAGCGGTTCAGGGGGCCGAGGTGGTGCTTACGCTGGACAACGACGTCCAGCAGCGCGCGCTGGAGGTGTTCGGCGAGGAGGCGGGCAGCATCGTCGTCATGGACGTTCGCAACGGCGATATCCTGGCCATGGTGTCGTCGCCTTCGTTCGATCCCAACCTGTTCGTGTCGGGCGTCCCGACCAAGATCTATCGCGCCCTGGCCGACTATGAACGTCGACCGCTGACCGACAAGGCGTTGAGCGGCACCTTCGCGCCGGGGTCGACGTTCAAGCCGATCGTCGGGCTGGCGGCGATGAAGCGCGGGCTGGACCCCAGCCGCCGCATCTTCTGCAACGGCAGCTTCTATCTGGGGCGCCGGTTCGCCTGCCTGGGGCGGCATGGGGCGTTGGATCTGCGCGGAGCCATCAAGGCGTCCTGCAACGTCTACTTCATGACCCTGGCGACGGAGATGGGGCCGGACGCCATCGCCGAGACCGCGCGGGACATGGGCTTCGGTCAAACTTTCGATATCGGCATTCCCGGTCAGAAGGCGGGCCTGGTGCCGGACCGCGAATGGCGTCGCAAGAACCCGGTGCGCGGCGATGCGAAATGGTATCCGGGCGAGAATCCCAGCTACGGCATCGGTCAGGGCGCCCTGACGGTGAACGCCTTGCAACTGGCGGTCTATACGGCGCGTGTCGCCAACGGCCGCAAGGCGGTGTCGCCGCGCCTGATCAAGTCGATCGGCGGGGTGGAGCAGGGCGGCAGCGCCTTCGCCGACCTGCCCTATGACCCTCAGATGCTGCAGGTTCTGCGCGACGGGATGGAAGCGGTGACGGCGGCCGGAGGCACGGGCTTCCGCAACAGCCAGCTAGGTCTTGGCACGGTCAAGATGGCTGGCAAGACCGGTACGGCCCAGGCTCGCAACTACGGCTCCGGCTCACGCAAGGGCGCAGGGCGGCCCTGGAATCAGAAGGACCACAACCTGTTCGTGGCCTATGCGCCGACGGATAATCCGCGTTACGCCGTCTCGGTCATCGTTCAGCACGGCGGCCTGGGCGGCGGCACGGCCGGGGCGCCGCGCGCGCGCGAGGTGATGAAGGTCGCCCTGCTGAAGGATCCCGAAATCCGCGCCCGCATCGAATCGGCAGGCTTTGAGGCGCAGGAGGACGCCGGCGCGCGCGAGGCCGAGGCGCGAGGCGAGCCGGTCGACGGCGCCGGCGTCGACGGCGTCGCGCCGCCGCCCCTGACGGAGCCCGGACAATGACCGCATCCGCCCTGACGCGTCCCGGCGAACGCGACCGCCTGTCCAGCAAGTTTGCTGAGCTGGATTGGCGCGTCATCGGCCTGTTGTGCATCCTGGCCGGGATCGGCACGGCCATGCTGTATTCCATCGCGGGCGGCCACTGGCAGCCCTGGGCGGCCAAGCATCTGATCCGTTTCGGCGTCTTGCTGGTCGCCATGATCGGCATGGCCATGGTTCACCCCAAGTGGTGGTTCCATGCGGCCTATCCGCTGTACGGCGTGCTGCTGGTGCTGGTGCTGATGATCGAGTTCACGCCGCTGGGCTATACAGCGGGCGGGGCCAAGAACTGGCTGAACCTGGGGTTCACCCGCATCCAACCGGCGGAGTTCGTCAAGATCGGCTTGGTTCTGGCCCTGGCGCGTTGGTATCACGGCCATTCGGCGCAGGAGGCGCGCTGGTCATGGAAGCTGCTGATCCCCGTGGGGATGATCGGCGTGCCCTTCCTGCTGGTCGCCAAGCAGCCAGACCTCGGCTCGGCCATGATCATCGGCCTGACCGGGGCCGCCGTCATGTTCATGGCGGGGTTGAGCTGGCGCGTCATTGCCGCCGCCGTGGCCGCCGCCGTGGCCGTCATTCCGCCCTTCGTCATGTTCGTGATGCATGACTATCAGCGCAACCGCGTGCTGACCTTCCTGAACCCGGAAGCCGACCCCTCCGGCACTGGCTACAACATCATCCAGTCGAAGATCGCCCTGGGCTCCGGCGGCCTGATGGGCAAGGGCTATGGCCTGGGCAGTCAGAGCCAGCTGGAGTTCCTGCCGGAACGCCATACGGACTTCATCTTCTCGACGGTTTCCGAAGAGTTCGGCTTCCTGGGCTCTTTCACTGTCCTGGCCTGTTATGTCGCGCTGATCCTGATCTCGCTGCGGATCGCGGCCCTGTCGCACAGCCATTTCGGTCGGATCAGCGCGGCGGGCATGACGGCCTTCCTGGCGTTGTTCGTGCTGATCAACGGGGCGATGGTGATGGGGCTGGCGCCGGTCGTGGGCGTGCCCATGCCGCTGCTGTCCTATGGCGGCTCGACCATGATGACGGTGATGATCGGCTTCGGCCTGATCCTGTCGATGCGGGTGCATCGCTATGTCGAACTGCCGAAGGGCCAGGGGCTGTTCTAATCGCGTGTACGAGCGTTAGGCTGTCGTCATGACTGTTCAGACGCCCGACACCGAAGCCGCCGACATCCCAAAGGCCGATCCGGCCATGTTCTCCGATTGCGGCGACACGCCCTGTCCGCAACCCGTTCTGGCTGATCCGAAGAATGAGGCGGCGGTCCAGGCCGAGGGGTTGCGGATGCGCGACAACCCGGCCGAGTGGGCCTTCGTGCGCCTGTCCAAGCTGATCGAGGAGTTCGAGGCCAACCTAGACAAGGACGAGGAGATCGGCGCGCGGGTCGTCGGCCTGCCGGGCGATGGGGCCATGCAGGTCATGGACGTGGGCTTCTGGGGCCCGGACCTGATCATGTTCTTCGGCCGGAACGCCGACGGCAAGCCGGTGCGCCTGATCCAGCACTACAGCCAGATCAATGTGGTGCTCAGCGCCATGAAGAAGCCGGAGGAGCGCGAGGCGCGCCGCATCGGCTTCCAGCTCAGCGAAATGGTCGAAAAGACCAATCCGAAATAGCCCCTGAACGCCCCTGTGACGCTTAGAGCGTCGCCGCCCAGTCGGTGGCGCGGATCAGGCTGTCGATGATACCGGGCTCGCTGGAGGCGTGGCCGGCGTCGCCGATGATGTCCAGCTTGGCCTCAGGCCAGGCGCGGTGCAGGGACCAGGCGCCCGAGATCGGCGTCACCACGTCGAAGCGCCCTTGCGCGATCCAGCAGGGGATATGGCGGATGGTCTCGATGTTCTCGAGGATCCAGTGCTCGCTGTCGAAGAAGCCGCCGTTGGTGAAGTACCAGTTCTCGATGCGGGCGAAGGCCACGGCGAAGTCGGGATCGGCGAACTTGTCCGGCTTGCCTGACGGGCCCTGGATGCTGACGGTCTCGCCTTCCCAGGTCGCCCAGGCCACGGCGCAGCGGTTGCGCTCCTCGACGTCGTCGCCGGTCAGGCGCTTGTAGTAGGCGGCCATCAGGTCGCCGCGCTCGGCCTCGGGGATGGGGGCCAGGAAACGCTCCCAAGCGTCGGGGAAGATCATCAAGGCGCCGTCCTGATAGAACCAGTGCAACTCCTTCTTCGTCAGCAGGAAGATGCCGCGCAGCAGCAGGGCCAGGCACCGTTCCGGGTGCTTGATGGCGTAGGTCAGCGATAGGGTCGAACCCCAGGAGCCGCCGAAGACCACCCATTTGTCGATGCCCAGCATCTCGCGCAGGCGCTCGATATCGGCGACCAGATCCCAGGTGGTGTTGTTCTCAAGCGAGGCGTTCGGCCGCGACAGACCGCAACCGCGCTGGTCGAACATGACGATGCGGTATTTGGCCGGATCGAAATAGCGCCGCATCCCCGGATTGACCGCCCCGCCGGGGCCGCCGTGCAGGACGATGACCGGCACGCCGTGGGGATTGCCGCTTTCCTCGTAGTAGATCTCGTGGACGCTGTCGGTCGCCATCCAGCCCGAGGCGTAGGCTTCGATTTCCGGGTAGAGGTCGCGGCGCGCAGTGTTGGTCACGAGAGATGCCCTTCTGAGAAAAGGATCGGTCAGGTCTGAAGCGGTCAGGCCTTGGGGGGATTGGACTGGAAGGCGGCGAAGATCAGCAGGGCCCATCCGGCGATCATCAGCGCGCCGCCGACCGGCGCCACCGCGCCCATGACCGGCAGGCTCAACAGCCCAATCATGGCCAGGGCCAGGCAGAAGATCAGTCCGCCCGTGCTAGCCAGCCATCCGGCCAGGCTCAACAAGCGGTTCGTACCGAACAACGCCAGGGCGGCGGCCAGGACGGCGTGCACCATCTGATAGTGACCGCCCGTGGTCAGCAGGGTTTTGACGGCGGGTGCGGCGCCGTGAGCGGCGAAGGCGCCCAAAGCGACAGCCATGGCGCCGTTGAAACCGGCGAAAGCGAGCAGTTTGCGGTCAGGGCTCATGTCTAATGTCTAGACCACAAAAACCCCGAAGTCTGCTATCGCCCGCCGATGAAAGCCGCATCGCGCATGGCGCTGCAATATGTCCTGCTGTTCAGCGCCAGCGGCGTGACCCTGCCGTTCGCCGGCCTATGGTTCCGTGATCAGGGGCTGAGCGGCGCCCAGATCGGCGCCCTGCTGGCCATCCCCATGCTGGCGCGGGCGGTGACAGGGCCGCTGCTGGCGGTCTGGGCCGACGGTTTCGTGCTGCGGCGAACGCCCATCGCCCTTCTGGGGCTGGTCATGGCGGTCGGCTACGGCGGGGCGGGTCTGGTCGAGGGCTTTGTCCTCTGGGCGCTGTTCTGGCTGCTGGGCGCGACGGCGGCGGCGGCCCTGATTCCGCTCAGCGACGTGATGACCCTGCGCGTCGCGGGGCGGGAAGGATTCGCCTTCTCGCTGCCGCGCGGGTGCGGCTCGGCGGCCTTCGTCGTCGCCAATCTGGTCATGGGGGCGCTGCTGACGCGCGTGTCTTCGGACGCCGTCATTTTCTGGGCGGTCGCCGCCTCCTTGCTGATCGCGGTCACGGCCTGGCGCGTCCTGCCGGCCGAGCCTGTGTCTGAAGGCGGTCCTGTATCGAAGCTGGAGCGATTTCAGGGGCTGGGGCGGCTGTTGCGCCGCCCGGTCTTTATGGCGGCGATCTTCTCGATCGGCGCGGTGCAGGCGACGCACGCCTTCTACTACGGCTTTTCGGCCATCAGCTGGCGCGCGCAGGGCTTGGCCGAGAGCGTGACGGGGATGCTGTGGGCCTTTTCTGTCGTGGTCGAGATCGGCTTCATGTGGTGGATCGAGCCGTGGCGTCGCCGCATCGGCATCGGCCCGTGGACCATGCTGTTCATCGGCGCTGGGGCGGCGGTCTTGCGCTGGAGCTTGATGGCCTTCGCCCCGCCGCTGTGGATGCTGATCCCGTTGCAGATGCTGCACGCCCTGACCTTCGCCGCCACCTATCTGGCGGGGGTGCAGATCGTCGACCGCCTGTGTCCGCCGGACAGCCACACCGCCGCCCAGACCTTGAGCTCGGCTCTGTCGGCCGGGGTGTTGATCGGTCTGGCGACCCTGGGCAGCGGGCCGCTGTATGACGCCGTCGGGCTGAAGGCTTACCTGGCCATGGCGGCGCTGGCGTTGACCGGGGGGCTGGTCGGCCTGTGGGTGCGGTCGAAGGAAGCGGCGTCAGGCCACGTTTGAGCGGGGCAGGGGCGCTAGGCGACGCGCCATGGCCGAGGCGGCCGTCTTGACCGCCGTCCGGACCGTGTTTTCGCTCTCGCCGTCAGGAATCCGCAGCAGGCCGATGGAGGGAGATTCCAGGCTGTCAGGCAGGTCCGCCAGAATGCGATACAGGATATAGCTTCCCGCATCCTCTTCAGCGTCAGAGTCGGCGATGGCCGAGACCCCGGCCTCCGCCAGGTCGCGCAGGATGTCGGCGACCGGCGCCGTGACGCGCGCGATGCTGGGACCGGTGCTGTCCAGGCGTCCCGGTTCGCCCAGACGGCGGTTTTCGGCGCGCATCTGCACCCGGATCGGACCGGCGTGAACGGTGCGTCCGACCAGCAAAAGAGCCGAGCATTCGCCGCGCGACAGCAAGCCCGTCAGGGTTTCAGCCAGGGCTTCGGCCGAGGCGTCGCCAGGCGTGGCCAGGGTGCGCGCGCCGGGCGGGTTCCAGGGCTCGCCGGACAGATCCTCGACGGGATCCCAGGCCCGATAGGACGGTGACCAGGCGCAGATGGAGATGACGGGGCGTCGATCAGGACGGCCGTTGGAATCCAGACCCATCAAAGGAAATAGACCCCCTCTAGCGCCGTCGTGGCGCGCCGCAGCGTGAACGGTGCTTTGAAATGCGGCGTCAGGTTAAGCCTGACCGGCGCCGCGATGGCGTGATGAAAGGGCGAGGCGGTCAGCTCAGGTCGCCTACGGCTGCGTCCAGCAACATGAAGGCGCGGCCCTCGTCGGTCGCCAGCCGCATCTGCACGTCCTCGGCGTCGCCGCGTTCCGCCTGGAGCTTCAGCCCATGGGCGAAGGCGCGGACATAGGCCTCGGCGTCGGCGCGCAGGGCGTCGTCGCTCAGCACCCGGCGAGAGACGCTGCGGACGGCGGCCGGCGCCACGCGGCGGACGATCTGACGCGCTCGCGCCGGGTCGTGACCGGCGAAGGCCTGCGCGGCCTCCTCTACGCGAGGCCGGGGCAGCAGAGCGTTGGGATCGACGCCCATACGCCGGATGGCCGAGGTGACGCGTCCAGCCAGGGCGTCGATCTCTTCAGGCGTGCCGATGGCGGCGTTCAGCTCCAATGGGGCGGCGGGCGCGGCGGGCGCCGGTTCCGGTTGAACCAGATCGCGCCAGCTGAGCGCGTCTCCGATGCGAGTCGGCTCGGCATGGGGCGCCTCAGGCGTGTGCGGCGGCGTCGGGGCCGTGGGGATCGGCTCGATCTCGGATTCGACCGGGTGTTCCGGGCGCATGCGGCCCCGCAGGCCAGAAGTCACGCTGGACGCGAGACCCGGCGCCGTCGTCGGCCGGGGCTCAGGCGCGGGCGCGACCTCGCGCGAGGCGGGGACGGTCGTCGGGCGGCGGCGCGGCTGGCCGCCCTCGGCGGAGACAGCGCCCATCAGGCGCACAGCCTCGGTCAACATTTCATAGTTGCGACGCACGCGATCCTGGAACCCGGCGTCCAGGGCCTCGGTGTCCTGGGCCGCCTTGCGCGAGGCGGCGGTCAGGGCGTTCAGGCCCTCCTCGACGCTGAGACGCACGGATTCGACGCGAGCGCGGGCCTCGTCGGGCAGGCGGGCGGCGCGTTGATCCATTTCGGCGACGGCCTGTTCGACCGAAACCAGGGCGTCCGTGACCTGGGCCAGGGTCGCCTGAAGGCTGTCGACCAGCTTCTGCCCGGTCAGATCGACCATGTCGGCCGTCTGGGCGACGATGCGGCGGGCGCCGTCGATCCGCGCTTCGGCCGCCTCATCGGCCTTCTGGGCGGCGTCGAACAGGGATTCGCCCAGGCGGTCGGCGCGGATCTGGGCTTGTTCGATCGCGGCCTGAGCGGCGGCGCGCTGTTCGTCGGCCGTGGCCTGAAGCGCCTCCAGCGAACGGCGGGTCTCCTCGACCAGCAGGTCGCGGGACTCAGCGGCCAGGCTTTCAAAGCGATCCAGCGACAGCTTGGTGGCGTGGTCGAAGCCGTCGGCCTCGCGCTGGGACATCTCCACCAGGGCCTTGAACTGGTCGACCACGGCCTCGACCTGGGCCTTGATGGCGGCGGCGGCCTCATCGCCGCGCTGGTTCAGGTCGTCGGCGGCGGTGCGGGTCTGGGACAGGTGGTCCAGAAGCTGGGCGCGCTGGCTCTCGATCTGGGCCGAGAAGTCTTCCTGATCGGTGCGCAGGGCGTAGGCGGCCGTGACCAGGGCGGCGCGTTGCTGGCCCAGGCCTTCCTCGACGGATTGAATCTGTTCGGCGACGCCGGAGCCGGCCGTCTCCAGCCGCAGGGTCTGGCGGGCCAGATCGTCAGAGGCGGCGCGAGCGGCTTCCTGGGCTTCGTTGGCGGCGGCGGCCAGGTCGGCGGCGCGAGCGGCCAGGGCGGCCTCGGCCTCACGCAGCTGGGTCTGGGCCAGGTCGGAGGCGTCGGCCACCATGCGCGACTGACGCTCAACCGTTTCGACAACCGCTGAAGCCTGGCCTTCCAGCTTGCCGCCCAGAACGCCCATCTGCTCGCGTTCGTGCGACAGTTGTTCGGCAAGGCGCCGCGCCGTACCCCCGGCCAGTTCGGCGGCCTCGTTCAGCAGGTTGGATTCCTTGACCAGGGCCTCGCGCAGGGAGGCCAGGTCGCCGCGAGCGCGCTCGGCCGATTGCGCGGCGCGGTCGATGTCTTCGCGCAGGGTGTTCAGCACATGCCCGGCCTGATTGGCGGCCAGGGCGGTCGGTCCCACCAGGGCGTCAGCCATTTCCCGCGCGCGCTTCGTCTCCTGGGCGAGACCCGCACCCTGGCGCACGGCATGGGCCAGAAGGACGGACAGCCCCACCGGCGCCAGCAGGATCAGGGCGTAGACCGCCAGGCGCAGCGGATCGATCTCCATCATCCCCGAGCCCAGTTCATAGGCGAACCAGGAGGCCAAGCCGCCGACCCATAGGGCGGAGGCCAAGCCCGCGATCAGATAGGCGTTGGCGGCGCCGTTTGAACCCGCGCTCTTGCCCTTGCGCTTGGCCGAGGTCTTGGCCGGCGGCGAGATGGGCGCGACCGTAGCGGGCGGGGTGTCGGCGGACTCAGCGAACGGCGACAGGGCGCGCGCGGCCTTTTCGGCTTCGGCGGCGCGTTCTTCGGCCAGCGCCTGCTGTTCCGCCAGGCGTCGACGCTGGCGCTCGGACATGGGGCGCTGGGGTGCGTCAGGCAGCGGCTGCAAGCCGGCCTCTGGCGTCGCTTCGTCAGGGGTCTCGGCCGCTTCGGGCGTGAGCGAGGCCTCCGTCTCAGTGGAGACGGGCTCGGGGTCGGTCAGATTGAGCGGCGGCCGATGGCGGGATTTCATGGGCGTCGGTCTCGATCACTGATCGCCAGGATAGGCGGCGAAGGGCGCAAGGCATGGACCCTAACGGCTGGATCGTAAGGCGAAAAGGCTCGAGCGCGGATTAGATCGCCGTTTGCCGACGCGGATCAAGGTGATCTGTGGATCAGCAGGACGAGGGAGCGGTCAGGTGGACGGTGGTTGCGGGCTTTGTATCGCCGCAATCCTGCACCCGTTGAATCTCGCGGTCCGACTTTTGCGGCGCTTTCATATCGACGCCGAATTGCGACAACGCCGCTGCGGCGAGCAGGGCGATCAAACCAGCCAGCATCTCGATCAAAGCTTGCATATTCACAGTATGCCAGAAACATCTTCGGGCGACAATGCGGCGAACAGATGAAGCGGCGCCATTGACCCGATTGATGCGAAAATGGAACGATCCGACCTCATCGGCGTCTGAGTGAGATCAGGAGGCCCGTCCGGCCGTCACGCGAATCAGCCATTGCGGGGGGTATGCGAGCAGACCAGTTCTATGAGGGCAGCCTGCTGGAGACGGCCACCGCAGTGTGGCGGTCCGCAAAGGCGCATCGGTTCGCCCCCTTGATGGAAAACAAGGCCTATTTCGACGCCCTGGCGTCGGCGCTGCACAAGGCCGAACGCTCCATCCTGATTCTCGGCTGGCAGTTCGATCCGCGCACGCGCCTGGACCCCGAGGGGCCATTGACCGATCGGCGCGCCGAGATCGGCCATCAGTTGAAGGCTCTGGTGCGTCAGAAGCCCGATTTGGACGTGCGCCTGCTGATCTGGCGTTCGCCGTTGCTGATCGCCGCATCGCAGGGCTTCTATCCGCACAAGGCCCAGAGGTGGTTTCGGCGCCGGATCGTGGAGTTTCGACTGGACGGGCCGGGCATACTGGGCGCTTGCCACCATCAGAAGGTGGTGGTGATCGACAACCAGATCGCCTTCTGCGGCGGCGGCGACATCTCGACCGACCGCTGGGACACCGAAGAGCATTTCTCGGGCGACCCGCGCCGCTGCGAGCCGACGGGCGTCATTCCGGCGCCGAGGCACGAAGTCATGTGCGTGATGGACGGCCCGGCCGCGCAGGCTCTGGGCGAACTGGCGCGTGAGCGCTGGAGGCGGGCCACCGGCGAGGTGATCGCGCCGATCACGGCTGAATGCGCGGATTCATGGCCGGAGCGCGTGGCGCCCGCGCTGACGCAGGTGTCGGTCGGGATCTCCCGCACAGAGCCTCAGGTGCGCGGTCGACCCGAGGTTCGCGAAAACGAGGCCCTGCATCTGGAGGCCATCCGGCGGGCGCGCTCGCTCATCTATATGGAGAACCAGTACTTCACCTCGCCCCTGCTGGCGGCGGCGCTGGCCGAGCGCCTGGCCGAACCGGACGGGCCGGAGGTGGTGTTGGTCTCGACCGGGCGCAGCCCCAGCTGGTTCGACGGCATGACCATGGATACGGCGCGGGCCGAGGTTCTGTATCGGCTGGAGCAGGCGGACCGGCATGATCGTTTCACCGCCTTCTATCCGGTGACGGACGAGGGCGAACGGATCATCGTCCACGCCAAGATGAGTATTATCGACGACAAGCTGCTGCGGATCGGGTCCAGCAATCTGAACAACCGCTCGATGGGGCTGGATACGGAATGCGACGTTTCGGTCGAGGCTGAGACGGAAGCGCAGAGCGAGGTGATCCAGCGTTTCCGCCGGCACTCTCTCGGCCATTTCATCGGCGTGTCCGGCGACGCCTTTGCTGAGGCTGAGACGCTGCTGGGTTCAGTCGGTCAGGCGATTCAGACCTTCGGTCATGAGCGCATGAAGCCGCTGGGCGCGACCGAGCCGACGCGGGTGGAGCGGATGTTCGCCGAGTGGCAGTTCGGCGATCCGATGTCTTCCACCGACGCCTGGCGGCCGTGGAAACGGCTGAACCGCTCGCACCGCACTCGGCCCAGGTCAGAGGGCGGTCAGGCGCCGGGTTGACCCTTGGGCTGATCGATCTCGAAGTCGATGATCAGCGGCAGGTGGTCCGAAGCGGTTCGCGCCAGAGGCGATGACGGCGCGCGCGCGCCGGTCACCCGGATTTCGCGGCTGACGAAGCAGTGGTCGATCCGGATGGCTGGGAAGCTGGACGGGAAGGTTTTGATCGAGGGCTTCAGCCCTAGCCGCCGCTGGGCGTCGTCCAGCCGCCGGGTCAGGGCCTGATAGGGGCGGGTGATGGAGGTGGCGTTGAAGTCGCCGGTCAGGATGGTCGGTCCGTCGCACATCGGATCACCCAGCCAGTCCCGGCCGACCAGGGCCGCGACCTGAAGCCGCTGCTCACGCGGAACCAAACCCAGGTGGGTGTTCAGGATATTGACGACCACGCCGTCGAAATCGACCGCCGACCACAGGGCGCCGCGCGGCTCCAGCCCCTTGAGGCCGGGCAGGGCGGGCAGGGCGGCGGCGCGCACCAGACGCTCGGGTCGATGGGTCAGGATGGCGTCGCCGTAAAGTTCGGCCTCGACCTTCATGGCGGGGTGGAACTGCACGCTCATGGCCAGGCGCTGGGCGATGGCGTCGGCCTGGTCGACCCAGCCGGTGCGGGCGCGGCCGACATCCAGCTCCTGCAGGCAGACGACGTCCGGCTCGTGTTCGGCGATGACGTCGGCGATGCGATGCACGTCCAGCTTGCGGTCGACGCCGACGCAGCGATGGACGTTGTAGGTCAGAAGTCTCGGCATGAATTCCTTGCCTGCGATCGCAGCGACTGTCGCGCCTCAATGCGGCGGTCGCGAGGCCCCGATAGCGATCCTGATAGCCGGACTAGATGACAACCAGCTTGTCGGGGATCTCGTTTTTATCAGCGGGCTTGGGCGGAAAGCGTTCCGCCAGAACCTGACCGCACAGGGTGATGGCTTGTTCAAAGCCTTCGACCGGCCGGTCACGCCGCAGGGCGCCGGTCAGGGCGGCCACGGCGTCGGCCCAGACTTCGGGACTGACGCAGGAATGGATGCCCTCGTCGGCCACGACCTCGACCTGATGATCGGCCAGGGCGGCGAAGATCAGGACGCCGGTGCGCGCCTCGGTGACGTGCAGGCCGTGGGCCAGGAACTGCTGCATCGCGGCGCGGCGAACGCGCGTGCGACGCAGGGCGGCGGGCGTCAGCAGCCTGCGCACGACCGGGATCAGCGACAACAGGAAGACGGCCAGGAAGACGCCGGCCTGCACCAGGCCATAGGCCGTCAGGGCGCGCCCGATCTCGGCCGAGGCGGCGGGGGCGTGGGCGGCCTCCCAACCGCCGCCGAAGGTCAGCCAGTCGCCGTTGAAGCCGAGCGGGATCAGGCCCAGCGGCAGCAGCAAGGCCGCCGCCGCCGCCCAACCCAGGCTGACGTCGCGATAGGACGACACCTGCCGCGCCACGACGCAGAAAATCTCGCCGGAGGTGTCCGCCTCGGCCTGGGCGATGGCTTGGGCCACCCGTGCGTGGTCGTCGTTCGTGAACTGCATCACCATCCCCCCGAGGCGCCGCCGCCGCCGAAGCCGCCGCCGCCTCCGCCGAAGCCGCCGCCGCCTCCGCCGAAACCACCGCCGCCGAAGCCGCCTCCGCCGCCGCCCCAGCCGCCGCGATCATCGTCGTCGCGGTTGCGCAGAGCCTCGCTGGCGGCCCAGATCAGGATGGGCGACAGGCCGTCGCCGCGCCCGCGCCGCTTGCGGCCGCCCGCCGCCGCGCCGATCATGCTGAAGAAGATGAAGGCGAACACCAACAGGATGACGATGGCGGGCAGGACCGGTTTGGTCGTCGCGGTCGCCGCGCTCTTGGCCTCTTCGGCGCGCGCCTGGGCTTCGGCCGGATCGGCGGTCAGCTGGGCGATGATGGCGTCAGTCCCGGTGATGATGCCGGCGGCGTAGTCGCCCTGACGGAAGGCCGGCAGGATGTCGTTGCGGATGATGAGCGAGGAATAGGCGTCGGTCAGCACGCCCTCCAGCCCATAGCCGACCTCGATGCGCACCTTGCGCTCGTTCGGCGCGACGATCAGCAGGGCGCCGCCGTCGTTTTCCTTCTGCCCGATGCCCCAGTGACGACCCAGCTGATAGCCGAAGTCCTCGATCTCCTGATCCTGAAGCGAGGGCAGGGTGACGACGACCAACTGGTCGCCGGTCTGCTGCTCCAGCGTCGCCAGCTTGCCGGTCAGGGCCTGTTCCTGTTCGGGCGTCAGCAGTTGGGCGTCATCGACCACGCGGCCGGTGAGCGCCGGAAACTTGATTTCGGCGGCCAGGCCGGCGCCGGGCAGGGCGGCCAGCCATAGGACGAGGCCCAGCAACAGCGCGGGGAGCAGGCCCCGCGCCGCGCCTTCCCTCGGGGAGAGGGCGGAAGGGTTCATTTCAGGCTTACTGCGCCGCCGGGGCCGGCGCAGCCGCAGGCGGCGTCGATCCGGGCGCGGCGCCGGGCGCGGTCGCAGGCGCGCCGCCGCCGGGCTGGGCGCCCAGGTCGAAGTTCACGCTGGGCGCGGACTGAGCCTCGGCCGTGGCGGTGAACAACTGCATGGGCTTGGAACCGCCGTGCAGGGTCTTGGCCCAGATCACGTTCGGGAAGGTGCGCAGGGTGGTGTTGTAGTCGCGCACGGCCTCATTGTAGTCGCGGCGCGCCACGGCGATGCGGTTTTCGGTGCCTTCCAGCTGCGATTGCAGGGTCAGGAAGTTCTGGTTGGCCTGAAGTTGAGGATAGGCCTCGACCGTCACCAGCAGCCGCGACAGAGCGCTGGAAAGCTCGCCCTGAGCCTGCTGATACTGCTGGAAGGCGGCGGCGTCATCGAGGTTGGAGGCGTCGATGTTGACGCTGGTGGCCTTGGCGCGGGCCTCGATCACCTGGGTCAGGGTGGTGCGTTCCTGAATGGCCGCGCCCTGGACTGTGGCGACCAGGTTCGGCACCAGGTCGGCGCGGCGCTGATACTGGCTCTGGACGTCGGCCCAGGCGGCCTCGGCGCGCTCCTGCTTGGTCGGAATGGTGTTGTAGCCGCAGGCGCCCACGGCGGGGGCCAGGACGACGACAGCGGCGACGGCCGCGATGCGAGGCGAAAATCCAGCCATGAAGAAGCTCCTGCGGGCGGTCGTCAGGACCGCTGATCGCTAAAGACTATCGGGCCCGAAAGGCTCCGCTTCAAGGCTGGATTTTTGACGCAGATCTCAGCCGTTCAGGTCTTCCGGCTCGACGCCCGCCGCGCGGCAGGCGGCGGTGTAGGTGTTGGCCAGCAGACAGGCGATGGTCATGGGGCCGACGCCGCCGGGAACGGGGGTGATGCGGCCGGCGACCTCGACCGCCTCGTTGAAGTCCACGTCGCCGACCACACGGGTCTTGCCCTCGGCCGCCTTGACCGGATCGCGCGATGGGACGCGGTTGATGCCGACGTCGATTACGGTTGCGCCCGGCTTGATCCAGTCGCCCTTGATCATTTCCGGGCGACCGACGGCGGCGACCAGGATGTCGGCGGTGCGGCACAGGGCGGGCAGGTCGCGGGTGCGCGAGTGAGCCACGGTGACGGTGCAGCTTTCGCCCAGCAGCAGCTGCGCCATCGGCTTGCCGACAATGTTGGAGCGGCCGACGATCACGGCGTTCAGGCCGGACAGGTCGCCCAACTGATCCCTTAGCAGCATCAGGCTGCCCAGCGGGGTGCAGGGGATCATGCCCGGCAGGCCGACCGCCAGGCGTCCGGCGTTGACGACGTGGAAGCCGTCAACGTCCTTGTCCGGCGAGATGGCGTCCAGCACGGCGGCCGAATCGATGTGCTTGGGCAGGGGCAGCTGCACCAGAATGCCGTGGATGCCTGCATCGGCGTTCAGCGATGCGATCAGGGCCAGCAGTTCGTTCTGAGTCGTTTCGGCGGGCAGGCGGTGGGTGTCGGACCGCATCCCGGCCTTCAGCGTCGTCTCGCCCTTGTTGCGGACATAGAGCTGGCTGGCGGGGTCTTCGCCGACGATGACGACGGCCAGGCCCGGCTTGACGCCGTGGGCGGATTCCAGCCGTGCGGCGGCCGCTGCGACGCGCTCCACCAGGGTCTGCGAGAAGGCCTTGCCGTCGATCAGCGAGGCGCGGGCGGGTTCGACAGCCATAATTGGCTCCATCTGCCGGGAACTGGAAAGCGTTGCCGCGATTTACAGGCGCTGCGGTTCGGCGTCTATGATGACGCCAGCAAAGAGGTTTTTATGCGTTATTCCCTGCTCGCGGCGGTCAGTGCTGTCGCTCTTCTGTCCACCGGCGCCGCCTGGGCCCAATCGGCGGCTGACGCCCGGCTGGGGGATGACATCCGCGGTCGGCTGGAAGACGGCGACGCCCGCACGCGCGGAAGCGACGGCTATCGCTATGACGACTACCGCGTGAACCTGCGCGCCGGTCAGCGGCTGGAGGCCCAGATGACGTCGGACGATTTCGACGCCTATCTGGAAGTCTATGCTGAAGGTTCCCTGCGGCAGCCGCTGGCCAGCGACGACGACAGCGCGGGCGACCTGAACGCGCGCCTTCGGTTCACCGCGCCCGAGGCCGGGGTCTATATCGTGCGGGCCCGCACCTTCTCCGGCATTGAGATCGGTGATTATCAGTTGTCGCTGAAGGAGCGCGCCGCGCCGCGGATGCCGCGGCCGGGCCGCATCGCTGTCGGTCGCGACGAGACGGGCAGCCTGGGGGGCAACAGCGCCGAGGATGACGACGGCAAGCGTTACGACGCCTACGCCTTCCGCGCCTCGGCGGGCGAACGGGTGAAGATCGACCTGGAGTCCGACGACTTCGACAGCTTCCTGCGCGTCGGCCGCATCGTGAACGGCGCCTTCGTCCAGATGGCCGAGAACGACGACGGCGGCTCCAGCCTCAATGCGCGCCTGGTGTTCACGGCGCCGCAGGCGGGCGAGTATCTGATCCGCGTCACCTCCTATAACGGCTCGGCCGAGGGCGATTACCGCCTGTCGATGGAGCAGGGGCCGCCCGCGCCCACCGCCGCGCCGGTGACGATCGGCGAAGAGACGCGGGGCCGCTTGAATTCGGACAGCGCGACCAGCGATTCCGGCGCTCCGGCCGACCTGTACCGCTTCAGCGGTCGCGCCGGTCAGCGCGTGGCCATCACCATGAAAGCCGACGGATTCGACACCTACCTCGAACTGTTCGACGCCAACCACAACAGCCTGGCGACTGACGACGACAGCGCCGGCGACCTGAACGCCCGGCTGACCCACACCCTGGCCGAGGACGGCGATTACCTGATCGAGGCGCGCGCCTTCTCCAGCGGCGAGGGCCCCTATACGCTGAACATCGAGGAAATCGCGCCGCCGCCGCCGCCTTCGGCCATCGCATTCGGCCAGACGGTCGAGGGCGAACTGACCGACAGCGACGCCACCGACGATGACGGACGCCGGTACGACGCCTTCGTCTTCAGCGGAACCGAGGGGCAGCGCATTCAGGCCGTGATGCGGTCCGGCGATTTCGACGCCTATCTGCAGCTGGGCGAAAACGGCGAGGAGTTCAGCGAGATCGCCAGCGACGACGACGGTCTGGGCCAGGGCACGGATGCGCGTCTGATCTTCACCCTGCCGGAAACGGGCGAGTATGTGCTGCGCGCCCGTTCATGGTCGCGCGACGCCAAGGGTCTTTATGCGCTGGAGTTGCAGGATCTGGGCGGCGAACCTTCGCCGGGCAGCCTGCTGATCGGCTCCACCGTGCGCGCCCGTCTGACCGAGCGGGCCAGCATCACCGACGAAGGAATCTATTACGACGCCTACCACTTCAAGGCCAAGGCGGACGAGAAGCTGCGCTTCACCCTGATCGCCAGCAGCTTCGACGCTGTGGTCGAGGTCGGCGAGGAGAAGGACGGCGACTACTTCAAGCTGGAAGAGGACGACGACAGCCTGTCCGACACCCACGCCCGCCTGAACTGGACGGCTCCGCGCGACGGTTCCTATGTGCTGCGCGCCCGCAGCTTCGGCTCCAACTCGACCGGCGACTATGTGCTGATCACGGAGCGGCAGCCCTGAGCGAACCTGACGACGCCGCCGCCTCGGCCCTGATCCTGGGCCGGAAAGACCAGCACCTGGACGTGGTGCTGGCCGGCGGCGGGCGTCACGCCCTGTCGGCGGGGTTCGACGACTGGCGGTTCGTGCACGAGGCTCTGCCGGACCTGGATCATGCGCGCATCGATCTGGGCGTCGACTTTCTGGGGCGACGGCTGAAGGCGCCGTTTCTGATCAGCGCCATGACCGGCGGCCCCGCGCGCGCCGAGGCGATCAACGCGCGCCTGGCCGAGGCGGCCCAGCACCTGGGCATCGCCCTGGCCGTCGGCTCGCAGCGGGCGGCGCTGGAAGGCGGTGCGGCGGGCGGTCTGGACTTCTCGCTGCGCCTCAAGGCGCCGGACACGCCGATCCTGGCCAATATCGGCGCGGCCCAGCTCACGCGCGGTTTCGGCCGGGACGAGGCGCGCCGGGCGCTGGACATGATCGGCGCTGACGCCTTGGTTGTTCACCTGAATCCGCTTCAGGAGGCCTGCCAGCCGGAAGGCGACCGCGACTGGTGGGGCGTCGGCGCGGCGCTTCAGGCCCTGATCCGCGATCTGGACGCGCCGGTCATCATCAAGGAGACGGGCGCGGGCATCTCCGCCGTCACTGCTCAGCGTCTGATCGCCATGGGCGCGGCGGGCGTGGATGTGGCCGGAGCCGGCGGGGCCAACTGGGGCCTGATCGAAGGCGAGCGGGCGACCGATCCGGCGGACAAGGCGCACGCCCTGGCCTTCGCCGACTGGGGCGTGCCGACTGCGCGCGCCCTGGCCGAAACGCGCAACGCCTTGCCGGACGCCCTGCTGATCGGATCAGGCGGCGTGCGCGACGGGGTGGATGCGGCCAAGGCGATCCGGCTGGGCGCTGACATCGTGGGCATGGCTTCGGGCGTGATCCAGGCGGCGACCGTCTCGACGGAGGCGGTCATCGAACAGTTTCAGCTCGCCGTTCGGCAGCTGAGAACCGTGTGTTTTTGCGTAAACGCTTCAAATTTAGCAGCGTTGAAACGAGTGCCGTTGCTTCCTGTCAAATAAGCTGGGCATTTCGCCCCTGCGTTTTTGCGTCGCACCCAAGGAGATTCCCATGCGCGCCCTGTTGATGACGTCGGTCCTCGCGTCTTCCCTGATCTTGGCCGGCGCCGCCGCGGCTCAGAGCTCCATCCGGCCTGGGCAGACCGTGACCGGCAACTTCAGCAGCAAGGACGCCCGTATGGACGACGGGTCGCACTACCGCTGCTATGTGGTGCAGACCCAGGCGGGCCAGGCCTATACGGTGACCATGCAGTCGTCGGACTTCGACACCTTCCTGATGGCGGGCGCCGGCACGGATTGCGACGAGACCTCGGTGACGAATGACGACGGCCCTGACATGGGTACGGACTCGCAACTGCGTTTTGTCTCCAACGGCGGAAACTGGATCATCCGGGCCAACACTCTGAGCGAGGGGCAGACCGGCGCATTCCGCCTCAGCGTCTCGGAAGGCCAGCGCCTGCGCCCGACCACTCAGATCGTGCCGATCTCGGTCGGTGAAAGCCGTCAGGGTCGTCTGGAGGCCAGCGATCGTCAGGCCGACGACGGCTCCTTCTACGACTGCTACGCGCTGAACGTCAGCCGTGGTGGCAATGTGTCGGTGCGCATGGATTCGGCGCAGTTCGACGCCTATCTCTCGCTCCATGAAGGTCCGCAGTGCGACGGCGACAGCCTGGCCTCTGACGATGACAGCGGCGGCGGCACCAGCGCCCTGGTCACTCAGGATCTGCGTCCCGGCTCCTATTCCTTCCGCGCCAACAGCCTCAGCTCGGCGCAGGAAGGCGACTACACCGTCTCTGTCACGACGATGCGCTGACAAGGAAAAGGCCCCGGTTTCGCCGGGGCCTTTTTCAATAGAAGACGCTGTCCGATGTAGGGCGCGTTTCCGATGGCGGGTCATTGAGCGCCGACTGACGCGCCTCGCGTTCAGCGGCGTAGTCGGGCTGAGGCGCATCGAACCCGAATCCGTAGTCGTCTCGTTCCAGCTGTTGCGCGGGCGGAGGCGGCGAGGGGCGGACGATGGTCGGCGGCGCTTCCTGTTCGGGCAACGGCGGCAGGTCGGGCGTCAGCTCCAGCCAGGCGCTTTCGACATAGGGCTCGTCCTCGCCGGGCAGGGCGGCGAGCCGTTCGGGGTCGTGCTCGTATCCGTCCCGCAACTCCCCAACAGCCATGATGGAGCCGACCGGCAGGTCCGGTTCGACGGGCGGCACGACGTCGATGGCGACGGCGGGGCCGGACGCTCGCCCGCCATGCGCCGCCGAAGTCGAATTCCAGGCAGCCCAGCCCGCCGCCCCCAGTCCGGTCAGGACCAGGGCGGCGGAGGCCAGAATCACGGCGCTTTTGTTCATGGTCGGCGGCGTCCTGCGTTCGCTCTAGATACGAAAGCGCTCAACCGCCGTCCGGTTCAAGCCGAAGGCAGAAGATCGCCGGCGAAGGCGCGGTAGCGACCCGCGCGCACGCCCTCGGTCGCACGGGCGATGTCCGGCGCGAAATAGCGGTCTTCCGTATAGGCGCCGCAGGCCTCGCGCACGATGGCGTAGGTCTGCTCCAGTTCCGGCGACGAGGTCAGCGGACGGCGGAACTCGATGCCCTGGGCGGCGGCCAGCAGTTCGATGCCGACCACAGTCGCCGTATTGGCGGCCATGTCCAGCAGGCGGCGGGCGCCGTGGGTGGCCATGGAGACGTGGTCTTCCTGGTTGGCGCTGGTCGGCACGGTGTCGATGACGCAGGGATGGGCGACCATGCGGTTCTCGGCCACCAGAGCCGCCGCCGTCACCTGGGCGATCATGAAGCCCGAATTCACGCCGCTGTCCTTGACCAGGAAGGCGGGCAGGTCGGTCATCTTGGGGTCGACCAGGATGGAGGTGCGGCGTTCGCTGATATTGCCGATCTCGCACAGGACCATGGCGATCTGATCGGCTGCATAAGCAACAGGTTCTGCGTGGAAGTTTCCGCCCGAGATGACGTCGCCGTCCTCGATGAAGACCAGCGGATTGTCGGTTACGGCGTTGGCTTCACGCTCCAGCATGGCGGCGGCGTTGCGCAGAACGTCCAGCGTCGCGCCCATGACCTGCGGCTGGCAGCGCAGGGAGTAGGGATCCTGCACCTTGGCGCAGTCGTGACGATGGCTCTCGCGGATGGCGCTGGCGCTCAGCAGTTCGCGCAGGCGACGGGCCACGTCGATTTGACCCGGTTGGCCGCGCAGGGCGTGGATGCGGTGGTCGAACGGCGCGTCCGAGCCCAGCAGGGCGTCGACCGACAGGCCGCCCGCGGCGATGGCGGCGGCGAAGACGTCCTCGGCCGCGAACAGGCCGGTCAGTGCCAGGGCCGTCGAACACTGGGTGCCGTTCAGCAGGGCCAGGCCTTCCTTGGGGCCCAGGACGACCGGCTTCAGCCCGGCCTTGGCCAAGGCCGACACGGCGTCCAGCGTCTGACCCTGATAGCGGGCTTCGCTGACGCCGATCAGGACGCACGACATATGGGCCAGCGGGGCCAGATCGCCCGAGGCGCCGACCGAACCCTTGGACGGGATCAGCGGCAGGATCTCGGCGTTGACCATGCCGATCAGCGTCTCCAGCGTGTGACGACGCACGCCCGAAGCGCCCTTGGACAGGCTGGCGATCTTCAGCACCATCAGCAGGCGCGTGGTGTCCGCGCTCAGCGGCTCGCCGACGCCGCAGGCATGGCTGAGCACCAGGTTCTTCTGAAGGGTTTCAAGGTCTTCCGCCGCGATGCTGGTGTTGGCCAGCAGGCCAAAGCCGGTGTTGATGCCATAGACCGTGCGGCCTTCGTCCAGGATGGCGGCGACGGTCGCCGCGCCCTTTTCGACATTGGCCCAGGCGGCGTCGGTCAGGCTGACCGTGACCGGGCCGTTCAGGGCCGAGCGAAGCTGGGCGAGGGTGAGCGGCGCGGCGCCGATTTCAATGGTAGTGGTCATAGGCTTACAGGTCCAGCGAGGGCAGGTTCAGGCCATGTTCGCGCGCGGCGTCCTTGGCGATATCGTATCCGGCGTCGGCATGGCGCATGACGCCCGTGGCCGGGTCGTTCCAGAGGACGCGCTCCAGTCGCTTGGCGGCTTCGTCGGTGCCGTCGGCGACGATGACGACGCCCGAGTGCTGGCTATAGCCCATGCCGACCCCGCCGCCATGGTGCAGCGACACCCAGGACGCGCCCGACGCGGTGTTCAGCAGGGCGTTCAGCAGGGGCCAGTCGGACACGGCGTCCGAGCCGTCCATCATGGCCTCGGTCTCGCGGTTCGGGCTGGCGACGGAGCCGCTGTCCAGATGATCGCGGCCGATGACGATGGGGGCGTTCAGTTCGCCCGAGGCCACCATCTCGTTGAACATCAGGCCCGCGCGGTGGCGGTCGCCTAGACCGATCCAGCAGATGCGCGCCGGCAGGCCCTGGAAGGCGATGCGCTCGCTCGCCATGTCGAGCCAGCGGTGCAGGCCGGCGTTGTCGGGGAACAACTTCTTCATCGCCTCATCCGTCTTGCGGATGTCCTCGGGATCGCCCGACAGGGCGGCCCAGCGGAACGGGCCGATCCCGCGGCAGAACAGCGGGCGGATATAGGCGGGCACGAAGCCGGGGAAGTCGAAAGCGTTCTCGACGCCCTCGTCAAAGGCGACCTGACGGATGTTATTGCCGTAGTCGGTCGTGGGGACGCCTATCTTCTGGAAGTCCAGCATGGCCTTGACGTGGGTCGCCATCGACTTGCGCGCCGCGGCCTCGACGACGGCCGGGTCGCTGACGCGCTTTTCTTCCCACTCGGCGACGGTCCAGCCCGAGGGCAGGTAGCCGTTGACCGGGTCGTGGGCGCTGGTCTGATCGGTCACCAGGTCAGGACGGACGCCGCGCTTGACCATTTCAGGCAGAAGGTCAGCCGCATTGCCCAACAGACCGATCGACAAGGGTTTCTTGTCTTTGAATGACTGATCCAACAGGGCCAGCGCCTCGTCCAGAGTCTCGGCCATGACGTCGACGTAGCGGGTGCGCAGGCGGAACTCGATGCGGCTGCGTTGGCACTCGATAGTGATGCAGGACGCGCCGGCCATGGTGGCGGCCAGAGGCTGGGCGCCGCCCATGCCGCCCAGACCCGCCGTCAGGATCCACTTGCCCGACCAGTCGCCGTTATAGTGCTGGCGACCCGCTTCCATAAAGGTCTCATAGGTACCCTGAACGATGCCCTGAGTGCCGATGTAGATCCACGAGCCGGCCGTCATCTGGCCGTACATGGCCAGGCCCTTCTTATCGAGCTCGTTGAAGTGGTCCCAGGTCGCCCATTTGGGCACCAGGTTGGAGTTGGCGATCAGCACGCGCGGGGCGTCGACATGGGTGCGGAACACGCCGACCGGCTTGCCCGATTGGACCATCAGGGTCTCGTCGGCTTCCAGCTTCTGCAGCTGGTCGACGATGGTGTCGAAGGCCTGCCAGTTGCGCGCCGCCTTGCCGATGCCGCCGTAGACGACCAGGTCTTCGGGACGTTCGGCCACCTCGGGGTCGAGGTTGTTCATCAGCATGCGCATGGCGGCTTCGGCCGCCCAGGTCTTTGCGGTCTTTTCCGGCCCACGCGGGCTACGAATGATACGGGTATTGGGCGTGGCCATCGAATCCTCCATGCGGCGTCAGCCGCCGTCGTGTGTTGGTCGTACTGTTATGTCTAGACAATATCGCGTGCAAGAGGCATTTTCGTTTCATGGATCAGGAGCCGCTTCATCGTCGCATCGCGGGCGACATCGAACGCCGCATCGCCTCGGGCGAGTGGCGGCCGGGGTTCCGCATCCCGACCGAGGCGGAACTGACGGCGGAATACGGCTGCGCGCGCATGACGGTGTCGCGCGCCATGTCCGACCTGGCGGCGCGCGGGCTGGTGGTGCGACGCCGCCGCGCGGGGACAGTAGTGGCCCACCCGCCGCTGCATTCCTCGGCCCTGGTGTCCATTCCTGACATTCAAGGCGAGATCGAGAGCCGGGGCCTGGCCTATTCTCATCGCCTGCTGGGCCGAATCGTCCGCCCGGCGAGCGGGGAGGAGGACGGGCTGGGCGAGCGGGTGATCGAACTGCAGACCCTGCACCTGGCCGATGGTCTGCCGTTCGTCTTTGAGCGCCGTCTGATCTCTCTGTCCGCTGCGCCAGAGGCGGAAGCCGCCGACTTCACGACGCAGCCGCCGGGCGGCTGGCTGCTGGCCCACATGCCCTGGACCGAGGCCGAGCATCGCATCTCGGCCGTCGGCGCCGATCGCGAGACGGCGGCGGGCCTGGGTCTGGCCGACGGCGCGCCCTGCCTGCGGTTGGAGCGCCGCACCTGGCGCGACGGCCAGGGCGTGACATGGGCCTCACAGATTTTCCCTGGCGCGGCCTATGATCTGGTCGCGCGCTTTTCTCCGACCAAAGGATGACACCCATGAGCCAACCGTCTGAAGCCCTGGGGTGGCGTTCTGTCGGCGATCTGGTGGGGCGTCATCCCGACGCCCGCGTCGCCCTGATCGGCGCGCCATTGAACGAGCGGTCGTTGACGCCGGGCCGCTGTGACCTGGGGCCGAAGGTGCTGCGTGGGGTTCTGCCGCGTCTGTCGACCTATGACGTCGAGACGGGTCTGGAGCTAGATATCAAGGTCCATGACGTTGGCGATGTGGCGCTGAAGGCCGTCTCGCCGTTCGACTCCTTCGAGCCCGTGCGCGACGCCGTGGCGGCGCAGGCCCATCGCGACCTGACCATTCTGGTCGGCGGCAACAACGCCATCACCCGGCCGGGCGTTCATGCCCTGGGGCTGGACCGCGTCGGCGTCTTGACGCTGGACGCGCATTTCGACCTGCGCGATACGGACCAGGGCTTGACCAACGGCAATCCGATCCAGGCGCTGCTGGATGACGGCATGGACGGGCGTCGGATCAGCCAGGTCGGCCTCGCGCCCTTCGCCAACACTCGCCGCGCCCACGAAAAGGCCGAGGCCGCAGGCATCAGTGTCCGCACCGCCCGCGAGTGCCGCCAGAGCGGCCTGGCCAATGTCGTGGTCGAGGAGCTGGAGCGCCTGTCGTCCCTGTGTGAGGTCATCTATGTCGACTTCGACATCGACGTGATCGACCGCAGCCAGTGGCCCGCCAGCCCCGGCGCGCGGCCGGGCGGGGTGTCGGTGTACGACTTCTTCGACGCCGCCCGCGCCATCGGCGCCCATGCCAAGGTGCGCGCCGTCGACCTGACCGAATACGACCCGTCGCTGGAAATCGGCGACCTCGGCTCCCTGACGGCGGGCCGCTGGTTCTGTGAAATTCTGGCTGGAGTCGCCGCGCGATGATCGACGCCGATCTGCTGATCACCGACTGCCACGTCGCCGCCATGACCGAAGGCGGCGAGCCCTATGGCGCGATCGAGGACGCCGCCATCCTGATCAAGGACGGGCGCATCGCCTGGGTCGGGCCGCGCGCCGACCTGCCTGTGCACAAGGCTGTGGAAACTGACCGTCTGGGCGGGCGCTGGGTCACGCCGGGCCTGGTGGACTGCCACACCCATCTGGTTTTCGGCGGCGATCGCTCTGGCGAGTTCGAGCGGCGGCTGGAGGGCGCGACCTATGAAGAGATCGCCCGCGCCGGCGGCGGCATCGTCTCGTCCGTGCGCGCCACGCGCGAGGAGAGCGAGGATCAGCTCTACGCCTCCGCTCTGGCGAGGCTGGAAGGGCTGAAGGCCACCGGCGTCACCACCGTCGAGATCAAGTCCGGCTATGGTCTGGATCACGACAGCGAGCTGAAGATGCTGCGCGTCGCCCGCCGCATCGGGCGCGAGGGCGGGGTGCGGGTGCGCACCTCCTATCTGGGCCTGCACGCCGTCCCGCCGGAGCATAAGGCCGATCGCGCCGTCTATGTGGACAAGGCTGTGGACGAAATCCTGCCCGCAGCCCACGCCGAAGGTCTGGTCGACGCGGTCGACGCCTATTGCGAACCCATCGCCTTCTCGGTGGATGAGGTCAGCCGCCTGTTCGACAAGGCCGAGGAGCTGGGCCTGCCGGTCAAGCTGCACGCCGACCAACTGTCGGACGGCGGCGGGGCTGCGCTGGCCGCCCGCTATCAGGCGCTGTCGGCCGACCACATCGAGCACACGACCGAGGCGGGCGTGAAGGCGATGGCCGAGGCGGGCGTGGTGGCGGTGCTGCTGCCGGGCGCCTTCTTGATGCTGCGCGAGACGCAGGCTCCGCCGATCGCCCTGTTGCGCCAGCACGGCGCGCGCATGGCGGTGGCGACGGACTGCAACCCCGGCACCTCGCCGGTCGCCTCCATGACGGCGGCGATCAACTTGGCCTGCGTCCAGTTCCGCCTGACGCCGGAAGAGGCTCTGGCGGGCGCCACGCGGAACGCGGCCCGAGCGCTGGGGCTGCAGGATGAGATCGGCACGCTTGAGGCGAGCAAGGCCGCTGATCTGGCTGTCTGGGACATCAGCCGCCCGGCGGAGCTGGCCTATTGGCTGGGCAAGCCGCTGCTGCATCGTCGCTATCTGGCGGGACGTGCGGCCTAGGACTAGCGTCGCTCTCTCAAGCGGGAGGGAGCGCGCATGGCGCAGACGGAAACGGACGTCGTCATCCTGGGCGGCGGGCACAACGGATTGGTCTGCGCCTTCTATCTGGCGCGGGCCGGTCTGAAGATCACGGTGCTGGAGCGGCGCGGCGTCGTCGGCGGGGCGGCGGTGACCGAGGAATTCCATCCTGGTTTTCGCAACTCGACCGCCAGCTATACCGTCAGCCTGCTGAACCCGCGCGTCATCGCCGATATGGAGCTGGCGCGCCACGGCCTGTGCGTGGTCGAGCGCCGCGCGGCCAACTTCCTGCCCTTTGACGACGGCGGCTATCTGCTGACCGGCGAGGGCCGGACTCAGGCCGAGGTCGCCAAGTTCTCGGTGCGCGACGCCGAGCGCCTGCCGGATTATGAGGCGCGGCTGGAGACGGTCGCCGCCATCCTGCGCGACCTGATCCTGACCACGCCGCCCAACGTCGTCGAGGGTGGTTGGCTGGCCGCCCTGCCGGAGATGCTGAAGGCGGCGTCTCTGGGGCGGCGGGTTTCGGGCCTGGGTCTGGCGGCGCAACGCGATCTGCTGGACCTGTTCGCCAAGTCGGCGGGCGACTGGCTGGACGGCTGGTTCGAGAGCGATCCGATCAAGGCCCTGTTCGGTTTCGACAGCGTCGTCGGCAACTACGCCAGCCCCTATACGCCCGGTTCGGCCTATGTCCTGCTGCACCACGTCTTCGGCGAGGTGAACGGCAAGAAGGGCGCCTGGGGCCATGCCATCGGCGGCATGGGCGCCATCACTCAGGCCATGGCGGCCGCCTGCGCCGAGCAGGGCGCCGACATTCGGCTGGATACCCCCGTCGCCGAGGTGCTGATGGAAAAGGGCAGGGCGGTCGGCGCCGTGACCGAGGCGGGCGACGCAGTCCGCGCCCGGGCCGTGGTCTCCAACCTGCACCCGCGTCTGCTGTTCGACCGGCTGGTCGATCCGGCCGTGGTTCCGGCGGACTTCTCCGAACGGATGAGCCGCTACGCCTCGGGCTCGGGTACGTTCCGCATGAATGTGGCCCTGTCTGAATTGCCGCGCTTCACCGCTTTGCCAGGGGCGGGCGATCACCTGACGGCGGGCATCATCATCGCGCCGACGCTGGCCTATATGGACCGCGCCCACGCCGAGGCGCGGCTGAACGGCTGGTCGTCAAAGCCGATCGTCGAGATGTTGATCCCCTCGACCCTGGACGACAGCCTGGCTCCGGAGGGACAACACGTCGCCAGCCTGTTCTGCCAGCACGTTTCACCGGATCTGGCGGACGCGCATCGCGACACGGTGGCCGATCTGATGATCGAGACGGTCGATGCTCACGCGCCGGGGTTCAAGGCTTCCGTGGTCGGGCGGCTGGCGCTGGGACCGCGCGATCTGGAGCGACGCTTCGGCCTGATCGGGGGCGATATCTTCCATGGGCGACTGACGCTGGATCAGTTGTTCAGCGCGCGGCCGGTGCTGGGCCACGCCGATCATCGGATGCCCGTGCCTGGGCTCTATCTGTGCGGATCGGGCGCTCATCCGGGGGGCGGAGTGACGGGGGCTCCGGGACATAATGCGGCGCGGGCAGTGTTGAAGGATTTCGGCAGGCGTTGAGGCCTGTCGCGTAAAGGTTGTCTGTGATAATGTAAGGTTGTGTTTTTGCTAAAATTCAACCTAATATTGTTCTCTCAGGGGTGGGAGAACAGTCCATGGATGTCGAAGCGTTCATCACGCGCTGGAGCGGCGCGACGATCAGCGAGCGTTCGCACTATCAGACATTCATCAGCCAGTTGTGCGCCCTGATCGGAGCGCCGGCGCCGGATCAGGAGATCGCTGGAGATCGCGGCTATTGCTTCGAGCGGCGGGTGGAGTTCCGCTTTCATGACGGCGGCGCGCACCGGGGATTCATCGACTGCTATCGGCGCGGCGCCTTCGTGCTGGAGGCGAAGCAGTCGCAGAAGCGGGCGCCCGGCGGCGAATTGGACCCGCAGCGGCATCTGGCCCTGTTCAACGGGCGCGGGCGCAAACCGCCGAAGGGCGACGCGGGCGCAATCGAGCGGCTGATGCTGGACGCCAAGCGTCAGGCCGAGACCTACGCAAAGGCGCTGGACGAATGGCCGCCCTTCATCGTCGTCGTGGACGTTGGACGCTCCATCCACCTGTGGGCCGACTTCGATCGGCAGGGGAAGGGCTATGTGCCGTTTCCCGACCTGGCGCGCTGCCGCATCTCCATGGACGACCTGCGTGATCCGGCGGTGCGGGAGCGTCTGCGCCGGGTGTGGGACGAGCCGATGAGTCTGGACCCGGCGAGCCATGTGGCGGCCGTGACCAGCGACATCGCCGAGCGGCTGGCCTGGCTGGTGCGCTCGATCCGCAAGCGGGCGCCGACAGACTCCAGCGGTTGCGTCGATGTCGTGACGCGGGCGGCGTGGGACAAGCGCACTTCGCTGTTCGTCATGCAGTGCATCTTCGCCATGTTCGCCGACAGCGTGGGACTGATCGACGACCGGGGATTTCTACGTCTGCTGGAAAGCTATCGCGGGATGGCGGATCGCTTTCATGTCAGCGCGGCGGACTTCTTTCGCCGCATGAACAGCGGCGGACATTGCTCAGCGGTTCGCCAGGATCTGCGCCGTTTTAACGGGGGCCTGTTCAAGGAAGAGGCGGCCGTGCCGGTGACGGAGGCGGAGCTGGAGGCTCTGATCGCCGCCGCCCAGCGCGACTGGGCTTCGGTCGAGCCGGCGATCTTCGGCGCCTTGCTGGAACAGGCGCTGGACCCGACGGAGCGCGGCGAGCTGGGCGCCCACTATACGCCCAAGGCCTATGTGCGGAGGCTGGTCGAGGCGACGATCATGGAGCCGCTGCGCGCCGAGTGGGAGGCGGTCGCGGGGCTGGCGGTCGGCCATTACGCCAGCGGCGACGTCGTGCGGGCGCGCCGCGCCATGCGCGAATTCCACCATGCGCTGTGCACGACACGGGTGCTGGATCCCGCCTGCGGCACCGGCAACTTCCTCTATGTGGCCATGGACATGATGAAGGATCTCGAGAGCGAGGTTCTGACCGCCCTGACCGATCTGGGGGACGCCCAAACGGCGCTCGGCCTGGAGGGGCATACCGTCAGCCCTGAACAGTTCTGGGGGTTGGAGAAGAATGTCCACGCTGTCTGGATCGCCGAGATGGTGATGTGGATCGGCTATCTGCAATGGCACTTCAGAAACGCCGGCGACGCCAAGCCGACCGAACCGATCCTGCGAAACTTCAACTGCATCCAGCATATGGACGCGCTGCTGACGTGGAAGGACGAAGAACTGGTGCGGGACGCGCGCGGGCGGCCGCTGACCCACGCGCGGGTGTTGAGCCGAGGCGGCGGTCTTTCCGCGGTCGTGGCGCACGATGAGAGAGAGGTTACGCGATATATTGATCCGCGCCCGACAGCCTGGCCGGCGGCGCACTTCATCATCGGCAACCCGCCCTTCATCGGGGGCAAGGACGTGCGCGGCGAACTGGGCGACGGCTATGTCGACGCCCTGTGGCGGGTGCGGCAGGGGCGGTTCCGCTCGGCGGACCTGGTCACAGCCTGGTGGGACCGCGCAGCGGAGATCCTGACGGCTAAAAACAGCACGCTGAGACGGTTCGGCTTCATCACCACCAACTCGATCACCCAGACCTTTTCTCGGCGCGTGCTGGAGCATCATCTGAACGGCGCGCCGTCGATGCGTCTGACCTTCGCCATCCCAGACCATCCGTGGATCAAGGGCTCCGACCGCGCCGACGTGCGCATCGCCATGACCGTGGCTGAGCGCGGCGAGCCGAATGGTCAGGGCCGCCTGCTGACGGTGGTCGATGAGTTGATGGGCGAAGCCGAGACGCCGGAGATCCTCTTTTGCGAACAGCGCGGCGATATCGGGCCGGGCCTGAATATCGGTCTTCCCATCACCGAGGCGCAGCCGCTCAAGGCCAATGCCCTGCTGTGCTCGCCGGG
This sequence comes from Brevundimonas sp. RM1, assembly GCF_052907225.1. NCBI lineage: Bacteria > Pseudomonadati > Pseudomonadota > Alphaproteobacteria > Caulobacterales > Caulobacteraceae > Brevundimonas > Brevundimonas sp. RM1. The sequence goes on from NZ_JBRERY010000005.1 coordinate 212,101, forward strand.
GGTGAAGCTGCATGGTGCGGGCTTCATGGTGTCGCCGGAACGGGCGGAGCAGTTGCTGGCGGCGTCCAATGACGAGGCGGAAAATCCGATCCGCGCGTACCGCAACGGACGCGATCTGGCGTCACGACCGCGCGGCGTGAAGGTGATCGACCTGTTCGGCTGGAGCGAGGAAGAGGCGCGTCGCAGTCACCCCGCCGTCTTCCAGCATCTGTTGGAGGCGGTGAAGCTCGAGCGTGACCGCAACAATCGCGCCGCCTATCGCGACAACTGGTGGATGTTCGGCGAGCCGCGCAGCGAGTTCCGCCCGGCGTTGGAGGGGCTGTCCCGCTATATCGCCACGGTGGAGACGGCCAAGCACCGGTGGTTCCGTTTTCTGGACGCGGACATCCTGCCGGACAACGCCCTGATCGCCGTCGCCTCGGACGATCCGCGCATCCTGGGCGTGCTGTCGTCGCATGTGCATGGGGTTTGGGCCCTGGCGCGCGGCGGGCGGCTGGAGGATCGGCCCGTCTATAACAAGAAGGCCTGCTTCGACGCCTTTCCCTTTCCGGATCTGAACAGCGCTGCAGGCGAGGAGATCGGCGTTCTGGCCGAAGAGATCGATGACCGTCGCCGTCAGGTTCTGAGCCAGCACGAGGATCTGACGATGACCGGGCTCTACAATGTCCGGCGTCGCCTTCAGGAAGGCGGCGAACTGATCGGGAACGAACGCGATCTCTATGATCGTGGTCAGATCGGCTTGCTGCATCATCTGCACGAGCGGCTGGATCAGCAGGTCGCGTCGGCTTACGGCTGGCGCGACGGCATGACGGATCAAGCGACGCTCAGCGCCCTGCTGGAACTGAACCGTGCGCGGCGAGTGCAGGAGGAGAAGGGCGAGATCCGTTTCCTGCGACCGAGCTATCAAGCGGGACGGATCAAGTCGTCCGCACGCGCCGTGCAGATCGAGGCGCCGTTGGACAGGATGAGAACACGAGCGCCATTGCCTGATGCGCCTGCGGTCCTGGCGGGCGTGTTGCTGGAAGAGCTGCGTCGCGAAGGGCGGCCGCTGCAGCCGCTGGAGCTGGCGCGTCGCTTCGACGGGCGGATCGGTCGCCGCAAGACGGACCGGATCGAACAGACCTTGGCGGTTCTGGCGGTGGCGGGGTCGGTCCAGCACACGGACGAGGGCTGGTTCTCGCCGCGACGACACTGATTTGGCCTAGCCGTGGGACGCGGCGATCATTAAGTCGTCTAAGGGCGGTTCCGGCGGGACCGCCCTTTGCTTTACCGAAGAATTCCAGCCTCGATCGGCGGCGCTTTCGCGCGACGCCTCGGGGAAACGAGATGACCATGCTTGAGAAGACGTTCGAACCCAAGGCCGCCGAGCCGCGCATCTACGCCCAGTGGGAGGACAGCGGCCTGTTCGCCCCGCGCGCGGCCAATCCCACTGACGGCGCCGCCGACGCCTATTCGATCGTCATTCCGCCGCCGAACGTAACGGGCAGCCTGCACATCGGCCACGCCCTGAACAACACGCTTCAGGACATCCTGGCCCGCTATCACCGCATGAAGGGCAAGGCCGTCCTGTGGCTGCCGGGCACCGACCACGCGGGCATCGCCACCCAGATGGTCGTCGAGCGCAAGCTGGCCGCCGAGGGCAATATCGGCCGCCGCGACATGGGCCGCGACGCCTTCATCGAGAAGGTGTGGGAGTGGAAGGCCGAATCCGGCGGGACCATCGTGCGCCAGCTGCGCCGTCTGGGTTCGTCCTGCGACTGGTCGCGCGAGCGCTTCACCCTGGACGAGGGGCTGAACGCCGCCGTCCGCAAGGTCTTCGTGCAACTGCACAAGGACGGCCTGATCTATCGCGACAAGCGGCTGGTGAACTGGGATCCGCATTTCCAGACCGCCATCAGCGACCTTGAGGTCGAGCAGAAGGAGGTCGACGGCGCCTATTGGCACTTCGCCTATCCGTTGGCCGACGGCGTGACCTATCAGCATCCGATCGCCTTCGACGAAGACGGCAAGGCGACCGAGTTCGAGACGCGCGATTTCATCGTCGTCGCCACGACCCGGCCCGAAACCATGCTGGGCGACACCGGCGTGGCGGTTCACCCGGAGGATGAGCGCTATACGGGTCTGGTCGGCAAGTTCGTGACCCTGCCGATCACCGGCCGCCGCGTGCCGATCGTGGCAGACGACTATGCCGATCCGACCAAGGGGTCGGGCGCGGTCAAGATCACGCCTGCCCATGATTTCAACGATTTCGGCGTTGGAAAGCGTGCGGGACTTGAAGCGCTGAACGTCATGGACGCCTTCGGCCGCATCACCGCCGCCGACACGCCCGACGTGCCCGCGGAATACGAGGGCATGGACCGCTTCGCCGCACGCAAGGCCATCGTCGCCCGCGCCGAGGAAGAGGGCTGGCTGCGCGAGATCGAGAAGACCAAGCACATGGTCCCGCACGGCGACCGTTCGGGCGTCGTCATCGAGCCGTGGATGACGGATCAGTGGTACGTCGACGCCAAGGTCATGGCCCAGCCCGCCCTGAAGGCGGTCGAGGACGGAGCCACCGTCTTCGAGCCGAAGTCCTATGAGAAGATCTACTTCGAATGGCTGCGCAACATCGAACCCTGGTGCATTTCGCGCCAGCTGTGGTGGGGCCATCGCATCCCGGCCTGGTACGGCCCGAACGGCGAGATCTACGTCGCCGAGACGGAAGAGGACGCTCGCGAACAGGCGATGTCGGACTATGATTCCGAGGTCGTGCTGACCCAGGACGAGGACGTTCTGGACACCTGGTTCAGCTCGGCCCTGTGGCCCTTCTCGACCATGGGCTGGCCGGAAAAGACCGAGGATCTGGAGCGCTTCTATCCGACCAGCGATCTGGTGACGGCGGCGGACATCATCTTCTTCTGGGTCGCCCGGATGATGATGATGGGCATCCACTTCATGGACGGCGAAGTTCCGTTCAAGCGGGTCATCATCAACGGTCTGGTCCGCGACGAGAAGGGCCAGAAGATGTCGAAGTCCAAGGGCAACGTCATCGACCCCCTGGGCATCATCGACGAACTGGGCGCCGACCCCTTGCGCTTCACCATGGCGATCCTGTCGGGTACGCGCGACATCAAACTGTCGAAACAGCGCATTGAAGGCTATCGCAATTTCGGCACCAAGTTGTGGAACGCCGCACGCTTCAGCCAGATGAACGAGGCGCGCCGCGTTGAGGGCTTTGACCCCGCTGGCGTGCAGCAGACGATCAACCGCTGGATCCGCGGCGAACTGACCAAGGCCGAGCGCCAGGTGTCGGACGCCATTGAGGGCGGCCGTTTCGACGATGCGGCGGGCGCCCTGTACCGCTTCATCTGGAACGTCTTCTGCGACTGGTATCTGGAACTGGCCAAGCCGGTGTTCAACGGCGCCGACGAAGCCGCCAAGGCCGAGACCCGCGCCATGACGGCCTGGACCATCGACCAGACGCTGAAGCTGCTGCATCCGGTCATGCCCTACATCACCGAGGAGCTGTGGGCCGAACTGGGCAAGGAAGGCCCCGCCCGCGACGGCCTGCTGATGGGCGAAACCTGGCCGGTGCTGCCGGACGCCTTTGTCGATGCCGGCGCTGAGGCCGAGATCGGCTGGCTGGTCGACCTGATCGGTGAAATCCGTGCCCTGCGGGCCGAGATGAACGTGCCGCCGTCGGCCAAGCCGCCGCTGGCCTTTGTTGCGCCGGACGCAGCCACGGCTGAGCGCATCGCGCGCCACCGCGACCTGATCCTGACGCTGGGCCGCGTGTCCGAGGTCGCCGTGGCCGAGGCCGCGCCGGCCGGGGCTGTGACCTTCGTCTCAGGCGGAGCGACGGTCGCCCTGTCGCTGGCCGGAATCATCGACCTGGCCGCCGAGCGCGCGCGTTTGGAGAAGGAGATCGCCGTCTTCGACAGCGACATCGGCCATGTGAACAAGAAGCTGGGCAACCCCAACTTCGTCGCCCGCGCGGCCGCCGAGGTGGTCGAGGAACAGCGCGCCAAGCTGGCCGAGGCCGAAGAGGGCAAGGCCAAGCTGCAGGCTGCTCTCGCCCGTCTGGACGCCATGGTTTGAGCCGGCTCCGGCTGGATCAGCTCCTGGTCGCGCGCGGCCTGGCCGAAAGCCGGGCCAAGGCCAAGGCGGCGATCGAGGCGGGCGGCGTCACCGTGGACGGCGCGCCTGCCAGGGCGGCGTCTCAGACCGTTAATGAAGACGCGGTCGTCACCTATGTCGACGCCTTTCGCTGGGTGGGACGCGGCGCCTTGAAGCTGGAACGGGCGCTGGATCTGTGGCCTGTGGCGGTCGATGGACGCGTCGTGCTGGATGTCGGCGCCTCGACGGGCGGATTCACCGAGGTCTGCCTGGATCGCGGCGCGGCGCAGGTGTTTGCTGTGGATGTGGGCACGGGGCAACTTCACCCGAAGGTTGCGGCCGATCCGCGCGTGGCGAACCTGGAGAAGACCGATGCTCGCGATCTGACGCCGGCCGTCATCACCGAGGCGCCGTCCCTGATTGTTTGCGACGTCAGCTTCATCAGCCTGTCGAAGGTGCTGCCGACGGCGCTCGATCTGGCGACGCCGGGGGCGGACCTGATCACCCTGGTCAAGCCGCAGTTCGAGGCGGACGGCCCCAAGGCGGTCGGCAAGAAGGGCGTGGTCAAGGATCCGGAGGCGCACGCCGCCGCTGTGGCCAAGGTGCGCGACTGGCTGGACGAGAACGGCTGGGCCGTGCGCGAGGTCGCCGACAGCCCGATCACGGGCGGCGACGGCAACGTCGAGTTTTTGCTCTGGGCGCAGAAAGCCTGACCTCAAACGATTTGAGGGCCACCGGATATCCGGCGGCCCTCTTCACATCGTCGATTGACAGGGGGGCTGAAACTTAATCGACGACGCGATAGCGGCCCGATTGGTCACGGCAGGAGCGGACATAGCGCGTCTCCATGCGACCGTCGGGAAGACGGATGTTGCTTTCGGCCAGGCGGCACTCGTCGCCGTAGCCCTGATAGCCGCTGGTCTGGGGGCTGAAGCCGGGATCGATGGCTTGCGGATAGTCGCGGTAGTAGTCGTAGCCGTCGCGGCGATCATCATAGCGGCGATTGTCGTAGCCGTAGGCGGGCGGGACGTAGGTTCCGGAATAGCCGGAGTTCGAATAGCGCGTGTCGCGGCGATAGTTGCTGTCGCAGGCGGCCGAGCTGTTGCCCACGCCCGCGCCGATCGCGGCGCCCAGGACGCCCCCCAGGGCGCTGCCTTCGGTGCGGCGGCCGCGCGCCGCCAGTTGAGAGCCTGCGACGGCGCCGATGGCCGCGCCCAGCAGGCCGCCGGTCGTGGCGCGTTGGCGTTGATCACGCGCGCAGGGATCGTAGTAGGTGCCCTGGCTGTAGCCGCTGTTCCCGTAGCCATAGGCGGGCGGATAGTCGTAGCCGTAGCTCTGGGCCGAAGCGACGCCGGGCAGGGCGACAGCGGAGGCGCAGGCCAGGACGGCGATGGCGGCGGCCGAGGCTTTTTTCGAGATGAGAGCGATCATCGTTTTTGTTCCTTCGACGGATGCCGCACCTGAACGGATCAGGCCGCCGTCTGTTGCAGCCATTGATAGGGCCGCGAAGCTGAACGGCTTTTGATCGCGTCGTTCATCTTCGTTCATGTTTCGATTTTTGCGCGGAAACCGCTAGAAGCCGCGCATGACGCAGACGCTGACCATCGCCCGCATGGGCCATCAGGGCGACGGGATCGCCGACACCGCCAACGGCCCGGTCTTCGTGCCGGGCGCCCTGCCGGGCGAGGTGATCGCCGCTGAGGTCAAAGACGGACGGGCCGAGCGGTTCGATCTGATCGAGGCGAGCCCCGACCGCCGGCCGATCCATTCGCGGACCTATGCCGAATGCGGGGTCGCGCCGTTGCAGCACTGGGCCGATGAGCCCTATCTGGCCTGGAAGCGCGAGGTGGTGATCCAGACCCTGGCGCGCGAGGGGCTGGAGACCGAGGTCGAGGCGACCGTGGCGACGCCGCTGGCCAGTCGTCGCCGCCTGGCGCTGCATGCGCGGGAGGGCGCGGACGGCCGCGTCATGCTGGGTTTCAAGGCGCGCAAGTCGTGGCGGGTGGTCGAACTGACGGACTGCCCGCTGTCGGACCCGCATCTGACGGCGGCTCTGCCCGCCCTGGCCAAGGTGGCGGCGCCCTTCCTGGGGCATCCGAAATCGGCGCCGACCCTGCACGTCACCCTGACCGACACCGGTCTGGACGTCGATGTGACCGGGGTCGAGAAACGTTCGGGCGGCCTGAATGGCGACCAGTTGGCGCTGGCCATTGCAGCGGCGGCCGAGGCTGATCTGGCGCGTCTCAGCCTGGATGGCGACACGCTGGTCATGGCGCGCCAGCCGCGCGTGCGGTTCGGGCGCGCGTCCGTGCCCTTGCCGGCGGGCGGTTTCCTGCAGGCGTCGCCCGCCGCTGAGGCCGCCATGGTCGAACGCGCGGTCGAGGCGGTGAGGGGGGCCAAGAAGGTGGCGGACCTGTTCTGCGGGGCGGGGACGTTCACCTTCCCTCTGGCCGAGATCGCCAGCGTGACAGCCGCCGATTCCGCCGCCGCCTCCATCGCCGCCCTGAAGGCGGGTCTGAGTACCGCTCAGGGCCTGAAGGGGATCGAAGCCCAGGCGCGAGATTTGTTCCGCCGTCCGCTGTCGCCCTATGACCTGAAGGGCTGCGACGCCGTCGTCCTGGACCCGCCGCGCGCGGGCGCTCTGGAACAGACGCAGCAACTGCCGGGGACCAAGGCGTCGGTCGTCGTCGGGGTGTCCTGCAATCCCCAGACCTTCGCCCGCGACGCGCGGGTGCTGGTCGACGCCGGCTTCCGACTGGAGAAGGTCACGCCGATCGACCAGTTCATCTGGTCGACGCACATCGAACTGGTCGGCGTCTTCCGGCGCTAGGCGAGATCAGGTCGAACCGATCACGGACGGGCGAGAGCTTCGGCCATTCGGGACGTGAAGTCGGGTTGGCTGTGCACGTCGTTGTGGCCCGCCTCGGCGAAGACCAGGTGATCGACGGACACTCCTTCGGCCGTCAGGGCCTGGACCAGACGGCGACTCAGGACCGGCGGCAGGACCGTGTCGCGCCCGGCCTCCAGCACGATGATCCGGCCGGGATAGTCGGCGAGGGTCGAAGGAATATCGACTTCGGCCAGGGGCGGGGCCAGGCGCACGCGGATCAGAAACCGCTTCCAGCCCAGGGCCTCCTGTATGACGGCGTTGGCTGACGGCGTCGTCGTTTCCAGCACCAGAACGTCGGCCTTGGCGTTCACCGCCCCCTCTGCGCAGACGGTTCCGCCGAGGGAGTGCCCCCACAGGATGAGCCGCCGTTGCTCCTGATCGGCTATCGCACGTGCACGAGCGGCCATGGCGGCGACAGCCGCCTTCATGCTGGCGATGTCGGACGCGCCGGTCGATGCGCCGTAGCCGGGATAGTCGAACAGCAGGACGTCGCCGAAAGCCGCGAGTTGTCCGCCCACCAGTCCGCCATAGGCCGATTGCCGGAACATGTTGCCGCCGCAAAACAGGATCAGCGGCGCCTGATCGTCCTTCGTGGAGGACAGTCGGGTCGTGGCCAACTGGCCGCCGGCATAGGGCAGTGTCAGGGTCTGCGCCGACCGCGGCATAGCGGGGCCGGGGGTGAGCTCGATCTTCTCGGCTGCGATACGCGCATCGGGGTAGAGGAAGGCGTTCTCCGGCACGTTGACGGAACAGCCGCCGACGCTGATGGCCGCGGCTGCGACGATGATCATCCGGGTTCCGTGCATGGTTCTCACCTTGCCTGCTGAACGGTCATCCTAGGCGGCGTCAGGCGGGAATGTCGAACAGATCAAGCTGCGGTCGGGCGTCGGCGGGAACGCGGAACTGGGTGAGGTCCAACGCCTGACGCGGCGCGTCCAGACCGTATCGCCTTGCCGCCGTTCTGAAGCGCGTGGCGATCAGTTCGGCGACCGGGCCGGTTCCCTTCATGCGCTGGGACCAGTCGGGGTCATAATCCTTGCCGCCGCGCGTCTGGCGGATCAGGGACATGACGCGCGCCGCCCGATCGGGGCGAGCATCGGTCAGCCATTCTCGGAACAGATCCTTGATCTCCATCGGCAGGCGCAGGGTCACATACATGGCCGAGGTCGCGCCTCCCTTCTGCGCCGCCTCCAGCACGGCTTCCAGTTCGTGATCGTTCAGGCCGGGAATGACGGGGGCGAAGCCGACGCCGACCGGGCATCCCGCATCTGCCAGGCGGCTGATCGCCTCCAGCCGCTTGGCGGGCGTGGAGGCGCGCGGCTCCATCGCCCGCGCCAGCTTGCGGTCCAGCGTGGTGATGGAGATGAAGGCCGAGGCCAGACCGCGCCGCCCCATGTCGCCCAGGATGTCAGCGTCGCGCGCGATCAGCACCGACTTGGTGATGATGCTGAACGGGTGGTTGAAGCGCTGCATGACCTCCAGGATCGAACGGGTCGAATTCGTTTCGCGCTCGACCGGCTGATAGGGGTCGGTGTTGCCGCCTATGTGGATGCGCCGGCAGACGTACCGGGGCTTTGAGAGTTCCTGTTCCAGCAGACGCGCGGCGTCCGGCTTGAAGAAGATCCGGCTCTCGAAATCCAGGCCCGGGGATAGGCCCATCCAGGCATGGGACGGACGGGCGTAGCAGTAGATGCAGCCATGTTCGCAGCCCTTGTAGGGGTTGATGGAGCGATCGAAGCCGACGTCGGGACTCGTGTTTTTGGCGATGATGGTGCGCGCGTGTTCCGGGGACAGGGTGGTGCGAAGCGGGGTCGCCGCCTCGTCCTGATCCGTCCAGCCGTCGTCGTAGGCCTCGCGCCGATCGGCTTCATACCGACCCGAGGCGTTGGAGCGTGCGCCGCGTCCGTTGATCGCCTTACTCATGCCCGCAGGATGGGGGACGAATAAGAACAAAGCAAGAACAAAATGGACGATAGAACGAGACTGGCTTCTAGCCGGCCTCGCTCGGGTTAGCGTCGGGCGGCGGCGTTGGGACGGCGGTCGCGACGGTCGCCGCCGGGGCGGGGGCCTTCGCGGCGCCAGCGGACCGACAGGGCGGTGTCGCCTTCGCCGCCGAACTTGGAGGTGATGGCCAGGTTGCGTCGCACCTGCCACTCCACATTGACGGCTGCGCCGTGCTCAGCCCCGCCGATGACCTCCAAGTAGATGTCGTCGGTGATGTAGCGACCACCCGCGACGGTCAGGCTGGAGGCCTCGCCGCTGAAGGACAGGCGGTCCAGGCCGGCCAGTTCGCGCAGGTTGCCGATGACGTCGAAACCCCCGCCGCCCGCCAGGGACGCCACGGCCGAGGCCAGTTGCGCCGCTTCGAACGGCGACAACTGCGCCGCTGAACGTCCGAACAGCACCTGCGACAGGATTTCGTCCTGAGGCAGGTCAGGCGTGGAGGTCAGCTCGATCTTGGGCGAGACGGCGGTGCCCGTCACCTTGATCACGGCCGTCAGGGCGGGGTCTTCGCGCACGGCTTCCAGGTTCAGGCGGATGCGCGCCGGATCAGTGGACAGGATGACCGAGCCGCGATCGTTGAAAACGAAGCGCTTGCCCGCGAACTCATAGTCGCCGCGCACCACATTGGCTGTGCCGCTCAGTTCGGGCTGGGTGATGGTGCCGCGCACGCGGGCGTCGGCGCGCAGTTCGACGTTCAGGCCGCGTCCGCGCAGGTATATCTCCCGTCCCGTCAGGGTCAGGTCCAGGCCGATCTGCGGGCCGGCGGCGGCCTTCTTTTCGGTCTCGACGGCGTCGCCGGCGGGGCGGTTGATCTCGACCACGTCCATTTTGACGATGCCGGTCGAACCGGGCAGGTCGGGCGAAATCTCGGCGTCGTCGATATTCACATTGCCGGTCAGGCGGATGTTGCCGTCGGCGCCGCGCACGGCCGTCAGTCGGCCGTTGGCCCGCGCCTTGGCGATGTCGTTGTCGATGATCTGGAAGCGCGCCAGCTCCAGGCGCAGGGTCGAGGGCGAACCTTGACGCAGGCCCAGGTCGCCGCTGCCGGACACCTCGCCCTTCAGGCCGTCGGTGGCCTGGAATCGTTCGATCACCGCCTGGCTGTCGTTGAAGCGGCTGGCCAGGGTCATGTTCTGTAGGCGCAGGCCCGAGGCTCCATCACGGAACGAGCCTTCGCTCAGGTCCAGTCGACCGTTCAGGCGCGGCGCGTTCAGGGTGCCGGCCAGGGTCGCCTGAGCGTTCACCTGGGCCGATAGGGATTGAGCGCCGCCCAGGAACAGATCCCAGATGGGCTGGATCTGACCGCGGATGGCGACCTGACCCGACAGGTTCTCGGTCCGGGCGATGGCCAGGCGCAGGGGCGCGGCCGAGGTTTCGACCGGCAGGGTGACATCGGCTGTGGCCTGAACGGTCGTACCGTTGTGGGCTTCTGCACGCAGGCGCAGGGCGTCGCCCGTCAGGTCGGCGTTCAGCGTGCCGTCGACGGCCAGGCCGCGCGGCGCGTCCAGGCTGCGCAGTTGCTTCAGGTCGACATTGGCGGAGCCGCGCAGCGTGTCGCCTTGGCCCTGCATCGAAACGCGACCCGTCACCTGGCCGCGCAGATCGGGGATCAGCGAGCCCATTTCGACGTTGCTCATGTCGGCCTGGATGACGCTGCCTTCGCTGTCCTGCTTCAACTCGCCGGTCAGGACGCCGCCGCCGACGCCCAGGTCCAGGCGGGCGACGCGGCCGTCGCCGTTGAGAGCGAAAACGGCGGGCGCGCGGGTGGTGAAGGCGATCTCGCGCACGCGGCCGCCGCCGCGCAGGGTCAGGCTCTGGGCCTGGCCCTGGCGGGCGTATTCGCCCGAGCCGTTGAACTGCACCGGATTGGCGCCGCCGACGTCAGCGGCCAGGGTGAAGGGCAGGCGATCCAGCGTGCCCTGGCCCTTGAGCGACAGGGTGCGCAGGGTCCAGTCCTGGCCGGTCAGGCGCACATTGCGCCCAGTGACGTCGAGCACGGCCGTCTGGTCGCCCGCGCCCTCGGTAAGGCGCACGCGGCCGTTGGCCTCGCCCGAGGCCAAAAAGGCTCCCTGGCGTGCCGTGAAGGTCAGGTCGGCGCTGGAGGGGAAGTTGTTCGACAGGGCGACGTCGCCCTGGGCCGCCACGCCGCCCGCGTTCACATCGACGTCCGACAGACGCAGGCGCGGTCCGCCCAGGAAGAAGTTACCCGAAGCATGGGCCGGTCCGTAGTTGGAGCCTGAGTTCAGCACCACGCGCCCGTCCGAAGCGTCGGCGCCCTTGCGGAAGCTGAGGATCAGGTCGGCGTTGGTCAGGATCAGGCCGCCCGCCGCCACCTTGTCGAAGGCGGCGCGCAGATCGGCGCGCGGCTGGGCCAGGGTGCCGGTCAGGGCGCCGTCGCCCGACATGGCGCCGTCGATGGCGACCGGGCCGACGCCGAAGGGGCCATGGGCGTTCCAGTCCAGCGCCAGCCGCAGCTTGGCGCCCTCGATCAGACCCTTGGCGCCCGCGCGCCCGGCGGCGCCGGTCAGCTCTCCGCGATCGATGGAGACGACGCCGTTGTTCAGAGATCCAGCCAGTTGCAGGCGCGGCGCGGCGCCCAGCAGACGGTCCAGCTCTTCCATGCCGACGGCCATGCGCGAGCCGCGTCCGTCGAAGCTCAATGTCCAGGGCGCGCCCGTCTTGGCCGAGGCCGCCCGGATCGGTCCGCCGAACGCGCCGCGCGCGCCGGGTTGAATGCGCGACAGATCGGTCAGGTCGGCGCGGCCGCTGAAGTTCAGGCCGCCGTTCAGGCTGCGCCCGCCCGAGCCGGTCAGGGTCAGCCCCTGTCCGCGCGCGTCGATCTTCTTCAGCAGCATGGCGCCGTCGGCCATGCGCGCGCCCTCCATCTGGATGCGCGGCGCAGAGCCCAGCAGCCCGCCGATGATGCCCGCCGATGAGCCGCCGACGGCGCGCACGTCGGTCGTCACGTCGATACGGCCCTTGTTGGCGGCGATGTTGACCGGGCCCGAGATGCGCGTGGCGCGATAGGAGGCGATGTCGGCGTTCAGCAGACTGGCCGAGCCTTGCAGACTCCACACCTGGGCGTCGCCCTTGAACACGCCCGTATAGGCGGCGGGACCGGCGATCGGACTGCCGACCAGGCGGCTGAGCGAGGGGGTGTTCACCTCCAGGCTGATGCCGTCGGGCGAGGTGTTGTCCGTGGTGCGGATCAGGCCGCGCGCGCTGGATTCGATGTTGTCGGCGTACAGGCGCCAGGCCACGCCCTGATAGCCTTCGCGCTTGGCGTCCGGCGTCATGGCGAAGCCGAAGCGGGCGGTGCGGCCGATGCGTTCGACGAAGGGCTCCAGCAGGTCGGAGCCGGAGAAGTCGGCGTAACCCGACACCTTGGCGCCGTTGTCGCCATAGGTTCCCTTGACCAACAGGGGCCGGAACTGGCCCGTCTGGACGGCCACATCGATGACCTCGCCGTTGACCACGGCCACGGCCGAGAAGGGCTGATCGGGCGAATAGCCCAGCGAGCCGGCGATCGGGCCGCCCTGGGCTTCATTGGCGCGCAGATTGACGCGCAGGTCTTCGGGCTTGTCGCCGAAGGCGGCGGCCAGACGCAGATAGTCGCCCTTGCGGTTCAGGCTGTAGGCGTTGACGTTGGCGGTCTTGACGCCCTTGCGCGGAATGGCGGCGTCGCCGCTGAGGGTCCAGCGGCCGTACTCCTTGGAGAAGCCTTCCAGCAGTTCGACATTGGCGCTGAAGCGGTCGATGTCGATGGAGATGGCCTGCGGCCCGCCCGGCTCGCTCGGCGGCTCAAGCTCGGGACGGCGCAACAGGCGGATCTGGCCCGCGCTGATTTCCGTCGCATGGAAGCGCCGCGCCAGCAGAGGCCAGTAGGACCAGTCGACGCGGACGTCGGTCGCTTCCAGCCAGACGCCCTTTTCGTCGGTCACGGTGACGCGCTTCAGACGGAAGTCGTCGAACAGATCGCCTTGAAGTCCCTCGACGTTGATCCGGCCGTAGCGGCTGATCTTCTTACCCGCGACGAAGCTGGTGATCAGTTCGCGCCCCGCGTCGGACACCAGATACATCCGTCCGCCCACCAGGGCGACGACGATAAGCGCCAGCAGACCGGCGAAGGTCATGCCCGCGACGAAGGCCGCCAGTTGCAGACGCGTGCGCTTGCGCTTGGCCTTCTCGGCCGGCGTATCGGCGACGTCTGCGCCCGTTTCTTGAGGCGGAGGTGTGTCGGTCAAAACGCCTGGCCGATGCTGAGATAGAGCTGGAATCCGGAGTCGCCCTCTCGCTTGTTCAGCGGGAAGGCGATGTCGGCGCGAACAGGACCGAAGGGCAGCCTGTAACGTACGCCGACGCCCGCGCCGTAGCGCATATTGGTCAGGTTCGGCGTTTCCTGAAAGCCGACGGCGCCGCCGTCGACGAAGGCCACGGCCTGGAATTTCTCGCCGATGTCGCGTCGCACCTCGATCGAGGTCTCGAACAGCGACAGGCCGCCGCGCGGTCGGTTGTTGGGCAGGCGAGGGTTGATGCTCTGATAGGAATAGCCGCGCACAGAGCCGCCGCCGCCGGAATAGAACAGTCGGTCCGAAGGCACGGTCAGTTCCTGGCCGCCGATGATGGACCCGATGCGGACGCGGCCGGCCAGCACGGTCTTGGCGTCATCCTGGATCGGCAGATAGGCGCTCGCCTGACCTTCGGTGCGCAGGAACAGCACCGTATCCTCGCCGGTCACGGCCGTGGGCTGGGTCGACAGCGACAGGCGATAGCCCGAGGTCGGGTTCAGCGGATCGTTCGAGCGATCCATGAAGGCGCCGCCGCGCAGGGTGACGATCGCCAGGTCGCGATCGAAGGTGATCGGCGCCTGGGTCACCGGGTCGAACCGATATTCCGTGTAGCGGCCCGCATCGACGCCCACGCCGTAGCTGAACCACGACGTCTTGCCGAGGCGTTGCGACAGGTCCGCAGCCAGGGTGATGGCGCTGCGGTCGTAGGCGTCGGTCTGTTCGTTGACGATATAGGACGACAGTTTCAGCGTTCGTCCCGCCCTGCGCCAGTGCGGTTGCGACCACTCGCCGCCGATGCGACTGTCGATGCTGGCGATACGTGCGCCGTAGCGCAGGGTGTCGGCCCGGCCGAAGCGATTGTAGCGGGTCCGGAAAACGTCGGCGCCGACGCCTTCATAAGTCGAATAGCTGGCGCCGGCTTCCAGCAGGCTGACCGGCCGATCGGCCAGGGTGACGACGACCGGGCGCAAGCCGTCCGGTCGAATGTCGTCGAGCGGCGATAGGGCCACGCCCACGCCGTCATAGACGCCGGTGTCCAGCAGGCGCCGTTCCAGTTCGGCCACGTCCTCGGGATCGTAGCGGTCGCCTTCCTCCCAGGGGACCAGGCTCTGAAGCCAGCTTTCCTTGGTCGGCCCCCGGGTCCGTAGCTGAATGCCGTTCAGCCGCACCAGCTCGCCCGAGTTGATGTTGAAGCCCGGTTGAACCAGGAAGGTGGCGTGATCCACGACCACGCGGCGGGGCAGGGCGGCGGCGTCCGCATAGCCCCGTCGGGTCAGGCCGGCGACGACGCGGCCTTCGGCTTCCAGGATCTCAGCGGCCCGGCCCGGTTCGCCCGGCTTGAGGCGGATGTCCTCGATGACCGCAGCGCTGGTTTCTGCGTCCGGCGCGGGAGCGGTCCAGTTGATCGTGGTTTCGCCCAGGACGAAGCGGCGACCCGGCGCAATCTGGACTATCGCGACGGGCTTGTCGTCGCCCTCGACCTGATCCTCGACCGTGGCTTGATAATAGCCTTCCGAACGCAACAAGGCTTGAGCCGAGGTCACGGCCGCACGGGCGCGACGACGGGCCTCGAACCGGCTGGACGGCGCGCCGTCGACATCGCCGATCGCCTGTTCCAGCTGGCGTTTGAGGTCGCCGTCTATTTCACCGCGAATCTGGGCGCGAGGTTCGGCGACGGCTTGGCTTGCGAGCGCGCATACAGCTGCGCCGGCAAGAAGGAGGGGGAGCCTCGACGTCAAATCCGAACCCTGGTTACGAGACGATCAAAGGGCGCTTAGCCCCGTTCGCCGGAGGAATCAGTAAAACAGCGTATCGCTTTCGGGTTGAACTGTCTCTTCAGACGAACGCTGGTCCGGCGGAAGGGCTTCCACAGGCGTAGCCGTTTCGGGCGTGGCGGGAGCCTCGGCGACCGCGGGCGCAGCGGCTTCTTCTGCGGCGGGCGCCTCGACAGGCGCCGGCGCTTCGACGGGAGGCGGTTCGCTGTAAGGTTGTTCACAAGCGGCCAGCAAGCCCGTGGCGGCCAGCGCCGCGCCGATCATCAGACGATTCAACATGGATCGATTCATTCTTGATCCCCCTCTAGGGGCTGGAAACGTGGAGGGGCGGAGCCGGTTCCCCTGGTCGCGCCTTTAAAGGGTCCAGGTGAACCTGGAATGAATCGCGTGCTGCGAAGCGTCTTGATTTCGCGATGGGTGCGGTCGTCAGAGCCTTGTTTGTGCAGTGAAAAATTTCCTGAAATTTCCACTTGCCCGTCGCGAAGCTCATCCGTATGTTCCGCGCCTCTTCGCAAACGCGATGTGCGCCCCTAGCTCAGTTGGTTAGAGCATCTGACTTTTAATCAGAGGGTCCTCGGTTCGAGCCCGAGGGGGCGTACCATTT
>NZ_JBRERY010000006.1:0-147066 GCF_052907225.1 Brevundimonas sp. RM1
GGGGTCAGGACGGACAGCGTATTCCTTCACATACCCGCCGTTGACGTCCACGCCCGCCAGGCCCTTGGCCGTGCGCATGCGCGGCGCGATGATCCAGTCCTGCACGGTGCGAAGATAGGTCGCCCTCGCCTGGGGGGTCGCCAGCCGCTCGCCGTCGGGCGTCAGATAGGCCCCGTCGGGCTGCCAGCCGGGCTGGCCGACCCGCGCCTTTTTGGCGTCGAAAGGCTTGAAGTCGACCGTCCACATCAGGACCTCGCCCAAACCCGTAGTGATCGGGGCCAGACCGGGTTCGACGCCCTCGGGCAGGTTTTCGCGGGCTTGGGCCATCCGTTCGGCCACCTGCTGGCGGGCGAAATAGATGTCGGTCTGGTCGGTGAAGATGACCGTCACCTGGCTGAAACCGTTGCGGGTCAGGGAGCGGGTTGATTGCAGGCCGGGAATGCCGGCCATGGCCGTTTCCAGCGGATAGGTGACCTGGCGCTCCATCTGTTCGGGGGCCAGGGCCGGGGCCACGGTGTTGATCTGCACCTGGCGGTTGGTGATGTCGGGCACGGCGTCAATCGGCAGCTTAGTCAGCTGGAACAGGCCCCAGGCCGCGACCAGCGTCGTGGCGAGGACGATGAACCAGCGGAAGCGGACGGACGCCTCGATAATGGCTTTGAACATTGTCGCTCCCCCTAGTGGCCGTGCTCGGCTTCGCCCTTGGCCAGTTCGGCCTTGAGCAGGAAGGCGTTGGTCGAGGCGACGCGTTCGGCTCCGGTCAGGCCGCGCAGGATCTCGGTGGAGCCCCCGGCCTGACGGCCCGCGAGGACGGGCTGTGCGCGGAAGCCGTGATCATTCTGGACGAAGACCACGGTGGCGCCGTCGACTGTCTGCACCGCTTCGGACGGCACGGTCAGGGCGCCGCCGGCAGGATTTCCGGTGACCACGGCGCCGGTGACGGGCGAACCCGCCGGCGGCAGGCCGCCGCCGTCCGGACGGGCGCGGATCACGGTCGCGCCGCTGTCCTGCAAGCCGGCGTCGGCCGCGACCCCGACCACCAGGGCGTCGAACTCGCCCTGTGGGCCGGTGACGCGCATGTGTGAGCCGACACGGACCTGGGCCGCCAGTTGCGGCGGGGCGTTGAAGACGAGTTCGACGCGGGCCGGATTGGTCACCTCGGCGACCACACCGCCCTGGGCCACGAAGCCGCCCGGGCCCACCTGGACGTTGGTGACGACGCCCGAGATGGGGCTGACCACGCTCATCCGGCCCGAGGCGTTGGGCGAGCCGGCGGCCGTCGCCCGCGCCCGCGCGGCGCGGGCCATGGCCTCGGCGCTGGCGGCCTGGGCCTGGGAGGCCTCGACCTCCTGACGGGCGACAACGCCCTGGTCGGCCAGGTTGCGGTTGCGCTGGAAGGCCTGGCGGGCCGCCGTCGCCGCCGCCGAGGCGGCGTCGATATCGGCGCGCAGGGCGGCGCCTTCGCCGCTGACGAGGCTGGCCAGGGGCTGGCCCGCGCGGACCGCCTGACCGGGCGCCACCAGCACCCGCTCGACGGTGCCGCCGACCACGGCGCCGACCGCGGCGCGCGCGTCCGTCATGGCCTCGACCCGGCCGGACAGGCGCGTCTCGCCGCCGCCGCCGCGGGACACCGCCACGACGGAGATGCCGGCCGCCTTGAGCTGTTCGGCGCTGAGCTCGACCACGCCTTCCGGGGTCTCGCCTTCGTTGGCGTGGCCCGCTTCGCCCTCGGCCTGGTCCGCGGCCTTCGGCGGAGCGGCTTTTTCCGCCTGCGTCGCCGTCGGCTTCTGCAGGGTCATATAGAGCCCGCCGCCGCCCAGAAGGACCAGGGCGGCGACGCCGCCGATCAACAGGGTCTTGTTGGATGTCTTGAGGCGCATCAGGAGTTTCCTTGGAACGGGGCGCGGCCTTCCAGGCGCGCCAAATCGATTTCGGCGCGGACGCGCGAGAGGCGAGCGTCGACGGCGGCGGAGCGGGCGTTGATCAGGGCGGTGCGGCTGACGCGCAATTCGAGCTGGGAGATGCGTCCGGCGTCTGCGCCGAGCCGCGACAGGCGGTAGGCTTCTTCGGCCGCCTTCACCCCTGCGTCGGCCGCCGAGACACGGCTCCCGGAAGAGGCGAGGCGGGCCGTCGCGGCCGACCGGTCTGCATTGGCGTCCTGCCGCGCCTGGAGGACGCGGGCCTCGGCGGCGCGGAACTCGGCTCGGGCCGCATCAATATTGCCGCGGTTCCTGTTAAACAGGGGCAGGGGTAGGCTGAGGCCGACGGTCAAGGCGGTCTCGTCCTCCAGGCCGTACCGGGTCACGCCGACGCTGGCGGTGACGTCTGGTCGGCCGTTGATGCGCTCGACCTCGATGCGGCGCTCGGCGGCCGTGGCCTCCGATTCCGCCACCCGAACCGTCGGGGCGCTGTCGACCGGAGTCGGTTGGACGCTGACTGCGGCGTCGAGCAGGCTGGCCTCGATCGAGGTGGCCGGAGCGGGCAGCATGGCGACAGCAGTCAGTCGGGCGAGGGCGGCCTGGCGTTCGGCCTGGGCTTCGTCCAGGCGGGCCCGGGCGGCGGCGGCTTCGCTCTCGGCCTGGACCCCGCGCAGGAGAGGCTCGCGTCCTTCCTCGACAAGGGCCAGGGCGGCGCGCGCGTCCGCCAGGGCCAGGGAAAGACCTTCCTCGGCCAGTTGGGTCCGGCGCTGGGCCGCTTCGGCCTCGGCGTAGGTCAGGGCCAGTCGGCCGCCGGCGTCAATGAGGGTCAGGTCGCGACGAAGAGCCGCTGATCCTGCTTCGGCCCGGGCGACGTTCACTCGCGCCGGCCTGCGCCCCCACAGTTCGAGATCCTGGCTGAAGGAGAGGCTGAGATCAGCCGCGCCGAAACCAGAGTAGGGACCAGAGCCGCCGACATTCTCGGCGGTGAGGGAAAGATTGGGATTGGGCCGAACGCGGGCCTGTCGAACACGGGCCTCGGCGGCGTCGACCAGGGCGACCGCTTCGGATGCGGCCGGCGTCTGATCCAGGCGGGCAAGGAGTTCGGCATAGGCGGGCGCAGGCTCGGCCCAGGCCGGCCCGGCCGCAAGGGCGGCGAGCACGACCAGCGAGCAGCCGGCCGCGAGGCGCGGCCGACGACGAATTGTCGGAGACATGTTTGGACTTCCAGAATTGATTCAGAAGGAGGGCGCGCGAAGGCGCAGTCTTCTGATCAGGCTCTGGGAGGGCGCTTGAGGCCGTTGGGGGCGAAGGACACGGTCGTGTCGTCGCCGGGGATCAAGCGCGGGGCAGGCGCATGCGGCGCCGTCACGTCGACTTCAGGGATGGCGTGACGCTCGCTGGCCGTATGGTGGCAATGGCCGTGTGCGCAGGCCCCAGGTTCGGTGCCCTGGCCGTCATGCGTATCGCCGGGATGAGCATCGAGCACCTGCTCGAGAGCGGGGATCTCGGGGGCGCAGGCTGCGGCATCGGTCGCCGGAATCACGGCGAAGACGGCGATGACCAAGGTCAGCGCCGCAAAAATTCTCGCCAATCTGATTATCGACCGAGACATCAGGGCGTAGCTAACGGTGTCAGGCAACCATGGCAATCTGTTATAAGGTTCGCTTTGGAGCCGACTTATCTTGTTCGATACCTACGCATGAACAACCTCGGGCTGGGCAAGGCCCCAGCACAGCCCGTTCCAGTCTTCAACCGCGCTGAAATCCAAATCCAGACGGCTTGGCTGTGCCTTAAGCCCTGGTCGAATCATCCGCAGATCATTTCTGGCAGCGGTTATTAACGATGCTAGGACGCCAATCCCTGACAGGCGAGTGCGTCGGCTACCTTATTTACGGAAGTATCAACCTTCTCTTGTTGGTGCAGCTTTGAACGTGATCCGAAGCCCAGCCGCTTTCCATAGAGTAACGACTGTAACGAATGGTGGACTTCGCTTGCCGGAGAGGAGTCCTATAACTCTCTGTGGCGTCAACCCTGCTGCTTTCGCTACATCCCCCAGCAACCCAAACTCCTCTAAGTCCTCGATAAAACACAGCAGTGCGGCGCTTGGATCTTCTGAGGCAAGAGCTGCGTTCATTCGCGCGGCCATGTGAAGCTGAACGTCGTGAACCGGCGTCATTACAGGTTCTTATATGCTTCGGTGTCGATATCTTCATGCCACTCGCTGAAAGCTGCAAAAGGATCACCTCCGCGTGGTTGATGTGCAGGTTTCGAACCGGCGCGTCTAGGAACGCTGTTCTGATCGGCTTTTGAAGCCCCTTCAGTCTCGGATGCCGTTGAGGCCCGGCGCCCGGTCGTTGCCTTGCTTCGACCCGCCATCGTTACATCCCTAGGGGAAACGCTCCGCCGATTGGCGATCATGACGACTTTGGTAGCAAACTGCCGTGCGGCCTCGGAGATCGGCTCGTTCATGAATTTACCCGTGCTCGCGGCCTGCGAAGCCAACGCCAGAAATGCAGCATCCAACGCCTGGCTATTGCGAAACGCATCGCCCCCCAAATGGCGCATCAGCGAGTACTGGAATCCTGCAATCTCGAAATACATACCGAATATCCGTCCGCGCCCTGGATCCGTACGCAAATAGCCTAGTGGTAGTTGGGGCGGCGGCATGGGAGGACCTCCGCTAGCGAGATTACTAACTATGACGTCATGATGCTGGCCGGTGATTTGGCTGAGCGCTTCGATCCGTTCAGCTAGCTCGGGCGATGGCGTGAATTGTATGGCGGCCACATCGATCGGGATGGCCAACCATGTTGGGGATGGTGCGACTAGCTCGACTGCGGCGCGCATCGAGACTAGGTCCGCAACGTACTGGGGCAGCGAGATACCCTCATTACGCGCCATCGCAGACAATTCACCACAGGCCGAATTGGCCACCAGAACCGTCCAGGCTGGGGAGGTGTCGGCTTCAGAACCCGGAGCATCAGTGAGGACCATGGAATGCTACTTAACGTCTGTCGACGTAAAGTCATCATCCATCGACGTTCCCGCTCATGTCAGAGGGGAGAGGAGAGGGGCTTCGCAATATCGTAGCGGCTAACGTGCGCCGCTTGCGTCGCGCCAAGCAGCTAAGCCAGGAAGACTTGGGCGCGGCGTCGAACCTCCACAGAACCTATGTGGGCTCTGTCGAGCGATCAGAGCGCAATTTGTCGATCGACAGCATTGGCGCTTTGGCAGACGGCTTGGGCGTCGAAGCCTGGGTTCTGTTGCAGCCCCAATCTGACGATATGGCCGACGGAAGTTGAGCAACTTCGGCAGACGGAACTCCGCCCAACTCGCGTAGCTGCTTGAAGGCTTCGCTATAGACAGGGAAGTGCTCCTGCCATGCGGCGGCTCCCCCGAGGCGACCGATGGCGAGCAATGATGCCCGAAGCCCGGCAATGAGCAACTTGTTCTGATCCTCCAAGTCCCGGACACGGGCCTCGGCGGCGCTCAATCTTGCCGCGGTTACAAGTGGTCCAGACTTGCTTAGCTTTGAGGCGTGAACCCTCACCGCATTCTGCCGACGCCGGGCTTCTTCAACGGCATTCTTCAGCATTGAAGGCCTCGAAAGCGATGACGCAAAGGGGAAGTGACTTTGGGCCTTACGCGACACCGCGTTGAAGGTGATGGTCTCGTCGAGCAGAATCATCTCTTCGAGAATGCGGGCCAGCTCAACCTGCTTTGGATGTGGGGGCTTATTCATTCAGGTGGCAAATAGCGACTGTTAGAGCTAGGGAATACCTTCTCGCCAGGAGCTGCGTCCAACGCCGCATTCACTCCAGCGAGCCGTGATTCCGCATGCTGCATCTGTGTTTGAAAATGAGGGGCGCGGCTCTCAGTTTGCCTCAGCCTATCGATATGCACCTCAAATCGGCGCTTCAACGTCTGCAAGTTGTCCTGTTCCGCTGCCGCATCGGTCCGAACCAAGTGCGAGCAGCTATTGAAACACTCGAGATGCTTCAAACACGGACTGGCAGCGAAGCTATTAAGGCAAAATCCGTAAGGTGTAATATGTAGAGATCCAGCTTCAGCATTAAGGTATTCAAATGCCGCTTCATCGCCCATGATGGTTTGAAGCTCCAGAAACCGCTTAACGACAGGGCCCTGGATCTTTCTACTGCGTATCAGATCGAATGCCTTGCGCGCTTTCGGGCCTAACATTTCGTCCGCCAGACGTGACTGTCCCGGCTCCATCTCCTCGAGGCGTTCAGATACAGACCGATGGTCATAAGTGTAGCTCTGAGCCACCGAAGTGCGATTGAAGCGCTTCGTAATGATGGTGTCAGCCACGCCCAACTTGAACATTTCAGTGGTCTGAAAATGTCGCAACGAATGAGGGTTTACTGAGAACGATCTAGCCTGCTCGCTCTTGCCGTACTTTTTGAATATGAGGCCCGGATTCTTCCCGCCCAACTGTAGCTCTAGGTCTGCTTTGTCTGCCCTTTTGACCGAAAAATACCGGTCGATATCGACAATCGCATCGTACTTTTCTTCCGCGATGATCTTTCCAGGGAGCAGAAAAAGGAAAGCGTCGCTACGCAGATCTTTCTCGCCGAACTGCACTACCCTCTCGTCTGGCAATTTAAGTTGAAGATGATCGCGTGCGTAAACTTCCATGTCGCCTGCGTGAATATAAACACCTCGTCCGTCATTCCTCTCCCTCAGAGCGAAACTAAATAGTTCTCCTCGGCTGCGTCGGAGAATCGGTCTTTGCAACGCAGCTTCCATGCGACGGAAATATTCCCGGACCTGCTTGTGTTCTCCGCTCTGGTGAACGTGGTGGTCTTGATGATCGCGCATTTCGTTCAAAATTGCGGGATCATAGTTGGAGCGATATTTTGAGCGCAGGTCTGCTGGGATAGGCTCCTGGGACGTCTGCATAATACCAGACATTCGGCGATAAGCTTCAGCCCACGGGAGAAGATCGTCGTTAGACAGTCCGACAAAAAGCCGTTGTTCGGCGTGTTGGCGCTGCAACATGAGCCTTTGTGGCGCCGTTGCGCGAAGGACGGCTGCTACAGATTCTCGCACAATAGGAGCGAGCAGGCTCGGCGCGTGATGCAGAGCTTCGACGAATTCTTGTCCCGGTCCATCCTGATGCTGCTTCTCAGCAAAATGAAGCAAGCCGGTCCCTGGCTCCGGTGGGCCGTATATGCGCGGATGGGGCGGGGTGTCATTCCTGTTCACGAGTGTTTTTTCGGGCAGGAGAATTAACTCTCCAACTCTAAATCCAGTTACAATAAGTAACCTTGCTTGATGGAATCGAATGAAATCTGAAGTGGTGCGCGGAGTTTCGCTGAACACAATCCGAACTAGTTCCGCCAAATCTTCCTGTTCAGGAAGTTTGTCCTCAAAATGACGAATGCTTAGTTTTGATCTAAGGGAGTCAGGCCTCTTCGTGTCAATCTGACGCCGCGCCACCTGAACGAGCTTGGCCTCCTGTTCTTGAACGAGCGCCTTATCCGGATAGGCGGAACAATATTGGGCCAGAGGTCGGCGTTCGGCTAACTGAAAAGCATCAAACCAGCCCGATATCATCCCCTTTAACAAGCGAGCCCACTGCCCCGAAGTGCTCGCCATGAGCCCAACATTGTAGGCCAAACGCACCTGATCGGAGGTTATTTGCGAGGGCGATGCTGACCCTACGCAGCCAGCAAGAAGGCGGAAGGGGTTGCCTAGGTTAGAGATCCCGTTGCGGGGCTTGTTTCGCTTTACGAAAAGATCGTGCAGCAAAAGCGCCTTGTAGAGTTCGATCCAATCACGTCCCATGACGGCAGGCATAACCTCACCAGACAGCGTTTGGAGCGCCGCCGCACCCGACCCGAGAGTTCCGAATGTCGAGAGGAATGCGCGCTCTCCAGCGCCATGCTTCGCCGCAGCGCGCAAGTCCCACCAGCTCTCGCGAGGGATGCGCCCGTCCTCCAGATCGTATGGAACCTCCCAGTCCAACTGATGATCGATTGCAATCTGCTGCGCGCGAAGGATGAAAGAGTCCAGTTCAGACGGCATGTGATGCATTAGCACTCGCCATCCCGACGACCTCTTCTATGGCTTCGAGCGTGACACGGAGTTGCATCATCGCCGGACTAACGCGATCGATAAGTTGTGGTTGGTCAAATGAGCGCACGACATCCCGCATTTCGACCAGCAATGTTGCGTGCACTTCGGGCTCAGCCACAGGGAGAAACTTGTGGCAGGTATAGCAAGCTAGGACTGGGTTCCTCTGGCATGACGATTGCCCTGCTTGGCAGGCGCCGATCCCCGAAATCGGGACGCCATGAGGCATCCCTGAAACCTGCTGATCAAGTGGCCTTGAGAGAAGCTGTGCGGCCGAAATCATGTCGCCACGGGCCGCAGCAGCGACGCCTCGATATGTGGGCGAATAGCCCAACGCCATATTCACCAGTTTGGCCTGGTTCTGAGACGCTGCAAAATACACTTGGGCGGCTGTCGTATCTGTATGCCCAAGAAAATCGCTCAGAGACTCGTGTGAAATCCCAGCGTCGACAAGGCGTTGAGCGCTGGTGTGCCGAAGGGATTGGCTTGAGTAGCTGGTCCCTGTGATTTCCAGCAATGCGTCGGCGATCAAAGTGCCGATTCGCTCTGGTGCTACGCCAAAGAACTTGGCCTCATCAGCCGGACGGCAGGCAATCCATCGCCGGAGGATCGGTACCCAACTCGGCTGCATTCGCCGCGTCACCAACCTACCGACTTTCTGACCGCGCTGCTTCAGCAGCTCGACACGTATATGCAACGCGTCGTCGCTGTGAAAAGTAAAGTCAGACATCTCGAGCGATGCAATTTGAGTGCGCCGAAGACCGAACTGGAATGACAGGGCCAAAATGGCCGCAACCCGAATTCGATCTGAGTCCGCATTGTCTAGGTTACGAACCGTTTGGTCGATAAATTCTACTATCTGGCTTTGCGAAGCGGTGGGAAGAAAACTCGAGGCGTCTCGCACGCCCGCATATTTATCTAGATCGTGTCCAGGAAGCGCGCGAACAAAATCCAAATCGGCGGGATGCCAACGTCCAATTTCCCAAGCACACGCGAAACGTATCGCAGATCTTATCGCAACAGCGTCATGCCTAGATAGTTGATCTCGGAACTGGTCGATCCAGAGTTTTTGAAACTCGTTAGGGGTCGAAGTCGCAATCGCAAACACTATCGCGTGAAGCTTTCCTTCATCGCGCAAAGCTATATAGCGATGACCGTAGTTCATTACGGTTGCAACCGAACCTTCAGTTAACCTGTCAGCTAAATGCGCCCGGATAAACTGATCGATCCATGGGTGATCAAAGCTCAATCTGAGGTTTCTAATACCTCCATTAATGTGCAGTGACCACTCGCTCAGAGCGGGCTGCTTAAGCGTCACATCTTTGCGGCCGTAACGATCCCTGTACCTGACCAGGGGCGGCATGGCCGGCAAAGCAGGGAGGGGAGGGGGCTGTTGATCGAGCGGAAAAAGTGAATACTGCACCACTAGCTCCACACTCCGCTTCGCAACGCTGCCAGAGTGTCATCGAAACTTTCGTTCCACATCTTTGCGTAGCGTGGCTCGAAGAATGCGCGAGCATAGTGAAATGGCATTTCTGAACCTGGAGCCCACCCCATAAAGGGGCGAATCCTGCGCCCTATTTCCTCAAACTCCATCCCGCTATCCGAAAATCGTTGATACCTGACTACAGCTGCTGTGTGTCGAAGCGAGTGGGGCGAGAGTTGGTCATTAGCTCGCGCGGCCAAGGCATTGCGCGCCTGAGCAGAAAGACTCCGTTTGATCTTCAGGAATATCTCATTGAGAGACTGCTTGGATATCGGAGCCCCTTCCTGCGAAGAGAATAGGTACCCGTGCGCCGGGTCACCGCGATAATGAACGATATAGTTGTCAATCGCGGCTGTAAGTGCTCTCGACAGCGGCAGGTCGCGGCTTGCCCAATGGTTCTTCAGTTGTGGTGAACTGGATCGCCGATCTTCGTACTCTGGCGGGCGAATACTGACCCAAAAGACCTGTTCCCCCGTGCGAAAATCGAACTCATTCTGAAGGCTATCGGGTGTAAGAAGAAGCAATTCACTGCGACGCAAGCCAAGCTGGAATAGCATTAGGGCTATGGCATAGTTCCGCCACCGATTTGTCTCGGTGCGAAACGGATTTCTCTCGCTGTCGGGATTCACTATGTCAAACACATCTTCCAAGACAATGGCAGGCAAGGATTTTACTTGGAGCGATGCGGTCGCTGCTTTTGGCTGGGCGCGTAGCTGCGAATAGGAGCGCTGAAGACGCTGCAGGTCCTTCGATAGATCTCGAGGATCGGCCCCGTTAATCATGCTCAGGACACCGAACACGAAGCGCCTTTGGAGCGCCCATCGCTTCTCCGGTACCGCTCGAGACTGATGACCTATCAAGGCAGACGAGAGTACGCGTTGGATAGCGCTAAGATCCGCAGCAACCAGCGCTTGATCGAGGTCGACTGGCGGGATCAGGCGTTCGGCATCATGATAGAGCTGGGATATAGCTAAGGCATGTTTTTCGCGCGTTGCGATGGCCTGGTGGGCGTTGAGAAAATCAAGCCATATCGTTGCAGCATAGCGAGGTAGTCCGAGCGCATCGGTGCATACCGGACCGCGCAAGGATGCTGGGATCAAACTCATACGCAAAAACACACAACCAACCGTAGCTGTAGTAGCTTCAGCAGGATTAGATGGGAATGATCAAGGGCATACGTGTCGAATGGAGCCCGCCCAAACCCAAGCTGCTGCGCTGTTTGAATGGCTGCGCAGCTTGGGCTTGAGCTCGTGTTGCAACGGAAACGAACTTGGTCGGCCTTCGCATAATATATCTTAGGCGACAAATCGAGCATCGCCTCACAGATCATCGACGCTCGCGTCTGCGGCGGCTTTCGCCTCTTCCTTGAGCCAGGCGGCGAAGGCTCTGGCGGGCGTTGACGCGCCGCTGCGCTTGATCAGAACGTAATAAGCTAGCGCCGTGCTGAGCGCGCCGTCGGCGAAAGGCGCCACCAGGCGACCGGACGCCAGATCCCCCGCCACGAAAGCAAACGGCGCCAAGGCCACGCCCTGGCCGTGTGCGGCCGCCTCAATAGCCAAGGCGGTCTGATCAAAGCGCGGCCCTGCCTGGGCGTCGATGCTCGTCAGCCCACGGGCCTTGAACCAGGCCGCCCAGTCAGGACGCGGTTCCTCCAGCTCGCTGGGACGCAGGTGGATCAAGGCATGATGCGCCAAGTCCGCCGGACGGCGTAAGGCGTTCCCGCCCATGGTTAACGACGGAGCGCAAACCGGGGTTACGTCGGCGTCAAGCAGCTTTTCGGATCGCACCCCGGAATAGTCGCCCCGACCATAGCGAACGGCCACATCGACCCGGCCGCCGCTGACGTCGGCGAGGCGCATGTCGGCGGACATCCACACCTCGATCTCAGGGTGCGCGGCTGTGAAACGGGCGATGCGCGGCGCCAGCCATTTCGAGGCGAAGGAAGGCGGCACGCTGACCGCCAGGGCGTGACGGCGATCGGGGCGATACAGCAGATCCCCTGCCCGTTTCAGATAGTCGAAACCGTCACGCAGCAAGGGATAGAGTTCAGCGCCCAGCTCGGTCAGGGCGATCTGACGGCCTTCGCGGTGGAACAGCGGCGCGCCGGCGTGTTCCTCTAGGATGCGGATCTGCTGGCTGATGGCGCCTGGTGTGACCGACAGCTCTTCGGCGGCGCGTGTGATGTTCAGGCGACGTGCGGCCGCCTCGAACGCCTTCAGGGCGTTGAGCGGCGGAATCCGACTTTCGACGGCGATCTCCTTGCGGCGGGTCATCGACCGATCCAGTCAGGCGTCGGCAGGCCGCGTGCGTTCAGGAAGGCTTGGTCGTAGATCTTGCTGGCGTAACGCTGGCCCGCATCGCACAACACGGTCACGATGGTATGGCCGGGACCGAGATCACGCGCCATACGGATGGCGCCGGCGATGTTGACCCCGCTGGACGGGCCGAGGGACAGCCCCTCCTCTCGCACCAGGTCGAACAGGATGGGCAGGAATTCCGCGTCCTCGATCCGATAGGCGTGATCGACCGACAGGCCGTTCAGGTTGCCGGTGATGCGATTGACGCCGATGCCCTCGGCGACCGAACTGCCCTCGCCTTTCAGCGCGCCCTCGGTGAACCAGCTGTAGAGCGAGGCGCCCGGCACATCGGCGAGACCGATCTTCAGCGCCGGGTTCTGTTCGCGCAGATAGGTCGTGGTTCCGGTCAATGTCCCGCCCGAACCCACGGCGCAGATGAAGCCATCGACGCGGCCGTCGGTCTGCTTCCAGATTTCGGGCCCGGTGGCTTCATAGTGGGCCTGACGGTTGGCCAGATTGTCGAACTGATCGGCGTAGTAGGCGCCGTTCGTCTCGCTGTCGTTCAGTTCCTCGGCCAGACGGCGCGAGAAATGGACGAAATGGTTCGGGCTGGCGAAGGGCGCAGGATCCACCTCGATCAGACGGGCGCCGTGCAGGCGGACGGCGCGCTTCTTCTCTTCAGTCTGGGTGCGCGGCATGACGATGACGACCGGATGGCCCAAAGCCGCCCCGACCAGCGCGAGGCCGATGCCGGTGTTGCCCGCCGTGCCCTCGACGATCGTTCCGCCGGGCTTCAACGCGCCCGAGGCGCGCGCCGCGCGGATGATGCTGAGCGCGGCGCGATCCTTGATCGAGCCGCCGACGTTCAGAAACTCGGCCTTGCCCAGAATTTCACAACCCGTGGCCTCAGACGCGCGTTTCAGGCGCACCAGAGGCGTGTTGCCGATCAGGCCGAGGACGTCAGGCGCGACAATCATGGAAAATCCGAACCATGGGGAGGAGCGCTCCTCTTAGCCACAGTTCAGATTTTCTAACAACCGCCCTAGATGTGGATCACGCGGCCATAGGCGTCGAGCGCGGCCTCGTGCATGGCCTCGGACATGGTCGGGTGCGGATAGACGATGCCGTGGATGTCTTCCTCGGTCGCTTCCATGGTGATGGCGGTGACGTAGCCCTGGATCATCTCGGTGACGTCGGCGCCGATCATGTGGGCGCCGATCAGGGCGCCGGTCTTGGCGTCGAAAATGACCTTGACGAAGCCTTCGGTCTCGCCCGCCGCGATGGCCTTGCCGTTCACCTTGAAGGGGAAGCGGCCGATTTTGACCTCGCGCTTCTCGGCCTTGGCGCCCTGCTCTGTCACACCGACCGAGGCGACCTGCGGCTGGGCGTAGGTGCAGCCGGCGATCGGCGAATGGACGTTCGGCGTCTTGTAGCCGGCGATGTGCTCGGCGGCGTGGATGCCTTCGTGCGAGGCCTTGTGCGCCAGCCAGGGCGCGCCTGCGCAGTCGCCGATGGCGTACAGGCCCTTCACATTGGTCTGACAATGGCTGTCGGTCTTGATGTGGCCGCGGTCCAGTTCAACGCCCAGCGCCTCCAGACCGATGCCGTCGGTGTTGGCGGTGATGCCGACGGCCGAGATGCAGACCTCAGCCTCCAGGCTTTCGGTCTTGCCGTTGACCTCAAGATCGACCTTCACACCCTTGGAATCCTTAGAGACCTTCGTCACCTTGGCGCCGAGCTTGAACTTGATCCCGCGCTTCTCGAAGCCCTTCTGGGCGGCCTTGGAGACCTCTTCGTCCTCGACTGGCATGATGCGGTCGACGGCTTCCACGACCGTCACCTCAGCGCCGAGGGCGCGGTAGAAGCTGGCGAATTCGATACCGATGGCGCCCGAGCCGATCACCACGAAGGTCTTAGGCAGTTTCTTCGGCGCCAGGGCGTCGCGGTACGCCCAGATCTTGTCGCCGTCAGCCTCAAGCCCGATCTGCGGCAGGGCGCGAGCGCGGGCGCCGACGGCCAGCATGACGGTCTTGGCTTCGATCGTGCGCGAGCCGCCGGCCTTCAGAGCCACGACGACCTTCGGGGCGGCGGCGCCTTTCTCGAGCTTGGCCGAACCTTCGATGACCTCGATCTTGTTCTTCTTCATCAGGAAGCCGACGCCCTGATTCAACTGCTTGGCCACGCCGCGCGAGCGCTGGATGATGGCGTCGAAGTCGAACGACGCGCCCGAGGCGGACAGGCCGTAGTCCTTCAGATGCGACAGACTTTCGAACTTCTCGCCCGACTTCAGCAGGGCCTTGGTCGGGATGCAGCCCCAGTTCAAGCAGATGCCGCCCAGGTTCTCGCGCTCGATGATGGCGACCTTCTGGCCCAGTTGGCTGGCGCGGATGGCCGCGACGTAGCCGCCGGGGCCCGAGCCGATGACGACGAGATCGAATTCTTGGGCCATGATCAGATCAACTTCTCGATGTCGGCCTTGATGGCCTCGGGTTCAGTCTGGGGCGAATAGCGCGCGATGACGCGGCCTTCGCGGTCGGTCAGGAACTTGGTGAAGTTCCACTTGATGGCCTGGGAGCCCAGGAAGCCGCGCTTCTGTTTGGTCAACCAGGCATAGAGCGGGTGCCGGTTCGGCCCATTGACCTCGATCTTGTCGAACAAGGGAAAGGTCACGTCGAAGCTGCTGGCGCAGAAGGCGGCGATTTCCGCCGCCCTCCCCGGCTCCTGTTGGCCGAACTGGTTGCAGGGAAAGCCCAGGACTTCGAACGGCGCGTCGGCGAAGTCGCGGTGCAGCTTCTCCAGCCCGTCGTATTGACCGGTGAAGCCGCACTTGGACGCCGTATTGACGATCAGCAACGCCTGACCGCGAAAGCGGTCCAGCGACACGTCCGCGCCATCAATGGCCCGGGCGGAGAAGTCATAGACCGAGGTCATGACCCCTCTCCTCCCTTACGCCAACATCGCCACGGGATCTTCGATCAGCGGCTTGAAAGCCTGCAGGAAGCGGGCGCCCGTCGCGCCGTCAACCACGCGGTGATCGCAGGTCAGGGTCACGGTCATGACGGTGGCCGGCACGATCTGGCCGTCCTTGACGATCGGGCGTTGTTCGCCGGCGCCCACGCTCATGATGCAGCCCTGCGGCTCATTGATGATCGAGGTGAACTGCTTGATGCCGAACATGCCCAGGTTGGACACGGAGAAGGTGCCACCCTGGAACTCTTCCGGCTTCAACTTGCGCTCGCGCGCACGTTTGGCCAGGTCCTTGGACTCGGTCGCGATCTGGGCCAGGCCCTTGGTCTCGGCCTTGCGGATGATCGGGGTGATCAGGCCACCGTCGATCGCCACCGCCATGGAGACGTCGGCGTTGTGGTGCATGGCGATGCCTTCGGGGGTGTAGGAGGCGTTCGCCTCCGGCACCATCTTCAGCGCCAGGGCGGCGGCCTTGATGACGAAGTCGTTCACCGAGACCTTGACGCCCTGCGGCTCCAGCATCTTGTTCACCTTGGCGCGAACGGCCATCAGCTGGTCGATCTCGCAGTCGATGAACAGCGGGAAGTGCGGCACGTTCTGCACGCTGTCGACCATGCGGCGGGCGACGGCCTTCTTCATGCCGTCCAGCGGGATCAGGTCGTAGCTGCCGTCCGGAATGCCCATCTGCGCCAGCGACAGGGCCTTGCGCGGCTCTGCGGCGGATGCAGCCGTCGTCGCGGCGGCGGCCGGTTGAGCGCCGCCCTTGCCTGCGGCCTCCACGTCGCGCTTGACGATGCGGCCGTGCGGGCCGGTGCCCTTGACGGTCTTCAGATCCAGACCGGCCTGGGAGGCCAGACGGCGCGCCAGCGGCGAGGCGAAGATGCGGCCGCCGTCGTCCGATTTCGGCGCGGCGGGAGCGGGCGCAGCTTCAGCCTTTGGAGCCTCAGCCTTAGGCGCTTCCGCCTTAGTCGCTTCGGCCGGAGCTTCGGTCTTCTTGGGCGCAGGCGCCACGGCGTCGCCGGACAGGCGGGCGATCGGCGTGTTGACCTTCACGCCCTCGGCGCCTTCCGGCACCAGAATCTCCAGCACTTCGCCCTCATCGACGGCTTCGACTTCCATCGTCGCCTTGTCGGTCTCGATCTCGGCGATGACATCGCCCGCCGAGACGGTGTCGCCGACCTTGACGTGCCATTTGGCCAGGACGCCCTCTTCCATCGTCGGAGACAGGGCGGGCATCAGGATATCGGTCATTGGGCGGTCTCCGTCGGCTGGCTGGCTGCAGCCTTTTCGTGCGCGGCGTCCCAACTGTCGCGGATGGCCTTGAAGGCCGTCGGCTGATCGAATCCGTGCATGTCGGCATAGGCATGAGAGAAATGCCAGGCCAGTTCAGCCAGCACCACGCCCATGTTCGCCGGTTCGCGCAGGGCCGGGCGGATGTTCATCCGCGGCCCGTCGACGTTCCACCATACACGAATCAACTCCAGCACCTGTTCGTCGGCGCCGTCGAGCCCTTCAGGGATCGACAGAGCCTTGGCTTCCAGGGCGTCCGTCATGCCATCACCTTCTTCACGGCGGCGACGATCTTGTCGACGCCCGGCAGGGACAGGGCTTCCAGATTGGCGGCGTAGGGCAACGGCACGTCTTCCTGGTGCACGCGCAGCGGCGGAGCGTCCAGATAGTCGAAGGCGTGTTCGATCACGCGCGCCACCACTTCGGCGCCGACGCCCATCGGACCCCAGCCCTCTTCGGCAGAGACCAGACGGTTGGTCTTCTTGACGCTTTCGACAATGGTTTCGTGATCCAGCGGACGCAGGGTGCGCAGGTCGACGACCTCGACCGAGACCCCTTCTTCGGCCAGCTTTTCAGCGGCCTGAAGGGCGAAGCCGACCATACGGCTGTGCGCCGTGATGGTGACGTCCGTGCCTTCGCGACGAACCTTGGCCTTGCCGATCGGCACCACATAGTCCTCGACGTCCGGCACGTCGAACTCGAGGCCGTACATCATCTCATGCTCGAGGAAGACGATCGGGTTCGGGTCGCGGATGGCGGCCTTCAGCAGGCCCTTCGCATCGGCGGCGTCATAGGGGGCGATGACCTTCAGGCCCGGAACTTGAGCGTACCAGGCCGAATAGTCCTGGCTGTGCTGGGCCGCCACGCGGGCGGCGGCGCCGTTCGGGCCGCGGAACACGATCGGGCAACGGATCTGGCCGCCCGACATGTACAGGGTCTTGGCCGCCGAGTTGATCACGTGGTCGATGGCCTGCATGCCGAAGTTCCACGTCATGAACTCGACGATGGGCTTCAGGCCCGCCATCGCGGCGCCGACGCCCAGACCGGCGAAGCCGTGCTCGGTAATCGGGGTGTCGACCACGCGACGGTCGCCGAATTCCTGCAGCAGGTCGCGGCTGACCTTATAGGCCCCCTGATACTGGGCGACTTCCTCGCCCATCAGGAAGACAGCCTCGTCGCGGCGCATTTCCTCGGCCATGGCGTCGCGCAGGGCGTCGCGGATGGTGGTCTTGACCAGCTTGGCGTCGGCGGGGATTTCCGGGTCGCGCAGTTCAACCTTAGGCTTGACCGGGGCGTCGGCGGGCGCGCCTTCGACCTTGGCGGGTTCAGCCTTGGGCGCCTCGTCCGCCTTGGGTGCCGGAGCCGCAGCCCCCTCCTCGCCCGCCAGACGGGCAATCGGCGTGTTGACCTTCACGTTCTCAGCGCCTTCCGGCACCAGAATTTCCAGCACTTCGCCTTCATCGACGGCTTCGACTTCCATCGTCGCCTTGTCGGTTTCGATCTCGGCGATCACCTGGCCGGCCGACACGACGTCGCCTGCCTTGATGTGCCACTTGGTCAGCGTGCCCTCTTCCATCGTGGGGGACAGCGCCGGCATCAGAATGTCCGTCACGTATCAGGCCTCCACGTAGACGTCGGTGTAGAGCTCGGACGCATCCGGCTCAGGGCTCTCTTGAGCGAACTGCACAGCTTCGGCCACGATGGCCTTCACTTCGTTGTCGATCGCCTTCAACTCGTCCTCGGTCGCCTTGGCGGCGGCGAGCAGCATCTTCAGGTGGTCGATCGGGTCGCGGGTCTTCTTGACCTCGTCCACCTCTTCCTTGGTCCGGTATTTGGCCGGGTCGGACATGGAGTGGCCGCGATAGCGGTAGGTCTTCACTTCCAGAATATAGGGGCCTTCACCGGCGCGGGCGCGGGCCACGGCGCGGGCGGCGGCGTCACGCACGGCCAGGACGTCCATGCCGTCGACCTGTTCGCCCGGGATGCCGAAGCTGGCGCCGCGCTGATACAGTTCGGTCGTGGACGACGAGCGTTCGATGCTCGTGCCCATGGCGTACTGGTTGTTCTCGATGATGTAGATGGCCGGCAGCTTCCACAGCTGGGCCATGTTGAAGCTCTCGTAGACCTGCCCCTGGTTCGAGGCGCCGTCGCCGAAATATACGAAGCTGACCGAGTCATCGCCACGGTACTTGCCCGCGAAGGCCAGGCCCGTGCCCAGCGCCACCTGGGCGCCGACGATGCCGTGACCGCCGTAGAAGCCGGTTGGCACGTCGAACATGTGCATCGACCCGCCCTTGCCCTTGGACGATCCGCCGATGCGGCCCGTCAGCTCGGCCATGACTTCCTTCGGGTCCATGCCCGCGACCAGCATATGGCCGTGATCGCGATAGCCCGTGATGATCTTGTCGTAGCCCTGCTTGACGCTCTCCTGAACGCCGACGGCCACGGCTTCCTGACCGATGTACAGGTGGCAGAAGCCCCCGATCAGGCCCATGCCGTACAGCTGGCCCGCACGCTCTTCAAAGCGGCGGATGAGGACCATCTCGCGATAGAAACGCAGCAGGTCTTCCTTGGAAGCCTGAGGCGTGTTCGGAATCTTGTCGCCCGCGCTGGGCGAGTTTTTCTGAGCGGCGGCTTTCGCCATCCGGCATCTCCCGGCTTACACCCCTGTATCAGGGACTCTTATCGTTACGGAAAGGGGCTTTAGCAGCCTTCGTTCCCGAAACGCAAAGCAGCCGACCGGGCTGTAACAATAGTTCAGGAGGCGCGCGTCGCGTCAGGGTTGTGGCCGGCCGGGCCGTTCAGGCGGACCACATAGTCACGCGGGTCGGCGAAGCCGATCACCGCCCTCGCCCGTTCTTCCAGCAGATCCTTCGACAGGCTCTCGGTGCGCAGATAGCGAACGCGGACTTCCAGATCCTGACGCTGCTCGGCCAGGCGCATCAGCTGGGTCTGGCGCTGCGCCAGCAAAGCGTCGCGTTCACCGCCGCTTAGCAGGCCGCGTTCACCCGTCAGGGCCTGTACGCCCAGATAGGCGATCAGCAGCAACAGCAGGACGGTCGGCAAATAGGGCTTCATCTGCTCGGGCACGGCGGACGCTCCTTCTGAGCGCGCATAAACACGGTGACCTATCAGTGACCGAAAATGCCTAACGAACTGTAGCTTGGCCGTAATTGCGAACGCCGCCCCCGAGGTTCGGAGGCGGCGTCCAGCACATCTTCGTGATGCGGCTTATTTCAGCAGCATGCCGTCGCCGAAATAGGCGGCCTGATCGCCCAGCATCTCTTCGATGCGCAGCAGCTGGTTGTACTTGGCCGTGCGGTCCGAACGAGCCAGCGAGCCGGTCTTGATCTGACCGCAGTTGGTCGCCACGGCCAGGTCGGCGATGGTCGAATCTTCGGTCTCGCCCGAACGGTGCGACATCACGGCGGTGTAGCCCGCGCGGTGCGCCATATCGACGGCGTCCAGGGTCTCGGACAGGGTGCCGATCTGGTTGACCTTGATCAGAATGGAGTTGGCCAGACCTTCGCCGATGCCTGCGGCCAGACGGCGAGGGTTGGTCACGAACAGGTCGTCGCCGACCAGTTGAACGCGGTCGCCCAGACGGTCCGTCAGCAGCTTCCAGCCGTCGAAGTCGTCCTCTGCGCAGCCGTCCTCGATCGAGACGATCGGGAAGCGTTCGACCAGATCGGCCAGGTAGTTGACCATGCCCTCGGCGTCGAAGGACTTGCCCTCGCCGGTCAGCTCATATTTGCCGTTCTTGAAGAATTCGGTCGAGGCGACGTCCAGCGCCAGGTGGAAGTCCTCGCCCGCCAGATAGCCGGCCGCCTGGCCCGCCTTGGTGATGAAGGTCAGGGCTTCGTCAGCCGAGGCCAAATTCGGGGCGAAGCCGCCCTCGTCGCCGACGTTGGTGTTGTGACCGGCGTCTTTCAGCGCCTTCTTCAGGGCGTGGAAGATTTCAGCGCCCATGCGCAGGGCTTCCGAGAAGTTCTCGGCGCCCGTCGGCATGATCATGAATTCCTGGATGTCGATCGGGTTGTCGGCGTGGGCGCCGCCGTTGATGATGTTCATCATCGGCGTCGGCAGGATGCGGGCCGAGACGCCGCCAATGTAGCGGTGCAGCGGCAGACCGGCCGAGATGGCGCTGGCCTTGGCCACGGCCAGCGAGACGCCCAGCATGGCGTTGGCGCCCAGGCGCGACTTGTTCTCGGTGCCGTCCAGTTCGATCAGGGCCTCGTCGATGCGGCGCTGATCCTCGGCGTCCATGCCGGACAGGGCGTCGAAGATTTCGCCGTTGACGGCGTCGACTGCCTTCTCGACGCCCTTGCCGCCCCACATGTCCTTGTCGCCATCACGCAGTTCGACGGCTTCGTGCGCGCCGGTCGAGGCCCCCGACGGCACCGCCGCGCGGCCGAAGCTGCCGTCTTCCAGGATCACGTCCACTTCGACCGTCGGATTGCCCCGGCTGTCGAGAATCTGGCGGGCGACGATGTCGACGATATCGGTCATGAAACTCTGCGCTCTGACTGAGTTGGAAAAGGTGGGGTCGGTTTAGACCAGACCCGCTGAAATCGCCACAGGCGAAGCTGGGGCGGCATATGCGAAAACGGCGCGCGAGAAACTCGCGCGCCGCTGAATTTTTTGCGCCCGACCGAAGCCGAATCGCCAGAGGAAGACTTAGTCTTCCTGCTGGGTCAGAACCTGACGGCCTTTGTACATGCCGGTCTTCAGGTCGATATGGTGCGGACGACGCAGTTCGCCGGTGTCCTTGTCTTCGACATAGGTGTTGGCGCCCAGGGCGTCATGAGCACGACGCATGTTGCGACGCGAGGGGGATACTTTGCGCTTCGGAACGGCCATGTCCGTCTCAATCTCTAAGTCGGTGCGCCGGTGAAGACGCGAAAACAACAGCGGCGGCCCCCCGATAAGAGCCGCCACGCGAGGGCGGGCTTATGCATGAAGACGCAACCGATTTCAAGGGTCTCGACGCAGACTGACGGAACAGGCGTCAAACCCCGACCGTCAGGCTTTGCGCCACGGCCTCGCCGATAGCCAGCGAACTCGTTAGGCCGGGACTTTCGATGCCGAACAGCGCCATCAGCCCCTCCATTCCGTGATTCGCCACGCCATGAAGCTGGAAGTCAGGCTGCGGTTCGCCCGGCCCGTGCAGCTTGGGCCGGATGCCGGCATAGTCGGGCGTCAGCCGCTCGACCGTTACGCCGGGCCAGAAACGGCGGATATAGCGGGCGAACTCTTCCGCCTTGGCCGGATCGACCGAATAGTCCTCGGTCTCGACATAGGCCAGGTCGGGGCCGAACACGCCCTGCCCGCCCAGATCCTTGCGGTAGTGGGTGCCCAGCGCGCCGGGAATCGGCGGCGGATAGATCAGGCGGTCGAACGGCGCCGGTCCTGTCAGGCGGAAATAGATTCCCTTGCCTAGATGGCGCGCGGGAATGTCTGCCGTCGGGTAGCCCTCGATTCGCGCCGCGACCTCTTGCGCCGACAGGCCGGGCGCCGTGACCAGCAGGCGGCTGGTCAGGGTCATCGCCCCCTCCCCGCCCACACGGATGGAGAATCCTCCGCCTGGCAGGCGTTCCGCCCCCTCGAACGGCGCCGAGATGACGACTGCGCCGCCCGCGTCCTCGATCTCGCCCTGAAGGGCCAGCATATAGCCGTGGCTGTCGAACACCCCGCTCTCGGGCGACAGAATGGCGGCGTGAGCGTTCAACTCCGGCTCCAGCGCTCGCGCCTGGGCGCCGGTCAGATGCTCGAGCCGTTCAACACCGTTGGTCGTGGCCTGCTGGAAGATGGCCTCGATGCGTTCGACCTCTGCTTCCTCGGTCGCCACGACCAGCTTGCCGCATTTCCAATGATCGACCTTGCGGCTTTCCAGGAAGTCATAGAGGGCGCGCCTTCCCTCGACGCAGAACTTCGCCTTCAGGGAGCCGGTCGGATAGTAGAGCCCGCCGTGGATCACCTCGGAATTGCGCGAGGAGACCCCCTGGCCGATGTGCGGCTCCTTCTCCAGCACCAGCACCGTCAGGCCGCGTCGCGACAGCGCCCGGCCGCAAGCCAGCCCCACAGCCCCCGCGCCCACGACCGTCGCATCGAAGTCGAAAGGCGCGCCCATGGTCCTACCTCTTACCGTAGAGAGCCTTGGCTCGGCTCTCGAAACACTGGATCAGCTTATCGACCGCCCGGTCGAAGTTCGCCTTAAGCATCATGTCCAGCATGCGCGACTTGAAGGCGAAGTCGATGGAGAATTCTAGGCGCGTTCCCTGCGGATGCGGATGGAACTCCCAACGGTTCTTCAGATGCTTGAACGGACCGCGGATCAGGCCGACCTCGACCTTGGGCGCATGAACGTCGTGACGCACCCATGTCGAGAACTTCTCGGTCAGGAAGGCGAAGCCGACCCCCGCCTCGGCGTCCAGCAGGTGCACGCCCGGTGCCTCGTCCCGCACGTTCCAGACGCGCATGGACGTGATCCACGGCACGAAGTCGGGATAGGCGCGCACGTCCGCCACCAGCGCGGCGAGTTGTTCCGGCGCATAGGGCAGGATGCGCGTTACGCGATGGACGGCCAAAGGATCAGCGGCCGTTCCGGGACGACAATTGGGCCTCGCGCGCCGCCCGCAGCCGAGCGAAATCGTCACCCGCGTGGTGCGACGAGCGCGTCAACGGCGAGGACGACACCATCAGGAAGCCCTTGGCCCGCGCGATCGCCTCATAGGCCTTGAACTCTTCGGGCGTGACGAAGCGGTCGATGGCCGCGTGCTTGCGCGTCGGCTGCAGGTACTGGCCGATGGTGATGAAGTCGACGCCGGCGGAGCGCATGTCGTCCATCACCTGCATGACCTCTTCCTTGGTCTCGCCCAGGCCGACCATGATGCCGGACTTGGTGAACTGGTTCGGGTCGCGCTCCTTGACCATCTGCAGCAGGCGCAGGGAGTGGAAATAGCGGGCGCCGGGGCGGATCTTCAGATAGAGGCGCGGAACCGTCTCGAGGTTGTGATTGAAGACGTCGGGCGTCGCGTCGATCATCACCTCGGCCGCGCCGTCCTTGCGCAGGAAGTCGGGCGTCAGGATTTCGATCGTGGTTTTGGGCGCCTGAATGCGGATCTGGCGCACCACTTCGGCGAAATGGGCGGCGCCGCCGTCGGACACGTCGTCGCGGTCCACCGAGGTGATGACGACGTGGTTCAGCTCCATCTGGGCCACGGCCAGACCGACCTTGGCCGGCTCTTCCGGGTCCAGCGGCTGCGGCAAGCCGGTCTTCACGTTGCAGAAGGCGCAGGCCCGCGTGCAGGTGTCGCCCATGATCATCAGGGTGGCGTGCTTCTGGCTCCAGCACTCGCCGATGTTCGGGCAGGCGGCCTCTTCACAGACGGTGTGCAGCCCCTTGGAGCGCACGATGTCCTTGGTCGCGTTGTACTGGCCCGAGCCGGGCGCCTTCACGCGCAGCCAGTCAGGCTTCTTCAGCACCGCCGATTCCGGGCGGTTCTGCTTTTCCGGGTGACGAAGCTCGGACGGCTTCTTCTGCAGGGTGTCGATCAGCGTGACCATCGCCGGCGGTCTGGCTCCTGTTTATGAAGGCGGCCCAATTCTTGAGGCTATGTCGGCCTTCCGATGTACAAAGGCAAGGCACAGACGGTTTCAGTCCGAGAACAGAACGCCATCACGCGGCGTTACGCATCTTTTCAAGGCGACCTTACGTCACTAGGTTCCGGCCTCTTGTAACCGAGAGAGCCCCCTCAGAGCTCTCCGAAGGAGGACGTGCTTGCTGCGGGCAGCCCTGGACCAAAAGGTCTACGACGAGACTCTGTTCGACGCGCTGGTCGATGCGCGCGCCCGCTACGGCGACAAGGAGATTCTGGAGGACCAGGATCGCCACCCCCTGACCTATACCGGCCTGATCCGCGCCGTCTTCGTGCTGGGCCGCAAGATCGCCAAACTGACTCAGCCGGGCGAACGCGTCGGCGTGCTGCTGCCGTCCAGCGCGGGCGTGGTCGTGACCTTCTTCGCCCTGCACGCTTTCGGGCGCGTGCCGGTCATGCTGAACTTCACCTCGGGCGAGGCCAATCTGACGGCGGCGCTGAAAACGGCGGGCGTGAAGAAGATCCTGTCGGCCAAGCGCTTCGTCACCCAGGCCAAGCTGGACGACCTGATGGAGACCCTGGGCGAGGTTTCCGAGATCGTCTGGCTGGACGACATCCGCAAAACCATCGGCTTGGCCGACAAGTTGTTCGGCCTCAGCGCCGGCATGGCGCCCAAGCGGTTCCGCGTGAAGACCGACCCGGATTCGGCGGGCGTGGTCCTGTTCACCTCAGGCAGCTTCGGCGCGCCCAAGGGCGTGGTGCTGAGCCAGAAGAACCTGGTCGCCAATGCCCGCCAGGTGGCCGCCCACATCGAGCTAGACCCTGACTGGGTCATGTTCAACCCGCTGCCGACCTTCCACTGTTTCGGCCTGACGGGCGGGGTCATCCTGCCGCTGCTGCAGGGGCTGAAGGCGTTTGAATATCCCTCGCCGCTGCACGCCAAGCAGATCACCGACCTGCTGCCCCAGGTGAAGGCGTCGATCTTGTTCGCGACCGACACCTTCCTGAACCAATACGCCCGCGTGGCTGAACCCGGCGACTTCGCCACCCTGCAGTTCGCCGTGGCGGGTGCGGAAAAGGTCCGCGACGAAACGCGCCAGATGTTCAACACCAAGTTCGGCGGCGTCGAACTGCTGGAAGGTTACGGCGCCACCGAGGCGGCGCCCGTGG
The DNA here is from genome assembly GCF_052907225.1 of Brevundimonas sp. RM1. Lineage (NCBI taxonomy): Bacteria > Pseudomonadati > Pseudomonadota > Alphaproteobacteria > Caulobacterales > Caulobacteraceae > Brevundimonas > Brevundimonas sp. RM1. The sequence goes on from NZ_JBRERY010000006.1 coordinate 24,824, forward strand.
TGGCGGTGAACCATCCTGACCGCAATCGGCCGGGCACGGTGGGCCAGATCCTGCCGGGCATGGAATACCGGATCGAGCCGGTCGAGGGCATCGAGGTCGGCGGTCGCCTTTACCTGCGTGGGCCGAACGTGATGGAAGGCTACATCTCGCCGAACGACCCCGACAATCTGGAGCCACTGGCTGACGGCTGGCACGACACCGGCGACATCGTCGACATCGACGCCGAGGGCTACATCACCATCCTGGGTCGGGTGAAACGCTTCGCCAAGATCGGCGGCGAGATGGTGTCCCTGACAGCAGTCGAGGGCATGGCCGGCGGCGTCTGGCCGACCGGCCACCACGCCGTGGTCGCCGTGCCCGACAGCAAGAAGGGCGAACGCCTGGTGTTGGTTACAGACGTCGCAGGCGCCGAAAGCGCCCGTCTGACGGAATGGGCCCGCGATAACGGCGCGCCGGAGCTGGCCGTGCCGAAGAAGATCATCAAGGTCGACACCATCCCGGTCCTGGGCACCGGCAAGACCGATTATGTGACCATCCAGAAGATGGTTGAGGATGAACTGAAGCGCGCGTGACAAGGCGCTTGCCGTTCGGCGCCAGTGTCATACCCTCGGCTGTTCGGTCCCGCTTGCGGGGCGCTACGGCCGAGGAGACTTCATGGCCCGACGTTCGACATCCCTGGCCAATTGGGAGCCGCATTTTCTCAGCATTCTGAGAATTGTCTCCGGCCTGCTGCTGCTCCAGCACGGCGCGCAGAAGATCCTGGGCTTCCCGCCAGGCGGGCGCGGCGGCGTGGTCGACCTGTCGACGCTGGCGGGCTGGTCCGGGCCGATCGAACTGGTCGGCGGTGTCCTGCTGGTGCTGGGCCTGTTCAGTCGCCCGACCGCCTTCATCCTGTCGGGCTTCACCGCCGCAGCCTATTGGATGGCCCACGCGCCGCAGAGCCCCTACCCCATCAACAACGGCGGGGAGCTGGCGGCCCTCTACTGCTTCGTCTTCCTGTATCTGGTCTTCGCCGGACCGGGGCCGTGGTCGCTGGACAACGCTCTGCGCGGCGGCCGCCGTTAAGATAGGTAGCGCGGCGTCCGGTCAGCCGATCCGGACGCCCGTCATCGAGATCGAGCCGCCCTCGATCACGTCGTTGAAGAAGCTCAAGGGCTCGCCCGGCGCCTGCTGGGCGGCCACATAGAGCAGCGGCAGATAATGTTCGTCCGTCGGCACGCTGAGCTGCGCCTGCTCGGCCAGATGCACCCAGTCGATCAGGGCGTCATGGTCGCCCGCCGTGAAGGCGCGCTTGACCGCCTCGTTGAAGTCGACGGCCCAGTCATAGGGCTCGCCGCCCGCCCGCTTCCACGTCCGCAGATTGTGCACGAAGTCGCCCGAACCGGCGACGATCACGCCCTCCTCACGCAAGGGACGCAGGCGCTTGGCCAGTTCATAATGCGCGCGGACGTCGATGGTGCGATCCAGCGACAACTGCACCACGGGCACGTCAGCGTCCGGCCAGACATGAGCCAGCACGGACCAGGTTCCGTGATCCAGTCCCCACTGCGTCGTCTGAACCGCGCCGGTCAGCTCCGCCACCCGGTCCGCCAGAGCGGGCGAGCCGGGCGCAGGATACTGCATGGCGTGAAGTTCAGGTGGAAAGCCACCGAAATCATGGATGGTTTCCGGTCGCGTCTGCGCCGTCACGCCCAGCCCGCGTGTCTCCCAGTGAGCCGAGACCATGACGACGCCTTTCGGCTTGCCGATCTCCTCTCCCAGCGCGCGCCAGGCGTCCGCGAAGGGACCGCCCAAGGCGTTCATGGGGGAGCCGTGACCAAAAAAGAGTGCTGGCTGGCGCATGATATTAACCGTGCAGCTTCTTGGGCGTTACGGGTCCAGGGAGAGTGAAATATGACGCCCATATAGCAACTGAGTTAGTGCCTGATTTAAGGTTCGCATGCGGCTCTACAAGAGCCTCGTTTCAAAAATCCGCCATGCCGATCGGACAGATGCGCTGATAGAAGGCCGGATCGGCCGGAACCCGCGCGCCCCTCGACTGCAGAAAGCGGTGCTCAACCACCATGGCCTGCTGTTCGATGTTCAGACCGATCCACTCGCAGCGCTCATCCACCGGATAGGCGTAGGCGCCCGGCCCGTCACCCGCTTTCAGCTTTCCGGTCAGCAGGTTGACGCCGTTCTGGGCCTGCCAGACGTGAACCAGCTCATGAACGAAGACGGCCTGAGTTCGCAGCGGCGCCTGTGACAAATCCGGCGCCAGGCTCGCCTTGGGCCAGACGATCCAGTCGCGCCCGAACCAACGCCCCGGCACGAAGGCGCGGACGAACGGCCAGGGCGAACCCAGGAAGCGGATGTCGTCCAACCGTAGGTCGCGTCCGAACACCTCGCGCGCCAGCGCCGCTTCGCCGTGAGCCAAGGGCCGGATCATCGACCGACCCACTCCCAGTGCCAGGGTTCATAGACGTAGGGCACGAAGCCGAACCGCCCGGCGTTCTTGACCAGCCAGCGATAGGTCGGGGTCTGGCTCATGTGGCGACGGCTGTGGGCGTCGGTGGAATCGACCCCCATGCCCTGCAAGTGGCCGACATACAGGTCGACGGCCGTGCCGGTGCGGTGCGGCGAGCAGGCGGCGCGACGTATGCCGTCACAATTGCCGTCGCGGGCGCATCGCGCTGCATCAGCCTCAGGGTCGCGGAAGGAGGAGAAGACGCGCAACAGCTCCGGTTCTGCAGCGATCTCGGGAACCTCGGCGCGCGCCGCCGCCGCCATGGCGCGATAGGCGTCCAGCACGTCGCGACGCAGCAGGCGCGTCAGGCGCTCGGCGTGCTCCTCGCCTGTCGTCAGATAGGCCAGGTCGCCGACAGGCGGCGGATCGGGGCATTCGCCCCTCACCCGCGCCATGACGAAGGGCCGTCGCTCTTGCCACAGCCCGCGCAACACCTGGAAAGTCGCTTGGTCGAACCGTCCGCTGGCGGCCAGGCCATAGCGCGCCTGAAACGTCGCCAGGGCCTCGGCGAAACCCGCTGACGTCGGATCGCAGGGCGAGCCGACCTCTTGCTGCATCAGCGGCACATAGGCTTCCCAACCCAGTTCCGAAGGCCCGAACGGCGTCCACTCCAAGGCATAGAGCGATATGGCGTTCGCCTCGGCCGTATCGTCCCATGCGCCGGGCGTCCGGTCGCAGATTTGCGCCGTCGGAATCGGTTCGGGCGCCTCGGCGCGCGCCTGCCCGGCTAAGGCGGCGACGGTCAGGGCGGCGAAGAGAGAAGCGGACGCTTTCCACATGGCCGCAGCAGGCCCCAGGATGAGAGTCGCCGCAAGCCCCCGCGCGGTCTTCGCGCCTGCGTCGAAAACCTGCATGGTGACGGTTGCGGCCGACTCGCGCCGTGATCGGGCCGTGACCGCATGACCGCAACCGCCGCGCCTTCGTCCGCCATCGCCGCGCCCGACGCGCCGCGCCGGTCCAACGCCATCCTAGCCGCCTTCTCAGGCCCGTGCCTGCCGCTGGCGGCCTTCGGCGTGGCCCTGCCGGTGACTCTGCCGGAATTCTACGCCACCCATGTCGGCATGGAGATGGGCATGGTGGCCGCCGTCTTCATGGCCGTGCGGCTGATCGACATCGTGTTCGACCCCTTCATCGGCTGGGGCATGGACAAGACGCGCACGCGTCTGGGCCGCTACCGCCCGTGGATGGCGGTGGCGACGCCGATCCTGATGCTGGCGGCGCTGATGATGTTCGTGACGGTCCAGCCGGGCGCCGGGCCGGTCTATCTGTTCGCCTGGCTGCTGGTGCTCTACCTCGGATTTTCGATGGGAACCCTGGGCCAGTTGGGCTGGGCCGCCGTGCTGGCGCCGCAGTACGACCAGCGCAGTCGCGTCTACGGCTGGTGGCAGGTGTTCAACATCATCGGCGTGATCCTGATCCTGATCCTGCCGACCATCGTGGTGAAGACGGGCCTGGGAAACTACGTCGACGGCGTTCGCATCATGGGCTGGGCCATCATCATCGCCCTGCCGCTGACCATCGGCCTGGCCATGGTCGCCGTGCCCGAGCCGGTCAACGCGGGCGCCGCACCGCACGGCGGGCCGAGCGCCTACCTGGCCCTGTTCAAGATGAAGACGGTGCGCAAGCTGCTGATCGCCGACCTGTTGCTGGGCATCGCGCCGGGCATCACCGGGTCGTTGCTGTTCTTCTTCTTCGGTCAGATCAAGGGCTACGACCACACCCAGGCGTCGCTGTTCATGCTGATCTACTTCATGGCCGGCCTGGTCGGGGCGCCCATCTGGGCCTGGCTGGCGACCAAGATCGGCAAGGACCGCGCCCTGGCCGTGGCCAGCCTGATCTTCGCCGTTTTCTACGTCGGCGCGACCCTGGTTCCCGGCGGCAACTTCGCCCTGACGGCGGTCGCCATGTTCATCGCCGGCCTGCCCTATGCGGCGGGCTTGTTCCTGTTGCGCGCCATGATGGCGGACGCCGGCGACGAAGTGCGGCTGGAGACGGGCGTGGACCGCACCGGCATGATGTTCTCCATCCTGTCGGCCACGACCAAGATGGGTCACGTCTTCGCCCTGATCCCCTACGCCATCCTGCCGCTGGTGGGGTTCAGGGCCCTGCCGGGGCCGGAGAGGAACAGCGAGTTCTCGCTGCTGGTCCTGCAGATCCTGTTCATCGCCGTACCGGGCCTGCTATTGGCGGCCACCGCCTGGGTGCTGAAGGGCTATCCCCTGACGCCGCAGCGGCATGACGAAATCCGCGCCGCCCTGGCGCAAAGAGACGCCGGACACGCCTGAATGACCCATCCCGTCGACCGCCTGAAGGACATCATGGTTCGCCTGCGCGATCCGAACGGCGGCTGTCCCTGGGACGTGGAGCAGACCTTCCAGACGATCGCTCCCTATACGATCGAGGAGGCCTATGAGGTCGCCGACGCTATCGAGCGCGGCGACATGGACGAGCTGAGGGTCGAACTGGGCGACCTGCTGTTCCAGGTGGTCTTCCACTCGCGCATGGCTGAAGAGGCGGGGCATTTCCGGCTGGAGGATGTGGCCGAGGCCATGGCGGACAAGCTGGTTCGCCGCCACCCGCACGTTTTCGGCGACGAGGCCGCCAAGGCCAGCGGCCCGGCCCAGAAGGACCGCTGGGAGGATATCAAGGCCGCCGAGCGCAAGGCCAAGGAACAGCATGGCGTGCTGGACGACGTGCCCGTCGGCCTGCCCGCGCTGACCCGCGCCGCCAAGCTGACCAAGCGCGCAGGCCGCGTCGGCTTCGACTGGCCCTCGACCGACGAGGTCTTCGACAAGCTGGCCGAAGAGGTCGAGGAACTGCGCGTCGAGATCGCCGCCGGCGACAAGGAGAAGGCCCGCGAGGAGCTGGGCGACCTGCTGTTCGTCGTCGCCAATCTGGCCCGCAAGCTGGAGGTCGAACCGGAAGACGCCCTGCGCGCCGCCAACACCAAATTCGTGCGCCGATTCGAATTCATAGAGGCTGAACTGGCCAAAGACGGCCGCACCCCGGAACAGTCAAACCTGGCCGAAATGGACGCCCTCTGGGACGCAGCCAAGGCGGTGGAGAAAGCATGACCACGGCGGCCAATGAACTTCGCACGTATCTAAAAAGTGCCGATGAGACTACCCAAGAACTCTTAGAAAAATCAGGCCCTCTTGTCGACTGCCTTTCAGAGCTGACGGATTTCCTAGCACAGGACGGCTGGGCACGGCTGCCAAAGAACAGACCCATTCCTGTTCTTCTAGCCATGAACTCCTACATGCTCTTCCTCGCAGGTGTCCGAGTGGCTCTTAGCGGACACTCAAGCGCGATTTTTTCCGTCCTGCGCACGGCACTCGAATCAGCTTGCTATGCACATCTCGCCTGGAACAATCAGGATCTTGAAGCAATATGGCAGGACCGCGATCAGAGCGCCGATCACCTTAAGCTGTGCCGACAAAAATTCGGTAGCGCAGTCAAGGATGTCGCTAAAACGCTTAATGCTGAACACGATGGAAGCGCCGATTTTGTCTACGAAGCTTATGAGCAATCTATCTCGTTCGGTGGGCATCCAAATCCTCGTGCAGTGTTTCTGAATGCCCGCGTCAATGACCAAGACAACCAGACCGAAGTCACTTTCATTGGGTTGCATTCGGCAGACGCGCATGAGGTCCTTCGAGGGCTGGTTGCCTGCCTGGACTTTGGATCAGCAATTGCGCACGTCGTGAGGCGTTGCGAAACACCTCTTTCCGAGGAAACTATCGAGGCTCTCAACCGGCTTGAGGAATCCAAGCGGCGAGCGATAGAAGCGGCTACTCCAGTTCTTCAGACGTAGCGCAGTTCCTGCAGGTCGATCTCGCGGATCAGCTTGCGCGCTGTCTCTTCATCGATCAGCCGCTGGCGACCCAGGCGCACCAGTTCTTCACGTTCAGCGACAAGACCGATCAGACGGAGACGGCGTTCGATCTCATCGGCGCGGCGGGCCTGGACAACGGCGTCAGCCTCCATGTTGGCCCGCATGTCGATGCGGTGGCGATAGACTTCCATCACCCGCGTCGCCGTCTCGGCGTAGAAGTCAGGGTCGAGTTTGCCCTCGGCCATGGCGTGCTGGGCGTCCTCAATAGCGCGAATGGCGGCCCAGGCGGCGGCGACGCGGGACCGGCTTTCTTCGGCTTGATGATCGTCCTCGGGCGGAAGCTGCACGCCCTTCAGCAGACGCGGCAAGGCGACTGTCGCCAGGACCAGGGAGACGATGATCACTCCCGCCGCAAGGAAGATCGCCAGATTCCGCGCCGGCATGGCCGAGCCGTCCGCCAGATAGAAGGGCAGCGTCAATATGCCCGCCAGGGTGATCGCGCCGCGCACCCCGGCCAGCGACATGACCGCCACCAGCCTCAGGCCGACCTTGGGCGGCGCGCTGCGGCCCTTGCGGCGAAACAGGGTCAGCTTCAGCGACGTCCACACCCAGACAAAACGCAATACGGCGAGAGCGGCGACGATGGCGAAGACATAGACAGCCAGCCACCAGACCTCGCTGTGCTGGGTGGAGCGGATCACCTCGGCCGCGCGGGCCATGATGGACGGCATCTGCTCGCCCAGGATGACGAAGATCAGGCCGTTGGCGACGAACTGCACCGTATCCCAGACCACGGCGCGGCGGATACGCGTGGCGGCTAGCGCTGAACCCTGGCGCTCGGTGAAGCTCATGGTCACGCCGGCGGCCACCGCCGCCAGAATGCCCGAGGCGTGGATGGCTTCGGCCGCCAGATAGGCCGCGAAGGGCATCAGCAGACTGATCAGGATCTGGCCGCCGACGTCCTCGCCCCAGCGGCGGCTGATGAAGGCCTTCACCAGGCCGATGGCCAGGGTGACGGCGATGCCCACCGCCACGCCCGCCAGCGCCAGCCAGGCGAAGGTTCCGAAAGCGCTGCTCAGGGAAAAGGCGCCGGTCGTCGCCGCAATAACAGCGATCCGCATACAGGTCAGGCCCGTCGCATCGTTCAACAGCGACTCGCCTTCCAGGATGTGCATCAGCCGCTTGGGGATCGGCGCGCGCCCGGCGATGGCCTGCACCGCGATCGGGTCCGTAGGCGACAGGATCGCCGCCAAGGCGAAGGCCACGGCCAACGGCATGGCCGGGATCATCCAGTGGATCAGGAAGCCCAGGCCGACCACGGTGAAGACCACCAGCCCCAGCGCCAGTTCCAGGATCACCACCTTGTCCCGAAACAGGGCTTCCTTGGGGATGCGCCAACCGTCCACGAACAGCAGCGGCGGCAGGAACAACAGGAAGAAGACATCCGGCTTCAGGTCGACCGACTGCCCCGTGATCAGCACCACCCCCGCCCCCAGGGCGATCTGCACCAGAGGCAGGGCGATGCGCGTGATGCGAGCCACCCATCCCGACAGCACCACGGCCAGCAGCAGGAAGAGGATGGTCTCGATCAGATGCATGACAGGATCAGTCGATCGCGTCCGGATACAGCCGTTCAAGCCGCCCCAGCGCGGCGGGATGCAGGCGGACCGTCAGGTGGACCCGGCCCTCATCGTCCGTCTCGCGCCCCGTCACCCGGCCGTTGGCGTAGAGCCAGGCCAGCAGGTCGCCGCGATGCGGCTCGACCGTCAGGTGAGTCTCTGGATCATCGTCGATCAGGCCCGCGATGATCTCACGCAGGGTCTCGATCCCCTCGCCGGTCCAAGCGGAGACGGCCACGGCCTGTCCCTCGCGCGCCAGGCGTTCGGCCTGGCCGACCACGGCTTCGCGGGTTTCGGGCTCCAGCAGGTCGATCTTGTTCCAGACTTCGAGGATGCGGCGCGTCTTGCCCTCGGGCGTCGGAATCTGCTCCAGCACCGCCTCGACGTCCTTGGCCTGGGCGGCGCTGTCGGGCGAGGCGATGTCGCGCACGTGCAGGATCAGATCAGCCTCGCCGACCTCTTCAAGCGTGGCGCGGAAGCTCTCGACCAGTTCGTGCGGCAGGTCCGAGACGAAGCCCACGGTGTCGGCGATGATGGCGGGACGTCCCTGCGGCAGACGGATGGTGCGCTGCGTAGTGTCCAGGGTGGCGAACAGCAGATCCTTGGCCATCACCTCGGCCCCGGTCAGCCGGTTGAACAGCGTCGACTTGCCCGCATTGGTGTAGCCGACCAGGGCGACCGACGGGAATGGAACCTGTTTGCGCGCCTTGCGGTGCAGGCCGCGCGTACGACGCACCTCTTCCAGTTCGGCCTTCAGGCGAACGATGCGGTCGGCGATCATCCGCCTGTCCAGCTCGATCTGGGTTTCGCCGGGACCGCCCGTGCCGCCCGTGCCGCCGCGCTGGCGCTCCAGGTGGGTCCAGGTGCGGACCAGGCGAGAGCGTTCGTATTCCAGACGCGCCAACTCGACCTGCAGACGCCCTTCGCGGGTGCGCGCGCGGCGGCCGAAGATCTCCAGGATCAGACCGGTGCGGTCGATGACCTTGATGTCCCAGAAACGTTCCAGGTTGCGCTGCTGCACCGGCGTCAGCTGATCGTCGACGACGACCGCTTCGGCGTCGGCAGCCAGGATCAACGCTGAAATTTCTTCCAGCTTGCCTCGACCGATCAGGGTGGCGGGCGTGACCGAGCGCAAGCGCACGATCTCCTGCGCCCGCACGTCGAGGTCCAGCGCCTGGGCCAGGCCCACGGCTTCTTCCAGGCGTTCGGTCGCGTGGCGCGCATTGTCGCCGCGTCGGTCGGGGTGAATGACGACGGCCCGGATCAGCGGGACGGCGTGGTCAATGAGTTTGGAGGTCAATCAGTCTTCTTCGGCGTCGGGCTCGTACAGCTGCACGGGCGCGGACGGCATGATGGTCGAGATGGCGTGCTTGTAGACCAGCTGCGATTGGCCATCGCGACGCAGCAGCACACAGAAGTTGTCGAACCAGGTGACGATGCCCTGAAGCTTGACGCCGTTCACCAGGAAGATGGTCAGCGGGGTCTTCGTCTTGCGGACGCTGTTCAGGAAGGTGTCCTGGAGGTTCTGTCGTTTGTCTTGCGACATGGCAGGTTGATCCTGTTCTTGGTCTTTTTAATCGGCGGCGGAATGGCCGCAACGCGGGCGCGTCGCTCGCATCCGCGACCTTAGCCACGCCCCCGCCGATGCGGCAACGCCTTAAATGGCTTCGCGGCGCGCCTGTTCCAGATAAATCTCGCGCAGGCGGGTCGCCACCGGGCCGGGTTTGCCGTCGCCGATGCGGGTTCCGTCCAGCGAAACGATCGGCATGACGAAGGAACTGGCCGCCGTGACGAAGACCTCGCGCGCGCGCTTGGCCTCCTCGACGCTGAAGGCGCGCTCTTCCAGCTCAATCCCCTCGGCCTCGACCAGCTTCATGATCGCCGCGCGGGTGATGCCTCGCAGGATGTTAGCCTGGGTGTCGCGGGTCCGCAGCTTGCCGTTCTCATCGATGATCCAGGCGTTGGTCGAGGAGCCCTCGGTCACCATGCCCATTTCATCGAACAGGATGGCCTCATAGGCGCCGCGATCGCGCGCCGCCTGCTTGGCCAGGGCGTTGGGCAGCAAACCCACAGTTTTGATGTCGCAACGGCCCCAGCGCATGTCCGGATGCGTGACGCCGGCTGCGCCCTTGGCGGCCAGAGCCTCGCCTTTCTTCAGGTCGATCGACTTGGCGGTGATGATGACGCTGGGCGCCACGTCCTTGGGGAAGGCGTGGTCGCGCGGCGCGGTGCCACGCGTGATCTGGATGTAGACGATGCCGTTGCGCACCCGGTTCCGGCGGATCGTCTCACGCAGCACGATGCCCAGAGCCTCGGCCGACATGGGAATGTCGATCCGCAGTTCAGTCAGGCTGCGGGCCAAGCGGCTCAGATGGCCCTGATAGTCAGCCAGCTTGCCGTCGAAGACCGACCAGACCTCATAGACGCCGTCGGCAAACTGAAACCCGCGATCCTCGATATGGACCACGGCCTGACCGTGCGGCTGATAGATGCCGTTTACATAGGCGACCCTGGACATCAGGCGCCCTCTCCTTCTTCGTCTCCGCCGCGTGCGGGCGACACGCCCAGCGACTTAAGCTTGCGATGCAACGCAGATCTTTCCATGCCGATGAAGGCGGCCGTACGCGAGATATTTCCGCCGAATCGCATGATCTGAGCCGACAGATACTCCCGCTCGAACACTTCGCGCGCCTCACGCAACGGCAGGGCGATGATGCGGTCGGCGCCCAAGGATGTCGGGCTGGCGGACGACGCCACCTCCTGCGGCAACATGTCCGCCGTGATCGGCTCATCCGGACCGCCGGTCGCCAGGATCAGCAGGCGTTCGATGTTGTTGCGCAACTGGCGCACATTGCCCGGCCAGGGATGGACCTGAAGCACAGCCAGGGCGTCGTCGGCGATCCGCCGATGCGGCAACCCTTGTGAGGCCGAAAGACTCTCCACGAAATACTCTACCAACTCGGCGATATCCTCGCGACGCTCCGACAGCGGCGGCACCCGGATCGGCACCACGTTCAGGCGGTGGAAGAGATCTTCGCGGAAGCGCCCCTCGCCGATCTCGATGCGCAGATCGCGCGAGGTCGAGCTGATGACCCGCACATCGACCTGAACGTCCTGTTCGCCGCCGACCCGACGGAAGCGTTGCTCGACCAGGACGCGCAGGATGCGACTCTGACTTTCGCGCGGCATGTCAGCGACGTCATCCAGGAACAGGGTGCCGTTATGAGCTTGCTCGAAAACGCCGATCTTGCGCGGCCGACCATCGACGCCTTCCTCCCCGAACAGTTCGACATCCAGGCGTTCGGGCGCCATCCCGGCGGCGGAAATGGCGACGAACTCGGCTTTAGCGCGCGGGCTCGCCTCATGAATTTGGCGCGCCGCCAGTTCCTTGCCGGAACCCGGCGGGCCTGAGATCAGGATGCGGCTGTTGGCCGGCGCGACCTTGGAAATGGTGCTGCGCAGAGTCTGAGCGGCGACGGACTTGCCGATCAATCCGCTGGGCGTCAGCGTCTGGGCGCGCAGGCGCCGGTTTTCACGCTTCAGGGCGGCCGCCTCCAGGGCGCGCTCCACCACCACGACCAGCCGGTCGGACTTGAACGGCTTTTCGATGAAGTCATAGGCGCCGCGCTTCAGGGCGCTGACGGCGGTTTCGATGTTGCCGTGCCCCGAGATCATGACGACCGGCAGGTCTTGATCCAGCTCGCGCACGACATCGAGCAGTTCCAACCCGTCCAGGCCGCCGCCCTGCATCCAGATGTCGAGCACCGCCAGGGAGGGCTTGCGCGCCCGGATGGCGGCCAGCGCCTCGTCCGAATTGGCCGCCGTGCGGACCGAATGGCCTTCGTCCTCAAGCAGGCCCGAGACCAGTTCGCGGATGTCCGCTTCGTCGTCAACGACCAGAATATCAGCACCAGTATTACGCATGACGCCTCGCTTAACTCGCCACGCTCGCCGCGCCGGAAGCGCGATGAGCGGACTTATGGTTCTGGGTCAGTGGGAAGATCAGGCATACGCGCGCGCCCGATAGTGTTTCTGCGTCAGCCAGCCGCAACTCGCCGCCGTGGTCCTCGCAGATGCGCTTGACGATGGCCAAGCCCAGGCCTGTGCCCTTCTCACGCGTGGTGACATAGGGCTCAGTCAGCCGGTCGCGATCCTTGGCGGGCAGGCCGACGCCGTCGTCCTCTATGGTGAAGACGGCGCGCTCATCCTCAATGTCGAGCCTGGCGATGATGCCCAGCGCCTCTTCAGCGACGGGATCGCGCGCCCGCTTGGCGCCGACGGCCTCGCCCGCATTCTTCAGGATATTGGCCAGGGCCTGGCCCACCATGCGGCCGTCGCATTGCAGTACCACGCTGGGCAGCGGCTCCACCAGATCCACCCCGATATCAGGCACGGCCACACGCTGGGCGAACACCGCCTCGCGCAGCATTTCAGCCGGGTTCTCCATCGAGAAGCGTGGGGCGGGCATACGGGCGAAGGAAGAGAACTCGTCCACCATTCGACCGATGTCGCCTACCTGACGAATGATGGTCTCCGTGCAGCGATCGAACACCTCGACGTCATCGCCCACGCGTTCGCGATAGCGACGACGCAGGCGTTCGGCCGACAACTGGATCGGCGTCAGAGGGTTCTTGATCTCATGGGCGATGCGGCGCGCCACGTCGCGCCAGGCAGCGTTGCGCTGAGCCGTGACCAGACGGGTGATGTCGTCGAAGGTCAGCACCATCTCGCCGCCCTGCCCGCCCTCGATGCGGACCCGCAAACGCAGGGCCTCGCCGTCGCGGCTGACGTCGATGTCTTCTTCGATATGGGCCTCGCCACGCTCGGACAGTTCGCCCAGTTCCGGCGCCACATCGGCCAGACGAAGGCCCTGCACCTGTTCGGGGTCGAGACCCAGCAACTGACTGGCGCTGTCGTTGATTGCCGAGATGCGACGCATCCGGTCCAGACCGATCACGCCCGCGCTAACGCCTGACAGAACGGTTTCGATGAACAAACTGCGGCCCTGCGCCTCGTCCGAGGCGGTCTTCAACGCAGCCTGCTGGGTCTTGATGTCCTCGGTCATCCGATTGAAGGCCTCGGACAGGACGATGATTTCGGACGGCGCTCCGGCGTTGTCGACCCGCGCGTCCAGATCGCCCCCAGCCACCTGGTCCGCCGCCTTCACCAGGCGCCCGATCGGCGCCGAGATCGAACTGGCCGCCGACATGGCCAACCAGACCGCGCCCACTAGCACCAGCAGGGCCGTCTCCAGATAGCTAAGCGCAAAGGCCGCCTGGATGCGCGCACGGCTTTCCTCGGCGGCGCGATAGGCGGTGATGGATTCCTCGCCGTTGCGCATGCGCTGGATCAGGCCCGGCGCCAGCGGTCTCACGACATAGAGATAGGCGTGGCCGTAATCCGGCAAGGGATATAGCGCCCGAACCATGTCGGGGTTTTCCGTCACCGTCGTCGGGGCCACCTCGCCGCCGGCCACGGTTTCGAAAGCCTCACGCGGCGGCGCGACATAGGGCGGCGCGCCCGGCTGTTCGCCGCTGGCGAGAACGCGCCCCTCGTCATCCAGAATGTAGAGCGCCGGATAGCCGAAGAAATCGCCGATCTGAGACAGGGCGCGCGAGAACTGGATCCGATTGTCGAACAGGTCGCGTACTCCGCCCAGTTCAGTCGCCATCGTCTCCAGATCGACCTCCAGCCCGGCGCCTACGTCGGCGACATAGGCGCGGCCGATCTCGGCGCCGTTCTCGACCGCCGAACGGACATTGGTGCTGAACCACTGATCCACTCCTCGGTTGACCAGCAGGCCGAACACCAGGGCGATCAGCACGGCCGGCACGACGGAGACGAGCGAGAAAAGCGTGACGAAGCGCAGGTGCAGGCGCGCGCCCGGATCATTCCGATTGCGCGTCAGGCGCAGCACTCGTCCGCCGATCACCGCCGCCAGGCCCGCGATCAGGATCAGATTGGCCAGAAGAATGAACAGCACGACCTGGCTGGCCGCCGTGCGCGCATCGCCGCCCGCCGTAGCGCCCGGCGCGATCGCCACCAGCCAGATGGCGGCGGCGGTGATCAGAAAGGCGATGGCGTAGGCGGTTCCGAACAGGGCCCGGGCGCGACCATCGGCGAGACGGCCCCAGAACGAGCGTTCTGGGGTCTGTGGCTCAACCGTGTAAACGGGCGCGTCCGACATCAGGCCACAGCTTCGAACACCTGTGTCCTGTTTTCAACATCGAAGTTGCTCAAATGCGTCACGCCTAGCCATAAGTCGGTCAGGGCAGTCTCGACCTCTTCGGGGGTCTCCAGGCGACATAGGCGGGCCTTGGCGGCGCGACGCTCCGCCGGATCGGCAGGCCAGGGCGCCTGTTCGATGTACCAGCCCAGGTGTTTGCGGAACATTTTCAGCCCCAGCGGCAGGCCATAGAAGGCGGCGGACGCCCGCAGATGCTCGATGACGATGGCCAGACGCTCTTCGCGATACGGCTCCTGAAGCTGTGTCCCGTCAATCAGAGCGCGCTCCAGATGCGCCGCCAACCAAGGCCGTCCATAGACCCCGCGTCCCAGCATCAGGGCGTCGGCGCCCGAACGCTCCAACGCCTCACGCGCCTGTTCGGCCGTGATGATGTCGCCGTTGACGATGACCGGGATGGCGACCGCCTGCTTGACCTCGGCCACGGCGTCCCAGTCGGCGACGCCGGTGTAGAACTGCTTGCGCGTGCGGCCGTGCACCGTGACGGCGGCGACGCCCAGAGTCTCGGCCCGGCGCGCCAGATCGGCGGCGTTGTGGCTGTTCTCGTCCCAGCCCAGCCGCATCTTGACGCTGACCGGGCGGCTGACGGCGCCGACGACCGCCGCCATGATCCGCGCGGCTTGATCCGGCGTGCGCATCAGGGCCGAGCCGCAGGCGGCGCCGGTGACTTCCTTGGCCGGACAGCCGAAATTCAGGTCGATGAGGTCGGCGCCCGCCGCCTCGGCCATGCGCGCGCCTTCGGCCATGGCGACCGGATCGCCGCCGACCAGCTGAATCACGGTCAGGGGCAGGCCCCCGCCCACGGCGGCGCGACGCACAACGTCGGGACGGGCCCGCGCCAGTTCGGCCGCGGCCACCATCTCCGTCGCCACATAGGCGGCGCCGAGCTTTGACGCCAGCACACGGAACGGCAGGTCCGTGATCCCGGTCATGGGCGCCATCAGCACCCGCCCTGCGATCTTCACATCGCCAATCTGCAACCCGGTCGTCATGAGGCTCCTTAGCGCCGAAGAAGGCCCCTCTCGTCAAGCGGAACCGGGACGCCTAGAAGACCGGCATGGGATTCTCAGCGATCGTCGTGGCCGCCGGTTCAGGCTCTAGAGCGGGCGGCGGCAAACAGTGGCGCATCGTCGCCGGCAAGCCCGTCGTGCGCTGGCCGGTCCAGGCCTTGCTGGAGGCGGGCGCGCGCGAAGTCGTCATCGTGATCGCCGCTGACGCTGCATCGGAACTTCAATCCGCCCTTGCGGGCCTGACTGGGTGGCGGGCCGTCACGGGCGGCGACACGCGGGCCAAATCCGTCTGCGCAGGCCTGTCAGCCCTGACTGGCGCCGATGAAGAGCCGGTGTTGATCCACGACGCCGCCCGTCCCTTTTTGAGCCCTGAGGTGATCGCGGGCCTGCTGGTCGGTTTGGAAAGCGCCGACGGGGCCCTGCCCGCCCTGCCTGTCGCGGACAGCCTGCGCCGAGGCGATCAGGACATGGTCGTCGGCGCCGTAGATCGCGAGAACCTGTGGCGCGCGCAGACCCCGCAGGCCTTCCGCATCAAGACCATCCGCGACGCCTATGCCGTCTGGCCCGCCGATGAAGCCGCCACCGATGAAGCCTCCGTGGTCGAGCGCGCGGGCGGCCGCGTCCGACTGATCCCGGGCGATCCGCGCCTGATGAAACTGACCTATCCAGAGGATTTCGCCATGGCCGAGGCCCTGTCCGCCGCCCGCACCGTCACCCGCATAGGCCAGGGCTATGACGTCCACCGCTGGGGGCCGGGCGCCTCCGTCTGGCTGTGCGGGGTTGAGATTCCGCACGATCGGACCCTGATCGGCCACTCCGACGCCGATGCGGGTCTGCACGCCCTGACGGACGCCATTCTGGGCGCCATCGCCGACGGCGACATCGGCGACCACTTCCCGCCCAGCGATCCCAAGTGGAAGGGCGCCTCGTCTGATCGCTTTCTGGTCTACGCCGCGGAGCGTGTGGCCCTGCGCGGCGGGCGCATCATCAATGTCGATGTGACCCTGATCTGCGAGCAGCCCAAGGTGAAGCCGCACCGGCTGGCCATGCGCGAGCGGCTGGCGGACCTGCTGAAGCTGCCGCTGGACGCCGTGAGCGTGAAGGCGACGACCAGCGAGGAAATGGGCTTCGTCGGACGCAATGAAGGCCTGGCGGCGCAGGCTGTGGCCGCCATCGAAATGCCCGCCTGAGCCTTCGATCAGGCCGGCCGGATCGGCAGGCCGTGCAGTTCGACCCGCAAGCCGCCCAGCGCCGAGGGCGTAAAGCGCACAGCCCCGCCATGCGCCTTCATCGTCGACAGGACGATGGACAGGCCCAGGCCGCTGCCGCCGACCGGCGCATCGGAGGTGCGGAAGAAGCGGCGGCCCAGACGCTCCAGATCGGCCGTTGAAACGCCGGGACCGTCGTCCTCGACCACCAGAATGGCGTCGTTCTCCTGACCTTCGACCGCGACACGGATACGGCTGCTGGCCATGGCTTGAGCATTGGCCAGCAGATTGGCGGCCGCCGTCTCGAAACGATCCGGCTGAACGTAAACCCGGAAGGCCTGATCTAGGACTTCCAAACGCGCATCCGCGTCATTGGCGAACAGGGCGCGCAGGTCGATCCAGCGCCTATCGTCGGCTTCGATAGCCGCCTCGTCTTCACGCGCCAACGCCAGAAGCCCCGTCACAAGGCGCGCAGTGCGGTCGACCGAGGTCTGTATCTGCTCCAGCGCGTGTTTGCGCACGCCCTCATCCGTCGCATTGGCCGCGATCTGCGCTTGAACCCGCAGGCCCGCCAGCGGCGTCCGCAGTTCATGAGCTGCGGCGGCGGTGAACTCGGTCTCTCGGCGACGCGCTTCGCTGACGCGGGCGATCAGGTCGTTCAGCGCCGAGACGAAAGGCTGCAAGTCCTTGCCGCCCGGCGCCACATCAACCGGCGTCAGGTCGTCCGCTCGGCGACTAGCGAGCGCCTGGGTCATCTGCTGAATGGGCCGCAGGCCTGCCCCCACCGACCACCAGATCAGAACGCCAAGCGCCAGCAGGCCCAGAACAGCCGGCCCCAGCAGGCCGGTGACGACGCTGCCCACCAGATGTTCACGGACCGCGAGATTGTCGCCGACCATGACACGATAGCCGCCTTCGGGCACATGGACGGTGTAGACGCGCCAACGCTCGCCATTGATGACGCGTTCGGAGAATCCATCCGCGCCGCTGGCCAACATGGCGGATGGCGCGCTTCGCGACCGTGCGATCAACTCGCCCTGCATCGACCATATCTGGCAGGCCAGTTGCTGGTCATACGCCGCCAGACGGCCGCCCTCTTCTTCATTGACGACAGGCGACAGACTGCCCGGCTGCATCATGGACGACACCATCCGGGCCGACTCCATCAGACGTCGGTCCAGCACGCGCTGCACCTCATTGCGTGTCTGAACTTCGACCCAGATGACCGCCCCGCCCCAGACCAAGGCGGTCACCAGCGCCAGAATGGCGAACAGCCGCGTTCGGATGGACATCATTGGAGCTTGTACCCCAGACCGCGCACCGTGCGGATGAAGTCGGCGCCCAGCTTGGCGCGCAGGTAATGGATGTGGACCTCGACGGCGTTGGAGCCGATATCCTCCTGCCAACCGTAGAGGCGTTCCTCCAACTGGCTGCGCGACAGCACCTGCGACGGGCGCTCCATCAGGGCTTCAAGGATGGCGAACTCGCGCCGCGACAGGTGCAGGTCGCCCTCGCCCCGCCAGGCCAGACGCGACTTCGGGTCCAGCGTCACCCCCTCGTGCGACAGCGCCGGTTGCGAACGCCCCAACAGACGGCGACGGACCGCCCTTAGGCGCGCCGCCAGTTCATCCAGATCGAACGGCTTGCCCACATAGTCGTCGGCCCCGGCGTCCAGCCCCGCGATGCGATCGCGGCTATCGTCGCGCGCTGAAAGGATCACCACGCCGACGTCCATGTCTCGGCGCCGTACGAAGCGCAGGATCTCCAGGCCGTCGCCATCCGGCAGGCCCAGATCCAGCACGACCGCGTCAAAGGTCGAGCTTTCGAGCGCAGCCAGGGCTTCTTCGACCCTAGCGACCGGCTCGACGGTCCAGCCGCAGGCCCCAAGGCCGACACGCAATCCGTCCGCCAGAACCGGATCGTCTTCTACAGTGAGCAATCTCATTGGCTATTGATGCGAACCTCGGCTTAAGCCTGACTTAAGCTCATTCTCCGACCCAAACAGGTATGAAGATCATTCTCGCACGCCTCCTCGCGGCCCTGGCCGTCCTCATGCTGTCGGCTCCAGCGCCGAGCCTGGCCCAAGGGCTGGGGCAGGGCTTCGGCCAGCCGCTGCTTTCCCCAGAAGAGGCGTTCACCCTTCAGATTTCGCGTGAAGCCGACGGCGACCTAGTCTTCGCCTGGAAGATCGCGCCAGGGCACTACCTCTACAAGGACCATACGGCCGCCACGGCGCCGGACGGCAAGACTGCGCTTCCCCTTCGCCTTCGAGCCGGAGAAAAGAAGGACGACCCCGGATTCGGCGTCGTCGACATCTGGCGCGATGCTGGGCGCGCGGTTCTGTCGGCGGACGCGCTGAAGCGCGCAAACGATCCCGCGTCGATCAACATCACCTATCAGGGGTGTCTGGAAAACTCGATCTGTTATCCGCCGACCACGCGAACGGTTGACGTCCCCGCCCTGCCGAGCGCCCGCATCGCCTCGCGCGAGGCAGAAGCCGGAACGGCCCAGACCGCAGCCGTACTCGCCTTGCAGAAGACACCGGCGGCTCCGACGTCCGACGCCGCCGAAAGCGCCGAGGCGGAACCTGTGCTCATCGATTCATCTGAGCCGGATGTCGTTCTCCCCGCAGCCGCCATCCAGTTGCAACAGGATCAGGGCTTCGTTGACCGGCTGTCGCGCCAGGGAGGAACGGTCTGGGTGCTGCTGGCCTTTTTCGGATTCGGCGTGTTGCTGGCGTTCACGCCCTGCGTCTTTCCCATGTACCCCATCCTGGCGGGCGTCATCGGACGGGGCGTGGACGGGCAAGGCACGCGACGCGGCCTGCTGCTGTCGGTCGCCTATGTCCTGGGTCTGGCTGTGGCTTTCGGCCTGCTGGGCGTCGCCGCCGCCTGGTCGGGTCAGAACCTGCAGATGGTGTTGCAATCGCCCTGGGCCGTAGGCGGCCTGGCCGTCGTTTTCACAGTCCTCGCAGTTTCCATGTTCGGCGCCTTCGAGCTTCAACTGCCCTCAGCCTGGACCAGCCGCCTGTCGCGCGACACCGGGACGGGACGGCGTTCCGTGGTCTCGGCGTCTGGGCTGGGTTTCCTGTCGGCGCTTATCGCCGGCCCCTGCGTCACCGCTCCTTTGGCTGGAGCCCTGCTCTATATCGCCCAGACTGGGGATGTGCTTCTCGGCGCCGCCGCCCTGTTCTTCCTGGGGCTGGGCAAGGGCGTGCCGCTGATCGTCTTCGGAGCCGCGGGCGCGCGCTTCCTGCCCAAGGCTGGAGCGTGGATGAACCGCGTGAAGATCGTTTTCGGCTTCATCTTCCTGGGCATGGCCTGGTGGCTGGCCAGCCGCATCCTGCCGCCAGTCGCGACCCTATCTCTGGGCGCGGCCCTATGCTTCGCGGCCGCCGCCGCCCTGGGCCTGTTCCGCCCGGCGGCGTCGGGCGCCCTAAACAGCGTCGCTCGCGCGGCTGGCCTGATCGCCGCCGTCTGGGGCGTACTGCTGTTGATAGGCGTCAGCCTCGACGCCGTCAGTCCCTGGCGGCCCCTGGCCCCGCTGGCTCGCCCCGCGCTCGCGGCAGACAGCGCCTCTTCTCTCACAGCCGTTCCGGCGGTCGTGGTTGCCGACAATGCTGCGCTTGAGACCGCTGTCGCCCAGGCCTCCGCCAAATCTCGCCCCGCTCTGGTCTATTTCACCGCGGAATGGTGCGTCAGTTGCCGCGTCATGGAGCGCGAGGTTTTCCAGAACGATGAAGTCCTCGCCGAACTCGGCGCTGTCGACCTGATCAAGGTCGATGTGACCCAGAGCACGCCGGAAGTGCGCGATCTGCTCGACCGCTATGGCGTCGTCGGGCCGCCGACCATGATCTTCCTGTCCAGAACCTCGAAGGAAGCCGCCGAAAGCCGCCTGATCGGCGAGGCCTCGGCCCGCGCCGTCCTGACCTCGCTGGAACGAGCGGGGGCGGCCGAATGAACAGCCTGTCGCTCGGCCCCCTGGTCCTGTCCGGCGAGCGTTTCGCCATCATCGCCGGCGTCGTCGTCTTCATGATCGGCTCCAGCATCCTGGTCAGCCGGATCAGCGGCCGCTTCAACCTGTGGAGCACGGTCGTCGCCATCGGTGGGGTCGCCGTCGCCCGACTGGCCCATGTCGTCGCCAACTGGGCGTATTTCAGCGGCGACCCCCTGCGCGCCTTCGCCGTGTGGCAGGGCGGATTCACCTGGTTGTGGGTTCTGCCCTTCGTCGCGCTGGCCACCTTCCTGATTCTGAAGACCCGGCAGGAACGCGCCTGGGCCATCGCCCCTGTGGCGGCGGCCGCGCTGGTCTGGGTCACGACGCATCAACTGGCCTCGGCGACCGAGCCCTTGCCTCCCGCCGAACTGACTCTGGTCCAGCTGGAAGGCCCGCCGATCGATCTGGCCCAGTCCGTCAATCAACCCAGCGTCATCAACATCTGGGCGACCTGGTGCCCGCCGTGCCGCCGAGAGATGCCGGCCCTGGCGCAGGCCGAGCGCTCTCACCCCGACATCCGTTTCCTGTTCATCAATCAGGGCGAGAGCCGGGAGACGGTCGGCGAATACCTGGCGCGCGAGGGCCTATCCCTACGCCACGTCCTGTTCGACACCGGCATGGCCCTGCCGCGTCACTATCGCACGGTCGGCATTCCGGTAACGCTCTTCCTTCATGCGGACGGCACGCTGGCGAAAGCGCACATGGGCGAGATAGCGCCCGAACAGGTCGCCGCCGAAATCGCCCGCCTGAACAAGGCGCCGCCCGCCGCCTTAAGCGTGACTTAAGCGGACGCCTCGACCAAGAAGCATCAACCGTCGCTCTGGCGCGGTCCCTCCCCGACCTGATCGTGCATCCGCGCGTCGAACGAAGCAGGAAAGCCTGACCCGATGAAGAACCCCGCCCTCGCAATGAAGCTCGCCGTCGCCCTGACCCTGGCCGCGTGCGGTCCGGCCGACGCCGGCAACGCTCCGGCGACCGTCGCGGCGGCTGGGGCGTCGGGCGCTCAGGATCTGCCCATGGTGGCGGAAGTCGGCTTCAGCGACCTGCTGCGCGATCCGGCGACGCCGTTCATCGGCGCCGAGAACGCAGACATCATCATCATCGGCTTCATGGACTACAACTGCCCCTACTGCAAAATGATGATCCCAGAGTTGGAAGGCCTGATGAAGGCCGATCCCAAGGTGCGCATCCTCTACAAGGAATGGCCCATCTTCGGCGCCGTGTCCGAGAACGTGGCCCGCCTGGCGATGGCCGCCAACTACCAGGGCAAGTATCATGAGGTGCACAAGGCCTTCATGGGCGCCAAGGGGCGTATCGAGACCGATCAGCAGGCGCGCAGCCTCGCACGCGCGGCCGGGGTCGACATGAACCAGCTGGATCGTGACCTGGCCACGCATCGCGAAGAGATCGACGCGGTGATCCTGCGCAATACGCGCGAAGCCTCGGCATTGGCCCTGAGCGGAACCCCCGCCTTCATCATCAACGGCAACCTGATCCCCGGCGGCATGCCTCAGGCGCAACTGGAAGCCGTCATCGCCCGTATCCGTGCGGGTCAACCAGTGCGTTGATCTGACAGGCTTCACTTTACGCTCGCCTCTGAACGGCAGGCTGGCATAGTCGCCAGATGCGAAGCCTGCTGTTCAACATCGCCTATTGGGCGCTTTCCATCACCTACGGCCTGGCCGCCGCCTTTGCGGCCCTGGCGCCGGGCCGCAAGGCCACAAGCTGGATCATCCGCCGCTATGTCCGGCGTATGGTGCAGGCCATGAGCCTGTTCGCGGGCATCCGCATCGAGACGCGCGGCAAGGAACGAATCCCGACCGGCGCCTTCATCATCGCCTCGAAGCACCAGAGCTGGGGCGACGGCTTCGCCACCTATGATCAGTTCGACGACGTGGCCTTCGTCACCGGCGACCATCTGGAGAAGTTCCCCCTGTTGGGAACCGTGCTGAGGAAGCTGGGCGCCATCGTCGTCAACAACTGTGGCGGTCACGCCGCCCGCGCCGCGCTCAAGGAACGCGCCGCCGACGCCAATCGCGAGGGGCGCAAGATCCTGATCTATCCGGAAGGGAATCTGGCCAAGGTCGGCGAGAAGTACCGTTACCGCTCGGGCGTCTGGCACATGTATCGCGACTTCGACATGCCGGTCGTGCCGCTGGCGACCAACCTGGGCCTATTCTGGCCGCTGGAAGAGTACCGGAAGAACCCCGGCACGGCGACGCTGGAATTCCTCGAACCGATCCCGACCGGATTGCCCAAGGCCGAGTTCCTGGAACGACTGGAGGCGGCCGTGGAAGGCAAGACGGCGGAACTGATCGCCGAGGCGACGGGTCAGCCGGTCACGCCCGCCGTTCTGGTCTCCACCCCGGACGAGGCCGCCAAGGCCGCCGCAGCGGCCGAGGCGGTCAACGCCGCAGCCTAGGCCGCTGGGATCACAGCGCCTTCATACTTCGAAGCGATGAAGTCCTTGATCGCCTGACCGCGCAGGGCCTTGGCCAGGGCCTGGATGCGCGGGTCGTTCTGATTGTCCGGGCGGGCGACCAGATAGTTCACATAGGGGCTGTCGGCGCCTTCCAGTTGAAGCGCGTCGGTCTTGGGCTTCAGCCCGGCGTCGAGGGCGTAGTTGGTGTTGATCACCGCGCCGTCCACCTGGGGCAGGATCCGCGGGATGGTCGCGGCCTCGACCTCCTGGAACTTCAGCCCCTTGGGATTGGTCGCGATGTCGCGCACCGTTTGCAGCGGGTTTTGCGGATCCGCCAAGGTGATCAGGCCCGCCGCCTGCAGCAGCAGCAGGGCGCGACCGGTGTTCGACGCATCGTTGGGCAGAACCACCTGGGCGCCGTTCGGCAGATCGGCCAGCGCCTTGTGCTTGCGCGAATACAGGCCCAGCGGCTCGACGTGGATGCCTGCCACGGTGATCAGGTTCGTGCCGCGCGCCGTGTTGAACTCGTCCAGATAGGGCTTGGTCTGGAAATAGTTCACATCCAGCCGCTTTTCAGCCAGTTGCACGTTCGGCTGAACGTAGTCGTTGAAGACCTTGATCTCGATCGGCACGCCTTCGGCGGCCAGGATCGGCTTCACCTGCTCGAGGATTTCGGCATGCGGCACGGCGGTGGCGCCGACCAGCAGGGGCGCGCCCTCGGCCCCCGCCTTCTTGTCCGCGCCCTGGCTGCAGGCGGCGAGCGTCAGGACAGCGGCGGCGGACAGCAGCAGCGAACGGCGGATCATAGGGCAGGCTTTCGTAAAATCAGCGGTGCGAGACCTTAGCGACCAGACGGTCGCCGATCATCTGCAGAATTTGTACGAGGATCAGCAGCAGAACTACGGTCACGGCCATGACGTCGGTCTGGAACCGCTGATAGCCGAAGCGGATGGCCAGGTCGCCCAGACCGCCCGCCCCCACCACGCCCGCCATGGCGGTGTAGCTGACCAGGGCGATGGCGGTGACGGTCGCGCCGGCGATGATGCCCGGCATGGCCTCGGGCAACAGAGCCCGCGTCACGATCTGGAGGGTCGAGCCGCCCATGGCCTGGGTCGCCTCGACCACGCCCTTGTCTACCTCGCGCAGGGCCGTCTCGACCAGACGCGCATAGAAGGGCGCGGCCCCGACGACCAGCGGCGGAATGGCGCCCGCCACGCCCAGCGAGGTGCCGACCAGCAGCACCGTCACCGGCAGCATGACGATCAGCAGGATGATGAAGGGCACCGAACGCAGCACATTGACCACAAAGGACAGCAAGGCGTTCAGCACCGGATTGGCCGCCAGCCGCCCCTTGCCCGACAGATACAGCAGCACGCCCAGCGGCACGCCCAAGATCACCGTCAGCACCATCGACCCTCCTAGCATCAGCAGGGTGTCGATCGTCGCCTTGCCGATATCGGCCCAGTCCACATTGGCGAACATCAGACCGCCTCCACCACGACGCCGCGCGCGGCCAGTTGCGCCAGAGCCGCCTCGGCGTCGCCGCCGGTGAAGGCGACCGTCATCTGGCCATAGGGCTCGCCCCGGATGCGGCTGATCCGGCCCGACAGGATTGAGTAATCCACGCCCGCCGTGCGTGCGACGCGGCTCAGTTCCGGCTCATAGGTCGAGGGTCCGCGGAAGGTCAGACGGGCCATGCGCGCCCCGGCGGGCGCGACCGAGGCGTCGACCGTCTCCTCGCCCTCGGCCAGCATGGCGCGGGTCACGGCATGTTGGGGGTGCAGGAAGACGTCGGCCGTCGCGCCCTGCTCCACGATCCGGCCGTCCTTCAGCACCGCCACCCGGTCGCAGACGCGGCGCACCACCTCCATCTGGTGGGTGATCAGCACGATGGTCAGACCGAGGTCGCGGTTCAGCCCGTCCAGAAGGGTCAGGATGTCTTCGGTCGTCTCGGGGTCGAGGGCGCTGGTCGCTTCGTCGCACAGCAGGACGCTGGGTCCGCAGGCCAGGGCGCGGGCGATGCCGACGCGCTGCTTCTGGCCGCCCGACAACTGGGACGGATGCTTCTTGGCATGATCGGCCAATCCCAGCTGGGCCAGAAGCTCCCTCACGCGCGCCTTCACCTCAGCCTCAGGCCGCCCTTCCAGCCGCAAGGGGAAGGCGACGTTGTCCTCAATCGTCTTGGCGTTCAGCAGATTGAAGTGCTGGAAGATCATGCCGATGCCGCGCCGCGCGGCGCGCAGTTCGGCGGCGTACAGGGCGGTAATTTCCTGCCCATCAACGAAGACCTTGCCCGCATCAGGCGTCTCCAGCCGGTTGATGGCGCGGATCAGGGTAGACTTGCCCGCCCCCGAACGGCCCACCACGCCGAACACCTCGCCGCGCGCGACATGCAGATCGACGGCGTCCAGCGCCGTGCGGTCGCCCGCCGCGCTGCGATAGCGCCGGGTCACCCCCTCCAATCGGATCATGTCAGTCGGCGTCCAGAGCAGCGGCGGGGATGATGGTGACGCTCTCGCCGCAACCGCAGGCGTCCGTCTCGTTCGGATTGCGGAAGACGAATTTCGAGGCCAGCTTCGTCACCTCATAGTCGATTTCGGTGCCGATCAGGAACAGGACGGCCTTGGGCTCGATCAGGATGGTGACGCCCTTGTCCTCGACCACCTCGTCCAGCGGCAGGGCTTCTTTCGCATAGGCGAAGGTGTATTCCTGCCCGGCGCAGCCGCTGTTCTTCACGCCGACGCGGAGGCCGACGTAATCCTTCTCGGCGTTGTCCATGATTTCGCGCACGCGCGCGGCGGCGGCGTCCGTCAGGGTCACCGCCTTGGGCCGGGGCCGCCGGGGCCGGGTCGTTGCAGTCTGAAGTTCGGTCATCAGGGCCTCCTCAGAACATGTTCAGGGCCAGCTTGGCCTCATCGCTCATCTTGGAGGAGTCCCACGGCGGATCGAACACCAGGTTGGCCTTGGCGCTGCGCACGCCCTCGACCTTGGCCACCGCCGTCTCGACCCAGCCAGGCATCTCGCCCGCCACGGGGCAACCCGGCGCCGTCAGCGTCATCTCGACCAGCACGTCGCGGTCGTCAGACACGTCGACCTTGTAGATCAGGCCCAGTTCATAGATGTCGACCGGGATTTCCGGGTCGTACACCGTCTTCAGCGCCTCGATCAGGTCGTCCGTCAGCTTGTCCAGCTCAGCCTGGGACAAGGCGCTCTTTTGCGGCTCGTCCCAGCTGGCGGCGAAGGCGTCGCTGTCGCTGATCGCGTTGTCGGTCTTGGCGTCCATACTCGTCACACGAAGAAGTTCCGCGCCTTGATCAGCGCGTCCACGAAGGCGTCTGTATCCTCCATGGTGTTATATAGGGCGAAGGAGGCGCGTGCGCTTGCGCTGACGCCCAGTCTTTTCGCCAGAGGCTCGGCGCAGTGCAGCCCGGCCCGCACGGCGACGCCGTAACGGTCCATGATCTGGGCCACGTCATGGGCGTGCGCGCCCTCGACGGTGAAGGTCAGGATCGCGCCCTTCCCTTCCGCCTCGCCCAGAATCCGCAGCCAGTTGTGCCCCCGCAGGCGCTCGACGGCATGGTGATACAGGGCCATTTCATGCGCCTGAATCGCCGCCGGATCATATTGCGACAGCCACTCGACCGCCGCGCCCATGCCGATGGCTTCCAGGATCGGCGGCGTGCCCGCTTCGAAACGGTGCGGCGGCTTGGCGTAGGTCACGCCTTCCTTCTCGACCGTGACGATCATCTCACCGCCGCCCTGATACGGTGGCAGTGCCTCCAGCGCCTCAGTCGAGCCGCAAAGGACGCCGATGCCCGTGGGCGCGAAAAGCTTGTGCCCCGTCAGGACATAGTAGTCGCAGCCGATGGCCTGAACGTCCGGCGCCGCGTGGACCGCGCCCTGGCAGCCGTCGACCAGCACCCGCGCCCCGACCGCATGGGCAAGACGGGTGATCTCGGCGACCGGATTGATGGTGCCCAGCACGTTCGACATGTGGGTGACGGCGACCAGCTTCGTCTTCGGCCCCAGCAGGGCGGCGAAGGCTTCCATGTCCAGCGAACCGTCGTCCTTGATCGGCGCCCATTTCAGCACCGCCCCGCGCCGTTCGCGCAGGAAGTGCCACGGCACGATGTTGGAGTGGTGCTCCATCTCGGTGACGATGATCTCATCGCCCGGCTGGATCGACAGGCCGACGCCGTTGGCGACCAGATTGATCGCTTCGGTCCCGCCCTTGGTCCAGACGATATTGTCGGCCGAGGGCGCATTCAAAAAGCGAGCCACGATCTCGCGCGCACGCTCATAGGCCTCCGTCGCCTCGTTCGACAGGGTGTGCAGACCCCGGTGGACGTTGGCGTAGCTGCCCGTCATCGACGCGACCAGGGCGTCGATGACGGCGCGCGGCTTCTGCGCCGAGGCGGCGGTGTCCAGATAGATCAGCGGCTTTCCATTCACCTGTCGCGACAGGATCGGGAACTGCGCGCGTGCGGCATAGGGGTCGAACCCCGTCACGGAAGCGTTGGTCACAGGCGAGCCGTCAGCCATTCCCGCACCACCTCTCTGGCGCCTTCGTGCTCGATCCGGTCGACGACCTCGATCAGGAAGGCATGGGTCAACAGGGCGCGGGCCTCATCGGCCGAAATGCCGCGCTGCTGCATGTAGAACAGGGCGCTTTCGTCCAGCGTCCCGACGGTCGCGCCGTGGGCGCACTGCACCTCGTCGGCGTAGATGATCAGCTCGGGCTTCACGTCGATCTCGCCGCGATCCGAAGCGATCAGGCCGTGGTGGCCCATCCGGGCGTCAGTGTCGTCGGCGCCCTTCTGAACCAGGATCTTGCCCTGGAAAACGCCGCGCGCCTCGTCGCGGACCACGCCCTTGATCAGTTGGCTGGTCGTGCCGTTGGCCGCGACGTGGTCGATCACCGAGGTCTGATCCGAATGGCGCGCGCCGTTCAGCAGATAGAGGCCGTCCATGCGCGCGTCAGCGCCTTCCGCTCCGTGGCGCAGGCGGGTCTCAAGACGTTGCAGTTTGGCGCCGGTGGCGACGATGGTCTGACGATAGCGCCCGCCCGCCTCCAGCCGCACCTCGGCCTCGGCCACAGAAATGGCGTCGGCGGGCTCGTCGGTCAGGACGATCCGGATGACTTCGGCGTCGGCGGCGACGTCGATCTCGACCTTGTTGTGGGCGACATAGGCCGAGCCCTTGCCCTCATGCGTCTCCAACAGCAGCAGGCGCGCGCCGGGACGGGCGACGATGCGCGCCGCCGCCGTATGGCCCGTGCTGGTCGCATCCGAAATGAAGCGCAGGCGCAGCGTCTGCTCGCCCGAGGCGATGTAATCCTTCACCCCGACCGGGCGGCCGTTGGCGAAGACGACGGCGTCGCCGCCCAGATCATAGAACGGCCCCGGGGCGCCCACGACGGCGGTGCCGGACGGTTCAGGCGCTTCACGAAGAAAGCGCTTCAGATCACTGTATTTCCATTCCTCAACCCGCCGCGAAGGGAAGGTCGCCGCGTCAGTGAGGTCCAGCCGGGCCAGCGCCTTCATGCCGCCTCCGGCAGGAACTTGTCGTAGCCTTCCGCCTCCAACTCATGCGCCAGTTCCGGCCCGCCCGAGGCGACGATGCGGCCGCCCGCCAGAACGTGCACGCGGTCCGGTTTGATGTAGTCCAGCAGGCGCTGATAGTGGGTGATCACCAGCATCGACCGTTCTTGGCTGCGCATGGCGTTCACGCCGTCGGCGACGATGCGTAGGGCGTCGATGTCGAGGCCGGAGTCCGTCTCGTCGAGGATCAGCAGCGACGGCTCCAGCAGGGCCATCTGCAGGATCTCCATCCGCTTCTTCTCACCGCCGGAGAAGCCGACGTTCAGCGGCCGCTTCAGCATGTCGAAGTCCATCTTCAGCGACTGCGACGCCGCCTTGACCAGCTTCAGGAAGGCCGGGGCCGAAACCTCTTCCTCGCCGCGCGCGCGCTTCTGGGCGTTCAGCGCCGTGCGGATGAAGGTCATAGCCGGAACGCCGGGAATCTCGATCGGATACTGGAACGACAGGAACAGACCCGCCGCCGCGCGCTCGGCCGGTTCGATGTCCAGCAGATCCACGCCGTTCCACGAGGCGGAACCATCCGTCACCTCATAACCGGGACGGCCCGACAGGCTGTAGCCCAGCGTCGACTTGCCCGCCCCGTTCGGCCCCATGACTGCATGAACTTCGCCCGCAGGCACGTCCAGCGTCAGACCCTTGAGGATCGGCTTGTCGGCGACGGAGACGTGGAGGTTATTGATCTTAAGCATTGTTTTTCTTCTTCAACTCACTCAGCCGACCGAGCCTTCGAGGCTGATCGCCACCAGCTTCTGGGCCTCGACGGCGAACTCCATCGGCAGTTCCTGCAGGACGTCGCGGACGAAGCCGTTGACCAGCAGGGCCACGGCCTCCTCTTCCGACAAACCGCGCTGCTGGGCGTAGAAGAGCTGGTCCTCGGACAGGCGGGTCGTGGTCGCTTCGTGCTCAAGCTGGGCCGAGCCGTTGCGGACCTCGATATAGGGAATGGTGTGGGCGCCGCACTCCTTGCCGATCAGCAGGCTGTCGCACTGGGTGAAGTTGCGCACGCCGGTCGCCTTCGGGTGGATCGACACCAGGCCGCGATAGGTCGAGTCCGATTTACCCGCCGAGACCGTCTTGGCGATAATGCGGCTGCGGCTGTTCTTGCCCAGGTGCAGCATCTTAGTGCCGGTGTCGGCCTGTTGATGGCCGTTGGTGATGGCGATGGAGTAGAATTCGCCCGAGCTTTCCGCACCCTTCAGGATACAGGACGGGTACTTCCAGGTGACGGCCGAGCCCGTTTCAACCTGCGTCCAGCTGACCTTGGAGCGATCGCCACGGCAGTCGGCGCGCTTGGTAACGAAGTTGTAGATGCCGCCCTTGCCCTCGGCGTCGCCGGGATACCAGTTCTGAACGGTCGAG
The DNA here is from genome assembly GCF_052907225.1 of Brevundimonas sp. RM1. NCBI lineage: Bacteria > Pseudomonadati > Pseudomonadota > Alphaproteobacteria > Caulobacterales > Caulobacteraceae > Brevundimonas > Brevundimonas sp. RM1. The sequence goes on from NZ_JBRERY010000006.1 coordinate 54,623, forward strand.
TATTTCACCTCGGCGTCATCCAGTGCGACGATCTCCACGACCGCCGCGTGCAACTGGTTCTCGTCGCGCATCGGCGCGGTGCAGCCTTCCAGATAGGAGACGTAGCTGCCCTTGTCGGCGATGATCAGGGTGCGCTCGAACTGGCCCGTCTGGCTGGCGTTGATGCGGAAATAGGTCGACAGCTCCATCGGGCAGCGCACGCCCGGCGGGATGTAGACGAAGCTGCCGTCGGAAAAGACCGCACTGTTCAGGGCCGCAAAATAGTTGTCGCTGACCGGCACGACGGTGCCGAGGTACTGACGCACCAGATCAGGATATTCACGCAAGGCCTCGGAAATCGGCATGAAAATCACACCCACCTTGGCCAGTTCCTCCTTGAAGGTGGTGACGACCGAGACGCTGTCGAACACGGCGTCGACCGCGACCTTGGGCGCGCCCTGGACGCCGGCCAGGACTTCCTGCTCCTTCAGCGGGATGCCTAGCTTGGCGTAAACTTCCAGCAGTTCGGGATCGACCTCGTCCAGAGACTTCGGCCCCTCCTTCTTCACCGGCGCGGCGTAGTAGTAGAGATCCTGATAGTCGACAGGCTCGTACTTCACCGCCGCCCAGGTCGGCTCTTCCATCGCCAGCCAGCGCTCATAGGCGGCCAGACGCCATTCTAGCATCCACTCCGGCTCGCCCTTCTTGTCGGAGATGAAGCGGATGATGTCGGGGTTCAGGCCCTTGGGGGCGAACTCTTGCTCGACGTCAGTGGTGAAGCCGTACTTGTATCGCTCCAGCTCCGCGACCGTATCGATTGTTTCCTGAACGATAGCCATAAGTTACGCGATTTCCTTTGCGCGCTCTTGCAAGCGTGCCTTGTGCTTGTCCCAGGCCATGACCCAGGCATCGGCGAACCGGGCCCAGTCAGCCTCGGTCGTGCCCCAGCCCCCGGAGACGCGCACGCCCCCGGTCGCCAGATGATGCAGCCCCATGGCGCTGATCGCCTTGGATGGCTTGACCTTGCCCGACGAACAGGCCGAACCGGCCGAGACCATGACCCCGACCAGATCGAGGGTGATCAGCTGCTGCGGGCTGTCCCAGCCCTCAACCGCCATGAACAGGGTGTTGGGCAGGCGCTCGACCGCGCCGCCGATGACGGTCGCACCCGCCGCCTTGACCTTGGCCTCGGCCGCGTCGCGCCAGGCGACATGAGCCATGGCGGCGTCCAGATCACGCGCGGCGCAGTCGGCGGCGACGCCGAAGCCGGCAATCCCTGGCACGTTCTCGGTTCCGGCGCGGAGGCCCCGCTCCTGTCCAGAGCCATGCAAGATGCGCACGGCTGAAACGCCGTCCCTCAGCACCAGAGCGCCCACACCCTGCGGCCCGCCCAGCTTGTGCGCCGAAAGGGTCAGGCTGTCAGCGCCGAGCACACGCATGGTCACGGGAATCTTGCCCGCCGACTGAATGGCGTCGACATGCAACCAGCCGCCTGCCGCGCGAGCCAGAGCCGCCGCCTCAGCGATCGGCTGGATCACGCCGCTTTCATTGTTGGCGTGATGAATAGCGACGACCGCACGGCCCGGACGCGCCAACGCCTCGGCCAGCCAGGCCAGATCGAGCACGCCATCCGCATCCACCGGCAGAACTTCAACCGGAACGCCGCTGACGGCGGCGGCCTCGGCCACGCAAGGGTGCTCGGTCGCGCCGACGATCAGTCGCTCACAACCAGCGGCCAGGGCGCTGTGGATCGCCTGGGCGTTGGACTCGGTCCCGCCCGAAGAGAAGATGATCGCCGTCGGATCGGCGCCGACCAGATCGGCCACCTGGGCGCGCGCCGTCTCGATACGAGCTCGGGCGCGTCGACCGGCGGCGTGCACGGCCGAAGGGTTGCCGTTGTCGGCCAAGGCCTTAGCCATGACTTCCTGAACTTCAGGACGAACCAGACCCGAGGCGTTGTAATCCAGATATACGCTCACGCTGCTGCCTCCATGGACGCCGGATCCTTCTGACCCATGCGCGCCCGGTTCGTGCGTTTTTCAATCACATCGGCCAGGCTGACCCCGGCGAGATAGCGATGGATCTCGGCGCCCAGATCTTCCCAAAGATCGTGGGTGATGCAGCGCGCACCGCCCGTCATGCATCCGCGCGGCGTGCCGTGGGCGGCGCAGCGCGTGGCGCGGATCGGCTCGTCGACGGCCAGGACGATGTCGGCAACGACCGTCTCCTCCGGCCCCTTGGCCAGGCGATAGCCGCCGCCCGGCCCGCGAATGCTCTTCACCAGCCCGCCCTTGCGCAGCCGTGCGAACAACTGCTCCAGATAGCTGAGCGAGATTTCCTGACGGGTGGCGATTTCGGCCAGGGACACGGCCCGGCCCGAGCCGTTTTTCGCCAGATCGGCCATCGCCATCACGGCGTAACGACCCTTTGTCGAAAGGCGCATCCCTATAACCTCAAAATTCTAACGCTTTTCGGGGCGGCCATGCTAAGACCCCCGGCCTCGCTGGCGAGTGCGTCACGCACCGGGGACTTAGAAAGTCCTACCTCCTCGGTCAAGTATTATCCGTCCGGCGAAACCTCTATTGATTGTAGGGACCGCGATCCATGCCTGAAGTCATTCTGCCCGGCGCCTCTGGCCGCATCGAAGGCCGTTATTCGCCTGGCAAGCGGCCTGATGCGCCGATCGCCCTGATCCTGCACCCGCACCCCAAGGCGGGCGGGCACATGAACAACCCGGTCGCTCTGACGATGCACCAGCTGTTCGTTCAGCGCGGGTTCGCCACCCTGCGCTATAACTCGCGCGGCGTGGGCAAGTCCCAGGGCGAGTTCGACAGCGGCATCGGCGAACTGGCCGATGCGGCCACGGCGCTAGACTGGCTGCAGGCCAACAACCCCGCCGCCACCCAGACCTGGGTCGCGGGCTATCAGTTCGGCGCCTACATCGGCATGCAGTTGCTGATGCGCCGTCCCGAGACCGACGGCTTCATCTCGGTGTCCCCGCCCTCGAACATCTACGACTTCAGCTTCCTGGCCCCCTGCCCGGCCTCGGGCCTGTTCCTGCATGGCACGGCCGACACGGTGGTGCCCCCGGCCGAGGTCGAGCGCGTGGTCAATAAGCTGCGCACCCAGAAGGGCATCGTCATCGACTATGAGCTGGAAGAAGGCGCGACCCACTTCTGGCAGGACCATATCGGCGCTGTCGAGCGCCGCGTCGGCGCCTATCTGGACAAGCGCCTGGCCGAAAAGCCGGCCTGACGTCCCGAAGATCAGCGCGGAGGTCCGGCCTCCGCGCGGGTCCGCCACAGGGACCAGACCACTCCCGTCGCCAGGATCGCCGCCGTCACCGACAGAGAGACGGCGGGCGGCACCTTCTCGATCCCCAGCAGTGGCGCAGCGAACACCTTGCCGCCGATGAAAACCAGCAGAACGGCCAGCGCCTGCTTCAGATAGGCGAAGCGGTGAATCACCGCCGCCAGGGCGAAATAGAGCGCCCTCAGCCCCAATATGGCGAAGATGTTGGACGTGTAGACGACATAGGCGTCCGTCGTGATGGCGAAGACCGCCGGCACGGAGTCCACGGCGAAGATCACGTCAGCGATCTCGATCGTCACCAAGGCCAGAAACAGCGGCGTAGCGTGCAGCTTCACCTCGCCGGAGCGGCGGCTTTGCGTGCGGACAAAGAAGGCGTGCCCGTGCAGGTCGTTCGTCACCCGCATCCGTCGCCGGAACCACTTCAGCAGGGCGTTATCGGCGATGTCCGTTTCCTCGCCGCGCGCAAAGAACATCTTCACGCCCGTGAGGATCAGAAACCCGGCAAACAGATACAGCACCCAGTGATAGCGGGCGACCAGCACCGCACCCCCGCCGATCATGATCGCCCTCAGAACGATGACGCCCAGCACCCCCCAGAACAGAACCCGGTGCTGATAGAGACGCGGCACGGAAAAGGCGCTGAAGATCAAGGCGATGACGAAGACATTGTCCATCGCCAGACTTTTCTCGACAGCGTAGGCGGTCAGGTATTCGACGGCGCTGTCAGCCCCTTGCGATGACCACAGCCACGCGCCGAAGGCCAAAGCCACGGCGACGTAGAAGGCGGACAGCGCCAAGCTTTCGCGAACCCCGATCTCATGATCGCGCCGATTGAACAGCCCTAAATCCAGCGCCAGCAAGGCGATGACGACCGTCAGGAAACCCGCCCACATCCAGACGGGCTTGCCCAACCACTCCAATAGCAACAGTTCCATCGACGCCTTCGCGAGCCGTTTCCAACGACGCGGCCGACATCGCGATGAAGGGTCGCCAGAGGGGCCCGGTCCGCTATGACCTCAACGCATGGCGACGGCGAGCGTTGCTCAGTTTTCGCGGCAAGTCGGCCAGGAGGCGAAACGCGCTTCGTACTGCGCCAGCGTATGCGGAAATCCTGCTTCCGCGCGACGGCGGTCGGCGTTCGCGGGATCCTCGAGGTTGTCGTAGTCGATGACCCAGCGTCCATTCTTGCAGGTCACTTGCGTCCCGTAGCGTTGCGGACGCCCCTCGTTCACGGCCAGTCGATCGTACATCAGACCGAACTGCGCCCCATCAACCTCGCCCGTCGCCACGAGAGGCTCGAGCACCGGCACGAAACGTCGCCACTGCTCAAGGTTTGAATGCTGGATGATGAGAAAGGCCGTCTGCGACGGCCCCTCGCCATAGCGGCTTTTGAGGAACCAGCCTTCCGGCGGCAGCATGGCGAGCAAGGCGTTGAGATTGGCTTCGTCCACCTCCTCCTGAACCTGCCACATCGCCTTGTTGGCGGCCTGCTCCTGATCCGGAGGAAGAATACTCAGATCGACTTTCTGCATCGCCTGTCGCCCCATCTGATCCAGGCGATACATCCGGAGAAAACGTTCCTCGTGATCCTGAGGAGGCGGCGCTTGCGCTTGTCGTCGCTGTTCCTCGGTGATTGTTTCAAGCACGGGAGCAATCAGGGCTTGCGCCTCAGCGCTCAGTTCACTGGTGGGCGAGGTGACCTCTGCCTGACCCAACAGAAACAGTGTGGCGATCCATGCAATCATGTGTCCCTCCCTGATGAAGAACTTGGACCGCAGATTAAGACGGAATTACGTCGTTCTCTAGTGCTCGCCTTCCGCCGCCGCCACAGCCGCCGGGCGGTGAGCGCGAACGCACCAGACGACGCTGACGATCATCAAAATCATGGCCACGACCTCGATCACCGTCGGGCCGCGCTGCTCCCAGATGAAGCCATAGATAAAGGCGAACAGCGTCTCGGACACGATCATCTGCCCCAGCATGGTGAGGGGCAGAAGGCGGCTGGCCTGGTTCCAGAAGGCGTTGCCGATGACGGAGGCGAAGATGGCCACCCCCGCGCTGACGCCGATCAGGCGCAGCCAGGCGTCATCCGTCATGCCGTCCAGCATGAACAGCGACGGGATGACCAGCAGCAGCGCCAGCCCTCCTGTGACCACGCCGGTCAGCAGCGACCACTCATGCGGGGTGACGTCAGGCAAGCGTCCCATCCAGCGACTGTTGCCTACGGCGAAGGCGGTCCAGGACAGCAAGGCCGCCACGGCGCAACCCAGGCCGATCAGGGTGGCCGTTCCGCTTTGCGCCGCCGCGCCGCCGCCCTGGCTGAGCGACTCCCAGCCGATCAGGCCGACGGCCAGCGCCGCCACGGCGATGGGCGGCGCGACACGCGACAACGGCGGCGACTCCTTGTCCCGCAGCCCCCACAAAGCCACCACCACGGGCACCATGCCCACGATCAGAGCCGAAGCCGCAACGCCCGCGTAATGCACCCCGACCACCAGGAAGGCGAAGTAGACCAGGTTGCCCGCCAGGCTCAGCCAGACCAGAGCGCCCCACGCCTTGCGCGTCAGAGCCGCCGTCACCCGCCGCCAGCGCGGCGCGATCAGTAGGACCGCGATCAGACCATAGGCGAGATAGCGCCCCGCCGTCAGCAGCAGGGGCGAGGCCTCTGGCACGACCTTAGGCGCCAGGAAGACCAGCCCCCACAGAGCACCCGCCGCCAGACCGCTGGCGACGCCCCAAAAGCGTGATGAGGCGGCCACCTATTCCGCTCCCGGCTCGACGATCCGGCCGCCGGTCATGGGGGCCGGAACGCCCGTCGTGCCGGGGAAGCTGATCGGCAGGCCCAGACGGCAGCGCGCGGCCAGGAAGGCGAAAGCCTCAGCCTCGATCGAGTCGCCGCGCCAGCCCTTGTCCTCAGCCGTAGAGACGGGAACGCCGACACGTTCACGAATGGCGGCCAGCAGCACAGGGTTGTGGCGACCGCCGCCGCAGACGACGACTTCCTTCGGCTGTTCCGAACAGCGAGCGACGCCCAGGGCCACGGCCTGAGCCGCGAAGGCGGTCAAGGTGGCGGCCGCGTCCTCCAGCGACAGTTCCGTCACCGGGTCCAGCGAAAAGTCAAAGCGGTCCAGCGACTTCGGCCCGGTCGCCGCGAAATAGGGATGTGCCAGGTAAGCGTCCAGCACGACCGGATCGACCGTTCCCGCCGCCGCCAGACGGCCGCCCTCGTCCATCCGCTTCTTCATGCGGGACTGGACCAGAAGATCGACCATGCCGTTGGCCGGGCCGGTGTCAAAGGCCTCCAGCCCGCCGTCAGCGCGGATCAGGGTGATGTTGCCAACGCCGCCGAGGTTCAGCACGGCGACCGGCCCCTCCATCCCCGCCTTACGGACCAGCGCCGCGTGATAGACAGGGGCCAGAGGCGCGCCCTGCCCGCCGGCCGCCACGTCGGCGCTGCGGAAGTCGTAAGCCACCGGCACGCTCAGGCCTTCAGCCACACTGACGGCGTCGATCAGTTGGACGGTGCGGCCCGGAGCATCCGGCGTCGGCGCCTCGTGCAACACCGTCTGACCGTGCACGCCGACCAGATCCAGCGCGCTGGACTTCACCCCGTTCACAGCCATGAAGCCGAGGGCGGCGGCCAAGTGCGCATCGGCCACCGCCATGCGGGCGTCCTCAAAGCTGTCCGGCTCTTCCTCGTCGCGTTCCCAGTCGAAGGCGTCGTCGATCGCGTCCTCGATGATGGCGCGGGTCTCGCCGTCCAGCTTCATCTCACCAGCGGGGCCGAAGGACAGGATGTCGTGACCGTCGGTCTCGATCACCGCCATGTCCACGGCGTCCAGCGAAGTGCCGGTCATGAAGCCGAGCACGCGGAGAGTCTTTTTCGGGGAGGTCGTCATGGCGGCTTGACTGCCACGTCGAGCGCGACGTAGCTAGCGCCCATGATCGCGCAACCGGCCCTTTTCGCCGCCTATTACTACGGCCTCTACTAGAGAGCGGCCGCGATCCTTGCCGCCCTTCCCTCGGCGGCATTATTCCTCGGAAGACGGCCGCCGGTTCTGATGCTACGGACCCGACCATGACCGAGCCCACGACCCAAACCGTTTCCGAAACCGCCTTCAAGTCGGACTTCCTGCGCCTGATGAAGGCGCGCGGCTATATCCACCAGATCACCCACCCGGTCGAACTGGACGAGGCGGCGGCGTCCGGCGTGGTCACGGGCTATATCGGCTTCGACGCGACGGCGCCGTCGCTGCACGTGGGCCATCTCATCCAGATCATGCTGCTGCGCCGCCTTCAGCAGGCCGGGCACAAGCCGATCGTCCTGATGGGCGGCGGCACGACCAAGGTCGGCGATCCCTCGTTCAAGGACACCCAACGCCCTCTGCTGACCGAGGAAAAGATCGCCGAGAACATCGCCGGCATCAAAGGCGTGTTCGAGAAGTTCCTGACCTTCGGCGACGGCCCGACCGACGCCATCATGCTGGATAACGACGAGTGGCTGTCGCAACTGGGCTACCTGCAGTTCCTGCGCGACTACGGTACGCACTTCACCATCAACCGCATGCTGAGCTTCGACTCGGTCAAGCTGCGCCTGGATCGCGAGCAGCCACTGACCTTCCTCGAGTTCAACTACATGCTGATGCAGGCGACCGACTTCCTGGAGCTGAACCGTCGCTATGGCTGTTCGCTGCAGATGGGCGGCTCGGACCAGTGGGGCAACATCATCAACGGCGTTGAACTGACCCGCAAGGTGGACCACAAGGCCGCCTTCGGCCTGACCACGCCGCTGCTGTCCACCGCCTCGGGCCAGAAGATGGGCAAGACGGTCGGCGGCGCCGTATGGCTGAACGCCGACGCCCTGTCGCCGTTCGACTACTGGCAGTACTGGCGCAACACCGAGGACGGCGACGTGGGCCGCTTCATGCGCCTGTTCACCGACCTGCCTCTGGATCAGATCGAGCGCTATGAGGCGCTGGAAGGCGCCGAGATCAACGAGGCCAAGAAGGCCCTGGCCGACGCCACCACCTCCATGCTGCACGGCGTCGAGGCCGCTCAGGCCGCCCGCGCCGCTGCTGAAGCCGCCTTCGAGAAGGGTCAGCTGTCGGCCGACCTGCCGACCGTCGAACTGCCGCGTGACGAAGTGATCGGCGCCATGATCGCCGCCGTCACGACCAAGGCGGGCCTCAGCGCCTCCAACGGCGAGGCGCGCCGTCTGGCCCAGGGCGGCGGCCTTCGCCTGAACGACGAGGTCGTCAACGACGGCGCCCGCCTGATCGAAGACGCCGACCTGAACGCCGACGGCGTGCTGAAGCTCGGCGCCGGCAAGAAGAAGCTGGTGCTGGTGCGGCCGGTTTAGGGAGAGCGCTGTGACCGACATCATCGAGAATACCTCCGCCCCCGCTTTCGACCTGGCGACGGACGGCGGCGGGCGCGTGTCGCTGGACGGGCTGAAAGGCAAGAACGTCGTCCTCTACTTCTACCCCAAGGCCGACACGCCGGGCTGCACGACCGAGGGCCAGGACTTCTCGGCCCTGATTGACCGGTTCTCGGCGGCCGACGCCGTGGTGATCGGCGTGTCCCGCGACACGGTGAAGAAGCTGGACCGCTTCAAGGCCAAGCATGACCTCAAGGTGGTGCTCGGCTCAGACGAAGACGGCGGGGTCACCGAAGCCTGGGGCGTCTGGGTGCAGAAGAAGCTCTACGGCCGCGAATACATGGGCATCGAACGCGCCACCTTCCTGATCGACAGCCAGTGCGCGGTCCGCCGCGCCTGGCGGAACGTGAAGGTGAAGGGTCATGCCGAAGAGGTTTTGGCCGCCATCGAAGCGCTGTGATCGGCGAGCGGGGTTCGAAAGGCCCCGCTTGACCTCTCCGTCTCAGCCCCCCCTAAGTATTGGCAGGGATTGTATCCTCAGGGGCTGACATTGACCAAACGCCGGTCGTCCCGGCGTGACGCGGAGAGTATAGATGTTCAACAAGAACAAACCCCTCGACAACAGTACCTCGAGCGGACTGGGCATTCCGACGCCGCCCGAACCGGCCAAGCCGACCCCCGCCGCCGCCCCGATCTCCGCCGCCCCTGCCCGTGCGCCCGAGCCGGCGCGCCCCGCCGCGCGCTCGTCCAGCCTGTCCACCCTGTCGGCCGGCGTGAAGTACGAAGGCAACATCTCTGGAGCGGGCGAGCTTCAGGTCGACGGCTCGCTGAAGGGCGATATCCGCGTCGTGCGCGTGGTGATCGGCGAAGGCGGCGCGGTCGAAGGCACGGTCCACGCCGACATTCTTGAGGTGCGCGGCCGCGTCTCGGGCGCCATCGTCGCCAAGCAGGTCAAGCTGTTCGCCACCTCGCGCGTCGAGGGCGACATCACTCAGGAACAACTGTCGATCGAGCAAGGCGCCTGGTTCCAGGGCCGCTGCACCCAGGCCAAGCGCGACACGCCCGGCGCCAACATGCTGGAATCCCCTACCCCGGCCGAAAAGCCCGCACCCGCAAAGACGGACGCCAAGGTCGAGGCCAAGCCCGCCGCCTGATCGGCGCCGGCGGCCATAACGAGAAAGGGCGGCCCGCGAAGGCCGCCCTTTTTTATGCGTCGATCCGGCGGGCCGTTCAGCCCTCGCGGGTCTCGCCCACGCGGGCCGCGAGCGCAGCCCCCATGAACGGATCCAGGTCGCCGTCCAGAACGCCCTGGGTGTCCGAGGTCTCTACCTCCGTCCGCAAGTCCTTCACCATCTGATACGGCTGCAGAACATAGGAGCGGATCTGGTGGCCCCAGCCGATATCGGTCTTGGCGTCGGCCAAAGCCTGAGCCGCAGCCTCACGCTTCTGAAGCTCAAGCTCGTACAGACGCGCGCGCAGCATCTTCCAGGCCTGTTCGCGGTTCTGGTGTTGCGAACGTCCCGCCTGACAGGCAACCACGGTGTTGGTGGGAACGTGAGTCAGACGCACCGCCGAGTCGGTCTTGTTGATGTGCTGACCGCCGGCGCCCGAAGCGCGATAGGTGTCGGTGCGCACATCGGCCGGGTTGATGTCGATCTCGATCGTATCGTCCACGACCGGCGACACCCCGATGGAGGCGAAGCTGGTGTGGCGCTTGGCCGCCGCATCGTAGGGGCTGATGCGGACTAGGCGGTGAACGCCCGATTCCGACTTCAACCAGCCATAGGCGTTCGGCCCGGCGATCTGCAGGGTCGCGGACTTGATGCCCGCCTGTTCGCCCTGCTCTTCGGCCTCGATCGTGACCTCATAACCGTGGGCGCGGGCCCAGCGGCTGTACATCCGCATCAACATCCCGGCCCAGTCGTTGGACTCAGTGCCCCCGGCGCCGGAGTTGATTTCCAGATAGGCGTCGTTGCCGTCGGCCTCGCCGGACAGCAGGGCTTCGAGTTCAGCGCGGGCGGCGCGTTCCTTGATGGCCTTCAACTGCTCGCGCGCGTCCTTGAGGGTGGCTTCGTCGCCCTCCTCGTCGGCCATGTCGGCCAGCATGATCCCGTCTTCGAGACCCTGCTCCATTTCCTTGACGGCGCTGACCTGGGCTTCCAGGCGCGAGCGTTCGCGGCTGACGGCCTGGGCCTGCTCGGGATTGTCCCACAGCGTCGGATCCTCGACCCGCGCGTTCAGCTCATCGAGCTTTCTTAGAGCGACATCCCAGTCAAAGTCGCCTCCTGAGCAGAGCGACGCTCTGCTCGATGTCGGCCTTCATGGCCTCGACATCCGGTCTCATCGCAATCTCCGCGACATAGGGTGAAACGGCGCGCCTGGTGACAGGCGCGCCGGGTGGTGGGCTTACCTAGAGCGTCAGTAGAGGTCGCTCAAGTCCTCAGCAGGCTGCTTCTTGGGCGGCGGCGGCGCGACCGGCGGCGGCGCGACCGGCGCCGGGGCCTGCGACTTGGCTTCCTGCTCGCGACGAATGACGTCGTAGTAGTTCTGCGGTCCTTCCGGCGCAGCCGGACGCGGCGCCTCTTCACGCAACTGGCGCTCGGTGCCGGGACGGAAGGCTTCCTCAATGCCGTTCACGGTGCGGAAGATGGCGTTCTTCGGCTTCACGAACGGACGCGCCGGGCGTTCCTTCAAGGCGTCTTCCATGAAGTCGATGAAGATCGGCACGGCGGTCGAAGCCCCCGCCTCGCCCCCACCCAGGGAGCGGTTGTCGTCGAAGCCCACGAAGACGCCGACGACGATGTCGGCCGAAAAGCCGACGAACCAGGCCGAACGGTATTCATTGGTCGTGCCCGTCTTGCCCCCGACCCAGCGGCCCAGGCTTCGGGCGCGGGCGCCCGTGCCGCGCTGGATGACGCCCTCCAGCATGGAGCTCATCTGATAGGCGGTGATCGGGTCGATCACCTGGGTTCCGCGGTCTTGGAGGCGCGGCGATTCCTGGCCGCTGAAACCACGGCTGCAGTCGCGGCACTGGCGACGGTCGGCGCGATGGATGGTCTGACCGTTCCGATCCTGAGCCAGTTCGATCAGATAGGGATCGACCCGGCGCCCGCCGTTGACGAAGGCGGCGTAGGCGGCCGTGATGCGATACGGCGTCGTTTCACCAGCGCCCAGCGACATGGCCAGGTTCGGCGACATGTCGTCCACCACGCCCATCTTTTTGGACAGGTCGACGACATTCTTCATGCCGACCGCCTGGGCCAGACGCACGGTCATGACGTTGCGCGACAATTCCAGGCCGCGACGCAGGCTTTGCGGGCCGTAGAACTGGCGGCTGTAGTTCTGGGGCGTCCAGGCGCGACCGCCGGGGCCGCCGGGGAAGCTGATCGGCGCATCCAGAACGATCGAGGCCGGGGTGAAGTCGCCTTCCAGCGCCGCCGCATAGACGAAGGGCTTGTAGGCCGAACCGGGCTGGCGGCGGGCCTGGGTCGCGCGGTTGAAGCTGGACAGGGCGTAGGAATAGCCGCCGACCATCGCCAGGACGCGGCCCGATTGCGGCTCGATGGCGACCAGGGCGCCGTTGACGGCCGGCACCTGCTTCAAGGCGAATTGGCCGGCCTGGCGCTCGACGAAGATCAGGTCGCCGCGCTTCAACGGACGGCGCCCCGCGTTGGACCAGGTCACGTCGGCCGCGCGCAGCGTGCCCGTCTGATCGTCCTTGGCCGTGCGGACCCGGATGGTGCTTCCGCTGACGTTCTCGACTGCGGCCGCCTGCCATGAACGGCGCTCAGGCGGGGTCGTGCGCTTTTGAGCTTCGGCCTGCCAGCCTTCGGCGAAGTCCGTCGTGCCCCAGGCGCCGCGCCAGCCGTGACGACGGTCGTAGTCCTCAAGCCCGCGCATCAGGGCGTCGCGCGCCGCCGATTGCAGCTGCGGATCCAGGGTGGTGCGCAGGTAATAGCCGCCGCGGTTGACCTCTTCTTGACCGAACAGGGCGATGGCACGGCGGCGCGCTTCTTCGACGAAGAAGTCGGCGTCGGCGTATTCCGCGCGGCGCGGCGCCGAACGGGTGTTCAACGGACGGGCCAGGGCCGTCTGCAACTGCTCGTCCGACAGCCACTTGTTGTCGGCCATCTCGCCCAGCACCCAGTTCCGGCGTCCCAGCGCGGCCTCGGGGTAGCGTTTGGGGTGATAGTTCGTCGGCCCCTTGGGCAGGGCCGCTAGGAAGGCCGCTTCGTCCGGCATCAACTGATCCAGCGACTTGCCGAAATAGTTATAGGCCGCCGAGGCCACGCCATAGGAGCGATAGCCCAGGTAGATCTCGTTCAGATACAGCTCGAGGATCTGCTCCTTGCTCAGCGTCGCTTCCAGACGGCTGGAGAGGACGGCTTCCTTGAGCTTGCGGTTCAGGCTGGTCTCGCTGGTCAGCAGGACGTTCTTGGCCACCTGCTGGGTAATGGTCGAGCCGCCTTCCAGGCGACGACCGGACAGCACGTTGAAGACGTTCTTGAACATGGCCCGGCCGATGCCGGACACATCGATACCGCCGTGGCTGAAGAAGTTCTGGTCCTCGGCCGCCAGGAAGGCGTGAACGACCGTCTGCGGCACCTGGTCATAGGTGACGTAGATTCGGCGCTGATCCGAGAACTCGCCGATCAGGGTGCCGTCCTCGGCATAGACGCGCGTCGCCGTCGCCGGGCGATAGTCCGCCAGCTCGGAGGCGTCCGGCATGTCGTGCAAGACCCAGGCGGCGTAGATCGCCACCACCACACCGGCCACGGCGATGGCGCCCAGCAGGGCCACGCCCGCCATGACGAACCAGCGTTCGGCTATCTTCACCATGAACTCCGCAAGACGCGCCCCATGATCCGTCGTTTATCGCGCGTCGCGCGGCGCGCAAAGCGGAACTGCACTTATCCCTTGTCGCGCAGCAGGCGCGCCTTGTCGCGCTGCCAGTCGCGCTCAGCCGAGGCTTCGCGCTTGTCATGCAGCTTCTTGCCCTTGGCCAGGGCGATTTCCAGCTTCGCCTTGCCCACCTCGTTCAGATACAGCCGCACTGGCACGATGGTGCGACCGTCACGCTGAACGGCGCCGATCAGCTTGTCGATCTGCTTGCGGTGCAGCAGCAGCTTCCGATGGCGGCGCGGCTCATGATTGAAGCGGTTTGCCATCTTGTAGGGCGGGATGTCGGCGTTGATCAGCACCATCTCGCGCCCTTCAGGCGAGACGTAGCTTTCGGCGATATTGGCCCGACCGTCGCGCAACGCCTTGATCTCGGTGCCCAGCAGTTGGATCCCGGCTTCGATGTGGTCCTCAAGGAAATAGTCGAAGCGCGCGCGTCGGTTCTCGGCGATCGTCTTCTGCTTGGGCGCGTCTGCGGCCATCAGGCGACCCCGGCCTCGGCCAGCGCCTTGTCGATGGCGGGCTTCACGGGGTCGGCCGTCAGCGACAGCGGCAGGCGGACCTCTTCCGTGCACAGGCCCAGCTTGGCCAGGGCGTATTTGGTCGGCGACGGCGAATTGTCGAGGAACAGCGCCTTGTGCAGGCCGATCAGGCGCTCCTGCCACGAGCGGGCGGCGGCGAAGTCGCCGGCCTGGATGGCGTCATACAGGGCGACCATGGCCTCGGGCGCGACGTTCGAGGTCACGGAGATGACGCCCACGCCGCCGTGGGCAGCATAGCCCAGATAGCTGGAATCATCGCCCGAGATCAGGTCGAAAGCGCCGTCGATGTTGGCGCGCATCCAGCTGGCCCGCGCCACGTCGCCGCTTGCGTCCTTGATGCCGACGATATTCGGGTGCGCCGACAAAGCCGCCGTCGTCTCGTTCGCCAGGTCCACGCCCGTGCGGCCCGGCACATTGTACAGAAGGATCGGCAACTGCACGGCGTCGGCGACGACTTCAAAATGCGCCTGCATCCCGGCCTGCGACGGGCGATTGTAATAAGGCGTGACGACCAGAGCGCCGTCCGCGCCGACCGTCTTGGCGAAACGGGTCAGCTCGATCGCCTTGTCCGTCGCAGACGAACCCGCGCCGGCGATGACGCGGATTCGGCCGGCGGCGATCTCGACGCACTGCTCGACCACGCGCTTATGCTCGTCCAGGTGCAGGGTGGCGCTCTCGCCCGTGGTGCCCATCGGCACGACGCCGTGAACCCCAGCGGCGATCTGGCGTTCCAACAGGCGCTTGAAAGCGGCCTCGTCCACGTTTCCGTCACGAAGAGGTGTGATCAGGGCGGTGATCACGCCCTTGAACAAGGGGGCGGTCATGGGAACAACATACCTGCGCGGAGAAATGGGCGGCGTTCCGCCCGTCACTAATCGGCAAAGGGTAGGTTGCCCGCCGCTTGGCCGCAACCAAAGATGAATGAGGATCAGATATCTGATGATCGCGACGACCGTGGCCGCCGCCCTGGCGATACTGACTCCACCGGCTCAGGACGTGCTGAACAGCACGCCGACGCCCTATTCCGCCAGTCAGGGCGGGATCATCAGCAGCCAGGACGCCGCCCTGTTGCAGCAGGGGCTGACGGCCGCGCGGGCGCGCGACGTCGTGGGCACGCAGTCCATCATGGCGCGCATTTCCGATCCGACCGCGCGCAAGCTGGTCGAGTGGGCGCTGGTCGACACCTCGGACAAGCAGATGTCCTACAGCGATCTGGCGCTGGCCCAGACCGACCTGGCCAACTGGCCGCGCGGCGATTCGCGTCGGGCGGCGGGCGAGCGCGCGCTGGACATGGCGGGTCAATCGCCGGACGCCGTCCTGGCCTTCTTCAGCGGAACCGCACCGACCACGGCTCAGGGCGCCATCGCCCTGGCCGGCGCGCTGGAGCAGACGGGTCGCCGTCAGGAGGCCCAGGCCCTGATTCGCGACTGGTGGCGCACCCAGAGTTTTGAAGAAGCTCAGCAAAGCCGAATCTATGCGCGTTGGAGCGGCTGGCTGACCAGCGACGATCATGTGGCGCGGCTGGACATGTTGCTGCTGGGGCCGCACGGCCCGGCGACGCGCGCCATGGTCGCCCTGGTCCCGGCCGATCGCCAGGCTGTCGCCGACACCGTAATGGCGCTGCGCACCGCCTACGCTCCCGATGTGATCGTCAGCGGCCTGTCTCAGAGCCAAGCCAATGATCCAGCCGTGGTGCTGGAGCGGGTGCGCCTGTTGCGCTCGGCTGGACGTCAGTCCGAGGCCTTCCCTCTGTTGTCCGCCCTACCCGCTGCGCCGTCGCACGCCGACGGCCAGAACACCCTGTGGAGCGAGCGCCGCAACTACTTCCTGGACGCCCTGCAACAAGGGAACCCCCGCGCCGCCTACGCCGCCATGAACGGCCACGGCTTCCCTTCAGGCGAGCGCAAGGTCGACGCCGAATTCTTCGCCGGTTGGGTCGCCCTTACCAAGCTGAACGACCCGGCGACGGCGGCGCAGCATTTCGAAGTCCTGCGCAACGCCTCCTCGACCCCGATCACCCAGGGCCGCGCCCTGTACTGGCTGGGCCGTGCAGCCGAAGCGCGCGGCGACCGACAGGACGCCCAGCGCTGGTATCAGGCGGGCGCCGAGCACTGGCAGACCTTCTACGGTCAGCTCGCGGCGGAAAAGGCGGGCGCGACGACCCTGACTCTGCCTGGCGAGCCGTCGCCGTCGGCGGAAGACGTGAACCGCTTCGAGGGCAATGAAGTGGTGCGCGCCACCCGCATCCTAGGTCAGATTGGCGAGAAGACCCTGATGCGGGTCTTCGCCTATCATCTGGATGATACGCTGCCGTCGCCCTACGACCTGTCGCAGCTGTTCGACCTGATGCAGGGCTACGGCGACCAGTTCGGCTCGATGATGGTCGGCCGCGCGGCCAGCCAGCGCGGCTTCGTCATGCCGGAGCGCATGTATCCGATCCGCCTGCCGCAACAGGTTCCGGGCATGGCGCCGAACGAGTTCGCCCTGGCCATCACCCGTCAGGAATCCAGCTTCGATCCTCTGGTCCGCTCGCATGCCGATGCGCGGGGCATGATGCAGCTTCTGCCCGCAACGGCGCAGGGCGTAGCGCGCCGCATGGGCCGTTCATTCAGCTCCGAACAGCTGTGGGATCCGGAGGTCAACATGACCCTGGGCAGCTACCACCTGGGCGAACTGATGAACAATTTCGGCGGCTCTCCGCTGCTGGCCTCCGTCGGCTACAACGCCGGCCCGGCGCGCCCGCCGCAATGGACCGCGCGCTGCGGCGACCCGCGTCAGGCCCAGGTCGACCCCATCGACTTCATCGAATGCGCCCCCTTCACCGAGACGCGCAACTACATGATGCGGGTGATGGAGAACATGCAGGTCTATCGCGCCCGCCTGAACGGCGGCTCGGCGCCGCTGACGCCGTCAGCGGACCTGGCCCGAGGCACGCCGCCCAACACCGGCCCGCGTCCCTATCAACCCTGATCCGCTACTGGGACGACAGACGGCGGGCCGCCAGCAGCGGCCCGTCCAAGGCCTCCAGCCAAACGGCGTCGAGGTTGAAGACGGTCTTCAGCACGCGCGGCGACAGGGCCTCGGTCGGCGCGCCGTCGGCCGCCGTCCGCCCTTGATCCAGCACCACGATCCGATCGGCGAAGCGCGCGGCCAGCGTCAGGTCATGCAAGCTGACCAGGACGCCATGCCCGGCGCCTGCGCGCGCCCGCAGCCGTTCAAGCACCAGAAGCTGAGCGTCAGGGTCTAGACCGGCGATCGGCTCGTCCGCGACCAGCAAGGGAGCGGAAACCGTCAGGGCGCGGGCCAGCAGAACGCGCGCCCGCTCGCCGCCCGACATCTCGGCCACGCCGCGATCCGCCAGATGACCGACGCCCACCTCGTTCAGCGCGGCGCGCGCACGGTCCAGCGCGGCGGCGCCCGCCAGGAAGGGCGCGCCCAGCGCCGCCAGCTCGACCGCCGGCAGGTTCCAAGCGATGGAGCGGTCCTGCGGCAGATAGGCAGCGCGTTCGCCGCGTTGGCGTTCAGTCAGACGCCGCGCCTCATCGCCGCCCAGGCGCGCAGCGCCTTGCGTCAGCGACGTCAGCCCCAAGGCGGCGCGCACCGCCGTCGACTTGCCCGCCCCGTTCGGCCCGCACAGGGCGACCACCTCGCCCGGCCGCACCGACAGGGACGCGCCTTTCAGCACATCAACCCCGCCGACGCGGACGTGTGCGTTCTCTAGCTCCAGCAGAAAGCTCACAGTCGCCACTCCCGCGCCGCGCGCCAGGCGATCAGGGCGAACAAAGGCGCGCCGACCAGGGCGGTAAAAACTCCCAGCTTCAACTCCTGATCCGTCGGCAGCATACGCGCCGCCAGATCAGCGGCGACCAACATCAAACCGCCAGCGAGGGCTGACGGCAGAAGCAGTCGCCCCGGATCGCCGCGCACCGCCGCCCGCACCAGATGCGGCGCCGCCAGACCGACGAAGCCGATGACGCCGGCCACAGCCACCGCCGCGCCCGCCGCCACGGCGGCAGCCGCCAGCGCCAGCACGCGCATCCGTCCCATCGACAGGCCAGACGCCCGCGCCGCCTCCTCGCCCAGGGTCAGGATCCGCAGGCCCGGCGACGCGCCTCGCGCCAGCAGGCCGGCGATCAGCACGGCGGGCGCCACCCAGGCGACATCGATCCAACTGCGGTTCTCGACCGAGCCCAACAGCCAGTTCATCACCTCCGCCGAGGCGATCGGCGACGGCGACAGGTTGAAGATCAAGGCGGTCAACGCGCCCGCGAAACTGGACAGAGCTACGCCGAACAGGATCAGCGCCTCGGGCGTCCGCACCCGAGCGGCCAGGGCGATCAACAGCCCGCCGCCGACCGTCGCGCCGAACAGAGCCGAAACTTCCACCGCGCCGGGGATCGCCGCTAGACCCAGCACGATGGCCGTCGCGGCGGCCAGGGCCGCAGTCGCGGACACGCCCAGCACGCCCGGTTCGGCCAGCGGGTTGCGCAACAGCCCCTGCATCACCGCCCCCGCCAGCCCCAGAGCTGCGCCGACGAACAGGGCGCAGACCGCGCGGGGGGCGCGCACGAGCCAGAGCACCTCGCCAGGTCCGGAGCCCGGAGCGCCCAAGGCCATCATATAATCGGCGGTGTTGAAACGGGTCTCGCCCAGCGTCACCGCCAGTGCGATCGCCAACGCGATCGCCGTCGCCAGGCCGATATTCAGCGTCGAAGTCTTGCTCATGACGCCTGCTCGGCCAACTGCGCGGCGGCGTCAGCTGCGAACCAAGCCGGGCACGTCAGCGTCGCGCCGGGCAGTTCAGCCGCCGTCCGCCCTCGCATGGCGCGCTGCATCACCGGATGCCGCCCCGCTCCGCGCCAATCCGAACGCGCCAGGTCGAAGAAGCCCTTCACGTACAGGGCGGGCGGCGTCAGAAGCACCCTTTCCAGACCCAGAGGTTGATAGCCCGGCCGTTCAACTGCATTGCGAAACCCAGCCGCGCGCAGGACAGCGTCCATCAAGGAGCCCGGCCCGGAAGTGAAGCCGCTGGCCGTGACATAGACGGCCTTGCGCCCTCGGCCTGCGCTTTCGGCCTTGGCCAACTGCGCCCCCATGCGCTGCACCAAAGCCTTGCCTCGCTCAGGGCGGCCGAGAGCCTGAGCTACGGCATGAATGTTGGCGCGAACCCCATCCATGTCCGTGGCGTCGGATATCGTAACCGTGCGGACGCCATCGCGCTCCAAAGCGGCCAGAAGGCGGGCGTCGCCGCCCCAGTAGCGCACCGCCACATCGGGTCGAAAGCCGACAGCGGCCTCCAACGTCGGCCGCACTCGCCGATGGCCCTGGACGTCAGCGCGCAGCCAGGAATCGGGATCATCCGCTCTCGGAGACAGACCCAGCTCAGCGTCAGGGGCAAGGGCGAGGACAAACTGATCGGCGCACTGATCCAGCGCCATGACCCGCAAGGGCTCGGCCGCCGCGACGCTGCTCCAACACGCCATCACCGAAACGACGGCCGCGATCGCGACCTTCACGAGGCGGTCAATCCCGCGAACAAGGCGTCCATCTGGGTGCGGACCAAGGTCTCACGATCCGCCCAATCGAAATAAGGCTTGGTCGTCATGATCGAGACCAGCCCATGGGCGCTGGCCCAGATGACTTGCGCCAGCGTGCGCGGATCGCCTCGCAGCGCGCCCTGATCGACAGCCTCCTCGACCACGCTGACAAAGGCGCGGAACAGGTCGGCCCCGCTCTGTTGCGCCACGGTCTCGGCGCCGTGGCGCGTATGGACCTGCGGAGTCAGATAAGCCAGGCGATAGGCGTTGGGATTGGCGAATCCGAACGCCATATAGTTCTCGACGATCCGCCGCAGCCGCGCCAAGGGAGGCGCATCCTCCGCCAAAGTCCGTCGGTGTTGCTCGGCCAGGGTGTCGAAGGCGTTGCGACAGATCTCGTTGAGAATCTCGCCCTTGTCCGCGAAGTGCATATAGAGGGCGGTCGACGACAGGCCCACCTCATCCGCGATCTTGCGAATGGTGGCGCCTTCATAGCCGCGCTCGACGAAGATACCTTCCGCCGCCGCCAGGATTTCTGCACGGCGCTCGTGCCCTTCACCCTTGGGTTTTCGTGTCGAACGCGACGATGCGGCAGATGCGAGCGACACTCGAATGCTCCCCAAGCTGAACTCCCGTGTGTGGCCAGTGATAACCGCAAAAGTCGGCTCCGGCCAAATATATTGCTTTACAGAAATGTCAGTATAACGTCGGTCTCTGGGCAGGAGGGCGACGATGCGAAGGGGAACGACCGCCCAGGCGGACGACGATGCTCTGAAGTCTGCGCGGACCACGCTGACAACCCGTCAGACGCTGGGTCTCACCCTCATTCTCACCGGCGTTTTGGGCGCCACGGCCATGGCCCCGCTGTCGGGGTCGGTCGTACTTCTGAGCTTGCAGATCGGCTTCATGAGCTTGGCCGCATGGAGGGTGTTCCTGCTCTGGAACAGCCGTGTCCAGCCCTTGTCTGACACGCCGCAAATTTGCGCGGACCCGTCATGTTCATGGCCTCGCTACACCGTTGTGGCGGCCTTGTATCAGGAGACGGCCGTCCTGCCGCAACTGATCGAGCGGCTGACCGACATCGACTATCCGAGCGATCGTCTCGAAGGCTTTCTCGCGCTTGAGGCGGATGACGTCGCGACGATCAAGGCTGCATTGGACCTGCCCAGACCTGACTGGCTTCAGGTGTTGATCGTACCGCCCGGCGCGCCCAAGACCAAGCCCCGCGCCCTGAACTACGCTCTGGCGCGCTGTAGCGGCGACCTGATCACCATCTATGATGCAGAAGACGATCCCGACCCGCTGCAACTGCGCGAGGCCGCGACGCGCTTCATCCATGAAGGCGACAGCCTGGCCTGCCTTCAGGCGCCGTTACGCATCCGCTGCAGGAACAAGGCCAGCGCCAGCCCCTTTCTCGACCGACAGTTCGCGGCCGAATACGCCGCCCTGTTTGAGGTCACCCTACCGGCCATGAGTCGTCTGGCCCTGCCCTTTCCTCTCGGCGGAACCAGCAACCACTTCCGCGTGCCCGTCTTGCGGGCGCTGGGAGGCTGGGACGCCTGGAACGTCACCGAGGACGCCGATCTGGGCTTTCGCATCTGGCGCGCCGGCTATCGGCTCGGCGTCATCCAGAGGCCGACCTACGAACCGCCGCCCGGCCCCTTGCCGCTGTGGCTGCCCCAACGCACACGCTGGCTGAAGGGGTATCTGCAAACCCTGGCGGTCCATACGCGTTACAGTGAGGGGATGGGCTGGCGAGGTTGGACGGCGCTGGCCGCCACCGTCGGCGCCGGAGTGGCGTCAGCCGCTATTCACGCCGTCTGCGCCGCCTGGATGTTCAGTCTGGCTCTAACCTCTATCGTCGCCGGGCGCCTTCCTCACTTTTCGCCGCTGGGCAGCATCGTTCTGGTCTCCGGCGTCATCGCCGCCTGGCTGCTGAAGCACCGGGGCGTCCGACAGGCAGGCGGTTCCTATGGCCTGGGCGACATGCTGGCGTCCCTCGCCTACTGGTGCCTGCTCAGCCTGGCGTTCGCCCATGCCGTGATCCGACTGATCTTTGAACCGCATCACTGGGACAAGACCCCGCATCAGGCTGAACCCGAACCTGATATCGCCATGATCGACGGTGCTGACGCTGGACGAGCGGCCGCCTGAGCGCCTATCAGCGCGCATGGCTCCGGTTCTCTCATCCTCGCCCGAAACCCTCGTCACGCGCGGGTGGTCGGACTACGCCCTTCTGGACAGCGGCGACGGCCGCAAGCTCGAGCGCTACGGTCGCTACACCGTCGTACGGCCCGAGCCGCAGTGCTTCTGGAAGGCGCATGACGAGAACGCCTTCGAGCGTGCCAACGCCATGTTCGACCCGCAACAGGAGGAAGAGGATTCCGGCCGCTGGCGCTTCGACGCCCACGGCCCGATCGACGCCTTCCCTCTGCAATGGCGCCACGTGCGTTTCATGGGACGGTTCACCCCGTTCCGCCATCTGGCCTTCTTCCCCGAGCAGGCGGCCAACTGGGAATGGCTGGACGCGCGCGTCCGCACCCTGCAGCAACCCAAGATCCTGAACCTGTTCGGCTACACCGGCGTGGCCAGCCTGGCCTGTTCGGCGGCGGGCGCCCACGTCACCCACGTCGACGCCTCCAAGAAGTCGGTCGC
Source organism: Brevundimonas sp. RM1 (assembly GCF_052907225.1). Lineage (NCBI taxonomy): Bacteria > Pseudomonadati > Pseudomonadota > Alphaproteobacteria > Caulobacterales > Caulobacteraceae > Brevundimonas > Brevundimonas sp. RM1. Next base: position 76,924 of record NZ_JBRERY010000006.1, read on the forward strand.
CTACGCCCGCGAGAACGCCGAACTGTCAGGCCTGGCCGACCGCCCGATCCGCTGGATCGTCGAGGACGCCCGCAAGTTCGTGGCGCGTGAAGTCCGTCGCGGCAGCAAGTATGACGGCATCATCCTGGACCCGCCGAAATACGGTCGCGGCGCCAACGGCGAGGTCTGGCGCCTGTTCGAGGACATGCCGGGGCTGCTGAAAGACTGCGCCGCCCTGCTGTCAGACGACGCATCCTTCCTGTTGCTGAACGCCTATGCCGCGCGGATTTCCGGCCTGTCGCTGGCGCACATGATGGCCGAGGCGACCCATGATCGCGGCGGCCGTATCGACTGGGGCGAGTTGGCCCTGTCCGAAGACGGCAAGGACGCCCGCGCCATCGGCCTCAGCTTCTTCGCCCGATGGAGCGCCCGATGACCGAACGCCTCATCACCTCTCTGACCAATGACACGATCAAGGCCGTGCGCGCCCTGCACATGCGCAAGGAGCGCGAGGCGACCGGCCGCTTCCTGGCCGAAGGGCTGAAATTCATCGGTGAAGCGCTGGATCAGGGCCGCGCGCCGGTCATGTTGCTGGTCGGCCAGGACGCCCGCCCGCATCCGTTGCTGGACCGCGCCAAGGCCGAAACGCTGAAGGCCGGCGGCCAGATCATCGTCGTCACTCACGCCATCCTCGAAAAGATCAGCCGTCGCGACAATCCGCAGACGGTGCTGGGCGTGTTCGAACAGGTCTATACCCCGCTGGACGCCATCCAGCCTGACGCCAAGCCCTGCTGGGTGGCGCTGGAGCAGGTGCGCGATCCGGGCAATCTGGGCACCATCATCCGCACCGCGGACTCGGCCGGGTGCGGCGGGGTCATCCTGATCGGCGATTGCGTCGATCCCTTCTCGGTCGAGGCGGTGCGCGCGACCATGGGCTCGGTCTTCGCCGTGACCATCAGCAAGGCCTCGCGCGAAGAGTTCCTGGCCTGGCGCGCCCAATGGCCGGGCAGCGTGATCGGCACCCGCCTGGACGCGACGCATGGCTATCGCGACAGCCCTGTGCGCCATCCCGCCATCATTATGATGGGCAATGAACAGGCGGGCCTGACCGACGAACTGGCCGCCGCCTGCGATCTGAACGTCAAGATTCCGATGCGCGGCCGGGCGGACAGCCTGAACCTGGCCGTCGCGACGGGTGTCATGGTCTATGCCGTGACGGACGCGGCCTACGGCTCCAGCCTCTAGGCCTCGCCTTCGGTCTTGATGCGACCCATGCCGATCAGGGCCAGAACCGTCAGCACGGCCGCCACCGTCAGATAGGAGCCGACGGCGTGAAGGCCGTAGTGACCCGCCAACCAGGTCGCGGCATAGGGCGCCAGCGAGGCGCCGAGGATGCCCGCCAGATTGAAGGTCATGGACGCGCCGGTGTATCGCACGCTCGTCGGAAACGGTCTCGCCAACGCAGCGCCCAGCGGTCCGTAGGTGCAGCCCATCAAGCTGAAGCCGATGATGAAGAAGGCGACCACGCCCGCCTTGCCTCCGCCGCCGAACAAGGGCGCCAGGATCAGACCGAACAGGGCGATGGCGACGGTGGTTACGAGCAGGGTCCGCCCCTGCCCCCATTTGTCCGCCGCCAAGGCCGCCAACGGAATGAACAGGCCGAAGAAGCAGACGCCCAGCAACTGGATCGGCAGGAACTGCTCGCGCGTGTAGCCCATGCTGGTCGTGCCCCAGCCCAGGGCGAAGACCGTCATCAGATAGAACAGGACGAATGTCGCCAGCCCCGCCAGGGTTCCGGTCAGCAGGGCGAACTTGTGGTGCGTCACAAGCGTCAGTGCGGGCGCCTGGACCCGTTCGGCGCGGTCGATGGCGCGTTTGAACTCGGGCGTTTCGGTGATCTTCAGCCGCATCCACAGCCCGACGACGACCAGCAGGGCGCTGGCGATGAAGGGAACGCGCCACCCCCAGGCCATAAACTGGCTCTCGCTCATCACCTGGCTGAGGATGATGAAGGACAGGGTCGACAGGATGAAGCCGATCGGCGCGCCCAGCTGCGGGAACATGCCGAACCAGGCCTTCTTGCCCGGCGGGGCGTTCTCGGTCGCCAACAGCACCGCCCCGCCCCACTCGCCGCCCAGCCCCAGTCCCTGGCCGAACCGGCAAAGGGCCAGCAACAGGGGCGCGATTACTCCGACCGAATGCCAGGTCGGCAGCAAGCCGATGGCGATGGTCGACAGGCCCATGGTCATCAGCGCCGCCACCAGGGTCGCCTTACGACCCACTCGGTCGCCAAAGTGGCCGAAAACGACCGCTCCGATCGGGCGCGCGAAAAAGGCGATAGAGAAGGTCGCGAACGAGGCCAGCATGGCCGTCATCCGATCCCCGCCAGGGAAGAACAGGTCTGGAAAAACCAGCACCGCCGCCGTGGCGTAGATGTAGAAGTCGTAGAACTCGATCGTCGTGCCGATCAGGCTGGCGAACAGAACGCGCCGCTTGGAGGCGGAAGGCGGTGAAACGGCGGCGTCGGTCACGCGAAATCCTTACGGTTGACGCACGATCTTTGCGGCGCGCCGCTGTCAGGCGTCAAGCGGACAGGATCAGGTTCCGCGCGGCTTGGCCCGATTGGTCGGCGCCGCATTGGCCGGGTCTTCCGGCCAGGGGTGGCGCGGATAGCGGCCCCGCATCTCGCTGCGGACCGCAGCCCATGAACCAGACCAGAATCCCGGCAAGTCCTTCGTCACCTGCACCGGCCTTCGTGCGGGCGACAGCAGGCTAAGCGTCAGAGGGATGCGGCCGCCGCCCACCGTCGGATGGGTCTTCACCCCGAACAGTTCCTGCACGCGGATTTCGACGCGCGGCCCGCCCTCGGCGGCATAGTCGACGCCCGCGCTGCCGAGCGGCGTGGTCAGGCGCGTCGGCGCCAGCTCGTCCAACCTGCGCTGCAAGTCCCAAGGGATCAGGCCGCGCAAGGCCTCGGCCAGCCTGCCGTCGCCGATGTCGGCCAGCGACCGCGCCCCATCCAGCAACGGCCACAGCCAGTCCTCTCGCGCCGCCAGCAAGCCTTCATCCGACACGTCGGGCCAAGCCTCGTCCAGCCCACGCAGGAAGGCCAGGCGCGCCCGAAGCGCCCCTGCCTGCTCGCCCCATTTCAGCGCGCCCAGGCCCCCAGCCTCGATCTCCGATTTCAGCGCCGCCGTCATGGCCGCTCGGTCCGGCGCGCCGACGACCTTTTCATCCAGCACAAGGGCGCCGATGCGACGGATACGGCGGATCACCGGCTTGCCCGAAGGCTCGCGCGCCAGCCTGTCCTCGACCTCGATCAGATGCGCCAGATCGCTTTCAAGCGTCGAGGCGTCCAGCCCCGCCGCCAGACGGATGCGGTCGCGGGCGTCGCCGCCTCCCAGCTCAGCCACGGCCAGCCAAGGTTCGCGGGCCAGATGGTCCGTCGGCTCGATGAAGGCGCCGCGCCCCGAGGCCAGCAGCACCTCGCCCGGCTTGCCCTTGGCGCGCGCGATGCGTTCAGGGAAGGCTTCGGCCAGCAGCAAACCTGCATCTGCCTCTCCGTCTCGACCGCCGCCTGCCGCCCGCGCCCAGCGCTCGGCCAGCTTCATCGCATCGCGGCCGCGCGGCGAGCGATCTCGCTCAAACCCCTTCAGGCGATCGTGCAGATCGACGCCGTTCCCGCCCAGCCCCGGTTCGCTGAGCACGGCCGCGATCTTCCCCCCGCCTAGAGCGTCGCCCTGATCCGAGGCGACCGCGACCATATGCGCCAGCCGCGGCGCCAGCGGAATGCGGGTCAACCGCCGTCCGTGCGGCGTCAGATCGCCCTTGGCGTCCAACGCACCGAGACGGGCCAACACCCTGCGCGCCTCGGCCATGGCCCCGGCAGGGGGCGGGTCCAGCAGGGCCAGCCCTTCGACCGATTTCGCACCCCACCGCGCCAGATCGAGGGCGAAGGCGGTGAGGTCCGCCTCCTGAATCTCGGGCCGCTGGTGGGCGACCAGGCCGCGCGTCTGCTCCTGGTCCCACAGGCGATAGCAAACGCCGGGTTCGACCCGGCCCGCGCGGCCCCGGCGCTGCTCAGCCGACGACTTGCTGACCTTGACCGTAGCCAGTCGCGTCAGGCCGCTGGACGGATCGAATCGCGGCACGCGCGACAGACCCCCATCGATGACCACGCGCACGCCCTCAATGGTCAGACTCGTCTCGGCCACCGAGGTCGCCAGCACCACCTTGCGGCGGCCGGGCGCCGCAGGCTCGATGGCGCGGTCCTGCTCGCCCTTGTCCAGTGCGCCATAGAGGGCGACGACATCGACGGTCGGATCGCGCAGACGATCATTCAGCCGTTGAACGACCCGGTGGATTTCGCCCTGCCCCGGCAGGAACGCCAGGATGGAGCCGGTCTCATCGTGCAAGGCCTGGATCACGGCCTTGGCCATGGCGTCCTCGAGCCGCTCGACCGGGTTTCGGCCCAGGTAGCGGGTCTCGACCGGGAACATCCGCCCCTCGGCCTCGATGACGGGCGCGTCTTCCAGCAGGCGCGACACGCCCACGATGTCCAGCGTGGCCGACATGACCAGCAGGCGCAGGTCGTCGCGCAACACCGACTGGCTCTCGCGCGCCAGGGCGAGGCCCAGGTCGGCATCCAGGCTGCGTTCGTGGAATTCGTCGAACAGAACGGCGCCCACGCCTTCCAGCGCAGGGTCGTCGAGAATCATCCGCGTGAAGACGCCCTCGGTGACCACCTCGATTCGGGTTTCCGAGCCGATCCGACTCTGCAGGCGGGTGCGATATCCGACGGTTCCGCCAGCCTTCTGACCCAGAGAGGCGGCCATGCGGTCGGCTGCGGCGCGCGCGGCCAGTCGTCGCGGCTCCAGCACCAAGACCTTGCCTTCGCCTAGCCACGGCTGATCCAGCAAGGCCAAGGGCACGACCGTGGTCTTGCCCGCGCCCGGCGGCGCGGCCAGGACGACGGCGTGGGTCTGGGCCAGGGCCGCCTTCAGCGGCTCAAGAACGGCGTGAATCGGCAACATTACCGGCCTGTAGCGCCTTCGACGGGGTTCACGAAAGCGTCGTCGACGCGTCATCCTTCGTAAACCGCGTTGCGCCTGAGCGTTCAGATGGCTAGCGTCCCCGCCCAAGAAGGCGACCCGGGAGGGGTCGTCGCATAAGTTGGGGGCGCACCTGCATGTCTGCAGATGGCGTAAAGCCTGCCGGAAACCGGCTATTTCTTAAAAAATCCATCGCCCAGATTCAGAAGGAAGCCGCCAAAAGCGAGCTGAAACGAACTCTCGGCCCGCTGAATCTGATGAGCCTGGGCATCGGGGCCATCATCGGCGCCGGCATCTTCGTTCTGACGGGTCAGGTGGCCTCGGCCCACGCCGGTCCGGCCATCATGTTCTCCTTCGTCATCGCCGGCATCGCCTGCGCCCTGGCGGGCCTGTGCTACGCTGAACTGGCGTCGACCATGCCGGTGTCGGGTTCGGCCTACACCTACGCCTACGGCACCCTGGGCGAGGTCTTCGCCTGGGTCATGGGCTGGCTGCTAGTGCTGGAATACGGCGTCGCGGCCTCGACCGTGGCGGTGGGCTGGTCCGGCTATGTGGTGTCTATCCTGAACGACTTCGGCCTAAGCGCTAGTCTGTTCCCGACAATAACCTATCCAGGCGGCGAAGGGCCTCAGTGGGCCACCCCTCTGATCCAGTACGTCGCCTCGGGCGACAATGCAGGCTTCCCGCTGACGGGCACCTTCAATCTGGTCGCGGCCGTCGGCATCGCCGCCGTCTGCGGCCTGCTGGTGCTGGGCGTGTCGGAATCGGCGAACATCAACAACGCCATCGTCGTCATCAAGATCATCGTCCTGCTGACCTTCATCGCCGTAGGCCTGCAGTACATCAACCCGGCCAACTGGGATCCCTTCATCCCGCCGCAAGGCGAAAGCTGGGACCAGTTCGGCGTGGGCGGCATTTTCCGCGGCGCCTCGATCATCTTCTTCGCCTACGTCGGCTTTGAAGCGGTTTCGACCGCCGCCGCCGAGGCCAAGAACCCGTCGAAGGACGTGCCGATCGGCATCCTGGGCGCCCTGTTCGTCTGCACCCTGATCTACATGGTCGTGGCCGCCGTCATGACCGGCGTCGTCCCCTACCTGGAGCTGGCCTCGCCGGCGCCGATCGCCGTCGCCATCGACCGCATGGGCCTGGAATGGGCCAATGTGCCGCTGGCCGGCGCGCCGAGCGGGCAACTGAACCTGATCGCCTTCCTGATCAAGATCGGCGCCATCACCGGCCTATCCTCGGTCATGCTGGTGCTGTGCTATGGCCAGACGCGCATCTTCTACACCATGGCGCGCGACGGCTTGCTGCCCAAGGCGTTCGCCCTGGTGCACCCGAAGTTCCGCACCCCGTGGATCGGGACCATCCTGCTGGGCATCGTCATCGCCATTGCGGCGTCCTTCCTGCCCATCTCGATCCTGGGCGACCTGGTGTCGCTGGGCACGGCGACGGCCTTCGCCATCGTCTGCCTGTCGGTCATCGTCCTGCGTATCAAGCACCCGGAGATGGAGCGTCCGTTCAAGGTGCCGGGCGGCATGGTCACGGCCGTTCTGGGCATCCTGGCCTGTCTGACCCTGGCGTCGTTCAACTTCATCCCGATGGTGACGCACGCTCTGAACGACAATCCGCTGCCGCTGACCATCCTGGGCGTCTACGCCCTGGTCGGCGCCCTGATCTACGGCCTGTACGGCTTCGCCCATTCGAAGCTGGCCAAGGGCATCGACATCACCGAGGACACGACCCTGGAATCGGCGGTCGAGGCTCTCGGCCACGGCGTCGACAACAAGAAGGACTGATCACGGTCAGTCCTTCGGCCTAAAGCGGCGCGAAGCGCGGCAGACCCGATAATGAGAAGGCTCCGGAGCGATCCGGAGCCTTTTTCATATCCAGCGGGATTGCCCAAATCACCGCCCTCGCCTACAGCCTCAAGCGAACCTATGCGGATGTGGCGGAACTGGTAGACGCACCAGATTTAGGTTCTGGCGCCGCGAGGCGTGGAGGTTCGAGTCCTCTCATCCGCACCATGGTCCTTTCCTGAAAACGACGTCTCACTCGACCGGCTGAGGCAGAAGAAGACGCAGCGCCGCCTGGACGTGCGGCAGGCGCATCAGAAATCCTGTCGTCAACCCCGCGACGGCGAAGGCGCCGCCGACAACGCCCGCATGCCAGTTCGAAAACGCAAAGGCCGCCATGGCCGCAGCTAACGGCGACACGATGACCAGGGTGACCAGCCCCAGCGCCTTGAGCTTTGAAGACCGCCGTTCTTGCATACCGACGTCATGCAGGCGGTGCTGGCTATTGTCCAGCTAGAACGCGCGCTCCGGCCCCTGTCGCTCAGGTTTCAGCCAATCCGCGCAGGACGACCGGGATCAAGTCGGGCAAGTCCTCGGAGATCAACCCAGGCCCGAAACGCCGCGCCGCATCGCCATGTATCCACGCCGCCGCGCAGGTGGCGTCGAAGCTGTCCATATGCTGGGCGACAAGGGCGCCGATCAGGCCTGCCAAAACATCGCCGCTGCCCGCCGTCGCCAACCAGGGGGGGGCATGCGTGCTGACCGTGCAGCGCCCGTCATGGGCCGCAATGACGGTTGCGGCCCCTTTCAGCACCACGACGGCCCCCGCGCGACGCGCGGCCTCCATCGCCGCCGCCTCACGTCCCGCCGCGGCCAAAAGCCCCGGGAACAGGCGTTCAAACTCTCCCTCATGCGGGGTCAGGACGTCGTCGCGATCCAGCAGGGCGAACAGCTCCTGAGGTCGATCCTGAAACAGGGTCAGGGCGTCCGCATCCACGATCAGGGCCGCCCCCGTCCGCGCCAGAGCCATCAGGTTGTGCGCCGTGGCGTCGGTCAATCCTGCCGCAGGCCCCATGACGACGGCGTCCATCGGCTCCGCCAAGGCCTGAAGCTGCTCAGGCCCAGTGAAGGCGGCCAGCATCACGGCCTCCAGGCTGGGCGCCAGAACCACGGCGGCGTCCGGCGGGCAGAAGACCTTCACCAGCCCTGCACCGCCTCGCAGCCCGGCCCGCGCCGCCAGTCGCGCCGCGCCGGTCGACAGCGCGCCGCCCGACACCACGCCCAGACGGCCGCGCATGTGCTTGTGGGTCTCAGTGGCAGGCCAAGGCAGGCGATCGCGCCATTCGCCGGGGTCGTTATGCGACTTCATGTGGATTTCCGTTCACGGATGGCCTCAACGGACGAAAATCGCTTGCCATATTGTGCAATGCAATGTCCCTTTACCACCCGAGCGTCGGACCAACAAAGGAGCCGGCTCGGGATCCGCCATGAAGAAGATTGAAGCCGTCATCAAGCCGTTCAAGCTGGATGAAGTGAAAGACGCTCTCCAGGACATCGGAGTGCAGGGCATGACCGTGCTGGAGGCCAAGGGATATGGCCGCCAGAAGGGCCATTCGGAACTCTATCGCGGCGCCGAGTACGTCATCGACTTCCTGCCCAAGATCAAGATCGAGGTCGTGGTGGCTGATGACCTGGCCCCTGCCGTGGTCGAGACGATTCAGAACGCCGCCCGCACCGGCAAGATCGGGGACGGCAAGATCTTCATCACCACCCTCGAAGACGTCATCCGCATCCGCACGGGCGAAACCGGCGCCCAAGCCATCTAGTCTGACGGCCGCCTCTCGGGGCGGCCGATTTCAATTCCCCAGCTACAGGACCTCCCCCCATGAGCGCCGCCAACAAGATCCTGCAAGAGATCAAGGACAAGGACGTCCAGTACGTCGACCTTCGCTTCACCGACACGCGCGGCCGCGTCCACCACGTGACCTTCGACATCGGCATGGTGGACGAGGACTTTCTGGAAGAAGGCACCATGTTCGACGGCTCGTCGATCGCGGGCTGGAAAGCCATCAATGAGTCCGACATGCTGCTGAAGCCGGACCTGTCGAGCGCCTATATCGACCCGTTCTATCAGCAGACGACCCTGTTCCTGTTCTGCGACGTCCTGAACCCGGACACGGCCGAGCCTTACAACCGCGACAGCCGGTCGATGGCCAAGAAGGCCCTGGCCTATGTCCAGTCGTCGGGTGTGGGCGACACCGTCTTCTTCGGCCCGGAAGCCGAGTTCTTCGTCTTTGACGATGTGCGCTGGAACACCGCGCCGCACGACACCCGCTACAGCTTCGACTCCAGCGAGCTGCCGGCCAACACGGGCGCCGAATACGCCGAGGGCAATCTGGGCCACCGTCCGTCGACCAAGGGCGGCTACTTCCCGGTCAACCCGGTCGATTCCGGCCAGGATCTGCGCGGCGAGATGCTGGCGGTTATGCGGGATCTCGGCCTTGACCCCGAGAAGCACCACCACGAAGTCGCCCCGGCTCAGCACGAGCTGGGCCTGAAGTTCAGCGACCTGCTGACCATGGCCGACCGGATGCAGCTGTATAAGTACGTGATCCACAACGTCGCCCACGCCTATGGCAAGTCGGCGACCTTCATGGCCAAGCCGATGTTCGGCGACAACGGCTCGGGCATGCACGTCCACATGTCGATCTGGAAGGACGGCAAGCCCCAGTTCGCCGGCGACCAGTACGCCGGCCTGTCGCAGGAATGCCTGTGGTACATCGGCGGCGTCATCAAGCACGCCAAGGCCATCAACGCCTTCGCCAACTCGACCACCAACTCCTACAAGCGTCTGGTGCCGGGCTATGAGGCGCCGGTGAAGCTGGCCTATTCGGCCAGCAACCGCTCGGCCTCGATCCGCATCCCGCACGTCACCTCGCCCAAGGCCAAGCGCCTGGAAGCCCGCTTCCCCGATCCGATGGGCAACCCCTATCTGACGTTCGTGGCTCTACTGATGGCGGGCCTGGACGGCATCGAGAACCGCATCGATCCGGGCGCGGCCGCCGACAAGAACCTGTACGACCTGCCGCCGGAAGAGCGTCACTCGATCCCGGAAGTCGCTGGCTCGCTGAAGGAAGCCCTTGAGGCGCTCGACGCCGACCGCGCCTTCCTCAAGAAGGGCGGCGTCATGGATGACGACTTCATCGACGCCTACATCACGCTGAAGCAGGAAGAGGTCGCCCGGCTGCAACTGCACCCGCACCCGGTCGAGTTCGACATGTACTACAGCTGCTGATCCCCGGATCAGTCCGAAACAAGAAGCCCCGGACGGTTCGCCGTCCGGGGCTTTTTCGTGTTGTCTTGTCGATCAGGAAGAGCCGCCCAGGAGCGCTGCTCCGAAACCGTCAGACCGCCAGCCCGTCAGCGGCATCGGCCTTCTTGCGGCGCAGTTCGATGATGCGAACGCACCAGATGGAGACCTCATAGAGCAGGACCATCGGCACGGCCAACATCAGTTGACTGATGGGGTCCGGCGGCGTCACAACGGCGGCGACCACGACCACGGCGACGATGGCGTAACGACGCCCCTTGGCCATCATCTGGCTGTTGATCAGGCCTGCCAGCCCCAGCAGGGTCATCACGACCGGCAACTGGAAGCACAGGCCGAAGGCCAGGATCAACGCCGTGACCAGGTTCAGATAGTCCGACACCTTAGGCAGAAGTTCGGCCGCCACGCCCTCGCCGATGATCTGCTGGCTCAGCGAGAACCACATCACGAACGGCAGCATGACGTAATAGACGAGGGCCGCGCCCAGCAGGAACAGCACCGGCGCGGCGATCAGGAAGGGCAGGAAGGCGCCCTTCTCGTTGCGATACAGGCCCGGCGCGACGAAGCGGTACAGCTGCCAAGCCAGCACCGGAAAGGCCACAATGACGGCGCCCAGCCCAGCCAGCTTCATCTTGGTGAACAGGATCTCCAGCGGCGCGGTGTAGATCAGCTTTACGCTGTTGTGATCCACATCCGGCACGGGGATCAACCCGGCCGTGCCCAGGATCAGACTGAACGGCGACACATGGCCGTGAGCCCCTACCGTCTGGTGGAAGGCGGCCGAGACCACATAGGGCTTCACCAGGAACAGATAGAGGGTCTCGGAAAAGGCGAAACAGCCGATGAAAGCGATGACAAAGGCGACCACGCAGATCATCAGCCGCGAACGCAACTCGATCAGGTGATCCATCAGGGGCGCGCGGGAAGCCTCGATCTCGGCTTCGTCGTGTTCAGCGCGACTCATAGATCAACCTTCTTGGTGCGCGTGACCTTGGGACGAGCGGCGTCAGCTTTCAGCCCAGCCTTGGCGGCCGGCTTGCGCGCCTTGGTCTTGGCGCCGTCGGCAGGGGCGGCGGCCGCCTTCTTGGCGCGCGGCTTGGCGACGGGTTTGGGCGCAGGTTCAGGCGCAACGGCGTCCGAAGCAATATCCGGCCATTCATCGACGCCCGTGGCCACTGGCTGAGGGGCCTCGTCCGCGACCGGCACGGCGGGCGCAGGGACGGCCGGCGCTTCGATCGGCGCCTCCAGCTCCTTGCGAATGTCCTTGAAGGCTTCGTCCGCCTCGGCGCCCAGGGCGTACATCCCCTGCCCCGACCGCAACGCCTCGACCTCCTTGCGAAGGTCGTCCAGCTCGGACTGGCGCGCCATTTCGTCGAAGCTGGCGCGAAACTCATTGGCCATGCCGCGCGCCTTGCCGACGAACTGGCCGACCCGGCGCATGAGCATGGGCAAGTCCTTGGGCCCCACGACAAGCAGGGCCACCAGACCGATGACAAGGATTTCGAACCCGCCGATTCCGGGGCCAAGACCACCCATGATTCAGCGTCTTCCGGCGAGGATCAGCGGTTCAGTTCTTCTTTTTCGGCGTCCGTGCGCGGCAAGGCGCCCGGAGCTTCCTTGTCCTTGGCGCCCGTGTCGTCCTTCAGGCCGTCCTTGAAGGCGCGAATGCCCTTGGCGGCGTCGCCCATGATGCCCGACAGCTTGCCGCGACCGCCGAACAGGACCAGCACGACGACGACGACGATGGCCCAATGCCAGATGCTCATGGAGCCCATGGCGATACCTCCTCAAGGGGACTCACCGAGACGCGGCCCCACCGACTGATTGTTGTGCGTCATATAGGCTGAGTGATGGCGACGCGCCAAGGGACGCTGTACGCATCGCGGCCATGAGTCTCAACGATCACGTCATCATCCACACCGACGGCGCCTGCAAAGGCAATCCCGGCCCCGGCGGCTGGGGGGCGATCCTGCAAACCGGCGGAGGTCACGAGAAGGAACTCTGGGGCGGCGAGTCCCTGACGACCAACAACCGCATGGAGCTGATGGCCGCGATCATGGCTTTGGAGGCGTTGAAGCGTCCCTGCCGCGTCGACCTGCACACCGACAGCAAATACGTCATGCAAGGCGTGACCGAATGGATCCGCGGCTGGAAAGCGCGCGGCTGGAAGACAGCCGACAAGAAGCCGGTCAAGAATGAAGACCTGTGGCGGCGCCTGGACGAGGCCCGCAACCGCCACGAGGTCAAATGGCACTGGGTGAAAGGCCACGCCGGCCACGCCCTGAACGAACGCGCCGACGGCCTGGCCAATCGCGGCGTGGCGGAAATGCGCGGACGCTAGAGCGCCCGCACCTTCAGCAGAGGCCCCGACACCGATTCGATGATGACGCTCTCGCCCGCCAGGGGCGAAGCGCCTTCGATCTCAGCCGGCCATTCCGATCCCGATACGAAGACCCGGCCGCGCCCGCCGACAAAAGCCTCGACCACCCGAGCGCGCTCGCCGACCAGACGGATGTCGCGATCATTGATGTCGGGCTGATCCTTGGGGTTCACCCGCTTGATCAGACGACGCGACAGGACGGTTGAGGCCACCGTCAGCGCCGCGAAGACGCCGATCTCGACCGGCAGACCCAGTTGCGGCGCCAGGGCGGACAGCAGGGCCGTCAGCCCCGCCGACACCGCCGGCCACAGCAGCCACTCGGTCGAAGCCGCCGCCTCTATGCCCAAAAGGACGACGCCGATCGCCAGCCATAGCCAGAACGGCTGCGAGGCGTAGAGGGAGACGAACCAGTCCATGTCCTACTCCGTCGTCGGCACGGCGCCGCCCGAACGGCGCGGCGCGGCGCGCGGCGCGGCCTGACGCGCGTCCGTGCGGACCTGCTGCTGCTCCTTGGCCAGGCCGACCAGTTCGCCGACGCCCGCAATGGTGCCGACCAGGGCGCCCATTTCCGACGGCACGATGACCGTCTTCTGCTGCGGGCTGCGGGCCAGCTCGGCGAAGGCCTCCACATACTTCTGGGCCACGAAGTAGTTGATGGCGTTGACGTCGCCGCGGGCGATCGCCTCCGACACCATGGCGGTGGCCTTGGCTTCAGCCTCGGCTTCACGCTCGCGGGCCTCGGCGTCGCGGAAGGCGGCCTCGCGACGGCCTTCAGCTTCCAAGATCGCGGCCTGCTTGGCGCCCTCGGCGCGGGCGATGGCGGCCTGCTTCTCGCCGTCCGCCTCGGTGATGACGGCGCGGCGCTCGCGCTCGGCCTTCATCTGACGGGCCATGGCGTTGGTGATGTCCACCGGCGGCGTCAGATCCTTGATCTCGATGCGGTTGGCCTTGATGCCCCACGGCTCGGTCGCGGCGTCGATGACGTGCAGCAGGCGGGTGTTGATGCTGTCGCGCTGGCTCAGCACCTCGTCCAGCTCCATTGAGCCGACCACGGTCCGCAGATTGGTCATGCACAGTTGGGCGATGGCGTAGGTCAGGTCGTCGACGCGATAGGCCGCCTTGGCCGCGTCCATCACCTGAATGAAGACGATGCCGTCGACCTTCACCATGGCGTTGTCGCGGGTGATGACCTCCTGGGTCGGCACGTCCAACACCTGCTCCATCATGTTCATGCGGCGGCCGATGCGCTCGACGAACGGGGTCAGGATATGGATGCCTGGCGTCAGGGTCTTGGTGTATTTGCCGAACCGTTCCACCGTGAATTCACGGCCTTGCGGCACGATCTTGATCACGCTGAACAGGAAAATGATCGCAAAGACTGCGAACATCACAAAGAAAATCAGCGAAAAATTCATTAGACTCTCCGGTTGGAGAAAGAGCTTAGCCGCCCAGGGTGTGTCACGCCACAGAATCCGGTTCCGTCAGCATGACATCCGCGTCAGCCATTCGCCGCGCCATACGAATGATGCGTCGCGTCTCTTCCCAGTCGACCATGGTCAGGGCCGTCTCGAGCGGGAAAAAGCCTGCATCGGCGGCGTCATCGCCCGCAACGACCACGCCCGACGTCCAACGCGCGGCGTAGTCGATCAGGACATAATGTCGCCCCGCCTCTGGAAACAGCCCATCCACAACATCAATCAGGCCGATCAGATCCGCCTCAACGCCTGTCTCCTCTCGCAGTTCGCGAAGAGCGGCGGCGCCTAGGCGCTCACCTAGCTCCAAGCGGCCGCCGGGCAGGCTCCACTCGCCCACGCGCGGCGCCGTGCCGCGACGGATCAACAGAACTTCGTCGCCTTTCAGGCACACTACGCCCACAGCCGGTGTCGGAATCATGTTTTGCCCCCAAATTGACCGCCAGAAGGCATGGTTTTGCGCTTCCACCACGTGCCGCCTTTTGCCACAAGGCCGATATGACCCTCCCGACGCCAGAATCCCTCGCTGAACTGAAGGCCGCCCTGCCCGGCGCCTGGACGCAAGACGCCGCCGAGATGGCGCCGTGGCTGACCGAATGGCGCGGCCGCTGGACCGGCGAGACGCCTCTGCTGCTGCAACCGCGCACGACCGAGGAAGTCGCCCGCGCCGTCGAGATCTGCGCCCGTCACGGCACAGCCATAGTGACGCAGGGCGGCGGCACGGGCCTGGTCGGCGGTCAAATTCCCTATGGCGAGGTCCTGCTGTCCACGCGCAAGTTGCGGACGGTGCGCGACGTGACGCCGCTGGACGACGCCATGACGGTCGAGGCGGGCGTGACCCTGCTGGAGGCGCAGGAACTGGCGAAGGAAAAGGACCGCTTCTTTCCCCTCAGCCTCGCGGCCGAGGGCTCGGCCACCATCGGCGGCGTCATCTCGACCAATGCGGGGGGCACCGCCGTCCTGCGCTACGGCATGATGCGCGACCTGGTGCTGGGCATCGAAGCGGTCATGCCCGATGGTCAGGTGTTCAACGGCCTGAAGCGACTGCGCAAGGACAACACCGGCTATGATCTGAAGCAGATGTTCATCGGCGCCGAAGGCACGCTGGGCGTCGTCACGGCCGCGACGCTGAAGCTGTTTCCCATCATGCGCAGCCGCGCCACGGCCATCGTCGGGCTGGAGAGCCACCACGACGCGGTCGTGCTGCTGGCCCGCGCCAAGGCCGAGACCGGCGGCGGGGTCGAGGCCTTCGAGTTGATGAAGCGGCTGGGCATTAGCCTGGTGCTGAAGAACATCCCCGACACGCGCGAACCGCTGGAAACCACGCCGCCCTGGTATGTGCTGATAGAACTGACCTCGGGCGAGCCGGACGGCGCCGAGGCGGCGATGGAGCGCCTGCTGACCGCCGCCTTCGAGGAAGGCCTGATGGTCGACGCCGCCATCGCCCAGAACGACGCCCAGAAGGCTGAATTCTGGCGTCTGCGCGAAGAGCATTCGGCCGCCCTCAAGCCCAAAGGCGGCGGATGGAAACACGACGTCTCGGTTCCCGTCTCGCGAATCGCGGACTTCATCGACGAGGCGACGGCGGCGGTTGAAAAATTCCATCCCGGCTGCCGGGTGTCGGTCTTCGGCCACGTCGGCGACGGCAATCTTCACTATGATGTGATCCCCGGCGTGGGTGAGGACGTGGCCGCCTTCATCGCGCGCTGGATGGAAGGGTCCGAGGTCATCCACGATGTGGTCGCTCGCTATGACGGCTCGATTTCGGCTGAACACGGGCTGGGGCGGCTGAAAACCGATGAGGCCCGTCGCTATAAATCGCCGCTTGAGGTCGCCACGATGCAGGCGATCCGTCGGGCCATCGATCCGCAGCGGATCATGAATCCAGCGGTTCTTTTTTGAGGGCTTGCGACCGTATGTGACGTTTCTCGCGGTTCAAAACCTCGTGGAAGCGGCCTATGAGGCCCGCTCTTGAGACGCATACGGAGTCGATCGTCTTGTTGATCGTCCTGTCCCCGGCCAAAAAGCTGGACTTCAATCCGCCCGCCATCGACGCCCCCGTGACGCCGAGGCGATGCGCCGATGAGACCGCCGAACTGGCCAAGGTGACGCGCGAACTCAGCCGTGCGGACCTACGCCGCTTGATGTCCATTTCCGACGCCCTGGCCGAGTTGAACTATCAGCGCTTTCAGGCCTTCGACAATGATGCGTCGGAAGGCGCGCTCCAGGCCGTCTTCGCCTTCGCCGGCGATGTCTATGACGGGCTGTCGGCGCGCACACTGTCGGTCGACGACCTGAACTGGGCGCAGGATCACCTGCGCATCCTGTCGGGTTTCTATGGTCTGCTGCGGCCGCTGGATGCGATTCAGCCTTATCGGCTGGAAATGGGCATCCGTCTGAAGACCAAGCGCGGCGCCACCCTGTACGACTTCTGGGGCGAGCGGATTTCGCTGCGCCTGAACGAAGACGCCGGAAAACTGGCCGAGCAGACGTTGGTGAACCTGGCCAGCCACGAATATTTCGGCGCGGTCGATGCGCGGGCGTTGAAGCTGCCGGTCGTGACCCCCCACTTCAAGGAGAAGAAGGACGGCGAGGCCCGCATCATCTCCTTCTACGCCAAGAAGGCCCGCGGCGGCATGGCCCGCTTCGCCATCGAGAATAGGCTGGAGAAGGTCGAGGATCTGAAAGCCTTCGATCGTGACGGCTATCGCTTCGACAAGAATCTTTCGACGGACACAGACTGGATATTCATCAGGGGAGGAAATTCCTGATCGCCAGATTGAACGACTGCGGTTAGGTTGCGTTGCAGCAACATCTTCCACGGGTTCCTTCTGTCATGTTCGCGATGAACGATCTCAAAGGCCGCGTCGCGGTCGTCACCGGCTCGACCTCGGGTATCGGTCTGGCGTTTGCGCGGGCCGTGGCCCTATGCGGCGGCGACGTGATGCTGAACGGCCTGGGCGACGCCGAGGCCATCGAGAAGACACGCGCGGACCTGGCTGCCGAAACCGGCGTGCGCGTCCTTTATCACCCCGCGGACATGACCCAACCGGATCAGATCGAGGACATGATCGCCACGGCGCAGCGCGAGTTGGGCCGCCTCGACATCCTGGTCAACAACGCGGGCATCCAGCACGTCGAAGCGGTCGAGAACTTCCCCGCCGATGCGTGGGAAAAGATCATCGCCATCAACCTGTCCTCGACTTTCTACGCCACCAAGGCGGCTATCCCGATCATGAAGGCCCAGGGTCGCGGCCGGATCATCAACGTCGCCTCGGCGCACGGCTTGGTCGCCAGCCCGTTCAAGTCCGCCTATGTCGCCGCCAAGCATGGCGTGATCGGCTTCACCAAGACGGTGGCGCTGGAGCTGGCCCAGGACAACATCACCTGCAACGCCATCTGCCCCGGCTTCGTCGAGACGCCGATCGTCGCCAAGCAGATTCAGGATCAGGCCCGCACCCGCAACATGAGTGAGGAAGACGTGATGAAGAACGTCATTCTCGGCTCCCAGCCGACCAAGCGCTTCGTCACGACCGACGAACTGGCGGGCATCTTCCTCTATCTGGCGTCGGATCTCGGCGCCTCGGCCAACGGCGCCCACTTCTCCGTCGACGGCGGCTGGACGGCCCAATAGCCTTGATGGCGCCCGCACGGGCCGAAAGACGGAGAGGCTGATGGCTAAACGCAAACCTGTCTGTCTGGCCCTGCAGGGCGGTGGAGCGCACGGCGCCTTTCAATGGGGCGTGCTGGACCGGCTGCTTGAGGCCGATGTGTTGGACGTGCGCGCGGCCACAGCCGCCTCGGCCGGAGCGATGAACGCCGCCGCCCTGATCACCGGACTGGAACGCGGCGGCGCCGAAGGCGGGCGCGAGGCGCTGGACACCCTGTGGCGCGAAGTGAACCAGTCCGGCGGACGCAACGTCTTCGGCGACAGCGCCGTCTGGTCCAAGGCCCTGACGCCTGACTGGTTGAAGGGCACGCCGATGTGGCAGGCGGGGCAGACGCTGGCCCTGTCGATGAGCCCCTATTCCTTCAACCCGTTCAACCTGAACCCGCTGCGCCGGGTGCTGGAGACGGCAGTGGATTTCGAGGCCCTGCGCGCCTCATCCATCCAGATGTTCGTCTCGACGACGGCGGTGCGTGCGGGCCGTTCGCGCATCTTCAAGTCCGAGGAAATGGCGCCTGAGGTGCTGCTGGCTTCGGCCTGCCTGCCCCAGTTGTTTCAGGCGGTAGAGATCGAGGGCGAGCCTTATTGGGACGGCGGATACCTGGCCAATCCGGCGTTGTGGCCGCTGTTCTATACGGACACGCCGGACGATATTCTGCTGCTGCCGCTCAATCCGTTCCAGCGTGACGAGACGCCGCGCGAGGCGGGCGACATCAACGACCGTCTGAACGAGATCGTCTTCAACGCCCCGCTGGTCGCCGAACTGAGAGCCGTCGCCTTCGTTCAGGATCTGATCGCCGAGGGCAAGCTGAAGCCCGGCGAAGACCGTCGACGCGGCATCCGCATCCACGTCATCGAGGCCGACGAATGGCTGGGAGGCCAGTCGCTTCACTCCAAATTCGACACGGAGTGGAGCTATCTGAACGAGTTGAAACAGCACGGCCGGACAGCGGCCGACACCTGGCTTGAGACCTGCCTGCCCAAGGTCGGCAAGGCGTCAAGCGTGGATGTAAAGGCGCGGTTCCTCTAGCCGACGAAGCCCGCCGCGCGACGCAGGCGGTCGTTGATCGCCTCGCCCAGCCCCTTCGCCGGAATGGGCGACACCGCGATCCCGGAAGGCTTTGAGCGATCCGCCTCACGCAGCAAGCGGAACAGATTGGCCGCAGCCTCGCGCAAGTCGCCGCTCGGGCTGAGGCTCCAGCGCGGATCGCCGACGCCCGCGCCGAAACCCAGCAGGATTTCGCCGTCCCTCGCCCCGTCCGCCTCAATCCGGACCGGAGCGTCGGGCGCATAATGCAGGGCCAGACGGCCGGGCGAACGGTGCCCCTGCCCGCTTTCGGCCAGCGGCCCGGCGACCGCCTCGATCTCTTCGCGCGTGACGGAACCGGGACGCAGCAGGGCGACCTGACCGTCCAGCACCGAGACGACGGTGCTTTCCACCCCCACAGCGCAGGGGCCGCCATCGACGGCGGCGCCCACGGCATGACCCGTCTCTTCCATAGCGTCGGTGAAGGTCGTCGGGCTGGGCCGCCCCGAACGGTTGGCCGACGGCGCGACAACCGGCCCGCCGAAGGCCCCGATGACCGCCCGCGCGCGCGGATGGCCCGGCACGCGCACGGCCACGCTGTCCAGCCCCGCCCGCGCCAGATCACACACCCGCTCGCGATCGCGCACCGGGGCCACAATGGTCAACGGCCCCGGCCAGAAGGCCTCGGCCAGCGCGCGCGCCTTGGCGTCGAACACGGCGATCGCCTCGGCGTCCACGGCGTTGGCGACATGAGCGATCAGGGGATTGAAGCGCGGCCGACCCTTGGCCTCGAAGATTCGCGCCACCGCTTGCGGGTTGGAGGCGTCGGCCGCCAGACCATAGACCGTCTCGGTCGGCAGGATGACCAAACGCCCCGTTTTCAACGCCTCGGCGGCGATTTCGGGGCTGTCGCCTCTAGCGGGTCGGTCGGCGGGCACGGTCGGCCTTTCCTTACGCGGCGTCAGCCGTTCAAACAGGCGCGTACAGTGCGCGGAATCTCGACCAAAGTCCAAGCAGGCTTGCGCCCGGCGACGTGGCGGCCGACAGAAGCGCAACGTCTTTCTGAGGATAACCGATGAGCTACCGCGCCCCCGTCCGTGACATCGCCTTCGCCCTCGACGCCGTGGCCGGGATCGGCCAGGTGGCGGCGACCGGCGCCTTTCCCGATTACGACGCCGACGTCGCCTCGGCCGTGCTGGACGCCGCCGGTCAGTTTTCAGAAGAGGTGCTGGCCCCGCTGAACCGCCCCGGCGATCTGGCCGGCGCTAAATACGCCAACGACGCCGTGACGGCCGCCCCCGGCTTCGCCGACGCCTATCAGCAGTTCGCGGCGGGCGGCTGGACCAGCCTGACCGCCTCGGTCGAGGCCGGCGGACAGGCCCTGCCCAAGGCGCTGGAGCTGGCGGCCTATGAGACCGTCCACGCCGCCAACATGGCCTTCGGCCTGTGCCCCATGCTGTCGCTGGCCTCGATCGAGGCGCTGGAGCAGGTCGGCAACGAACATCAGAAGGCCACCTATCTGCCCAAGCTGGTCAGCGGCGAATGGACCGGCGCCATGGTGCTGACCGAACCGCACGCGGGGTCTGACCTGGGCGCCCTGACGGCGACGGCGGTTCCCAACGGCGACGGCACATACGCCCTGACCGGCCAGAAGATCTTCATCACCTGGGGCGACCACGACGCCACGGACAACATCGTCCATCTGGTGCTGGCCCGCCTGCCCGACGCGCCTGCCGGGCCCAAGGGCATCAGCCTGTTCCTGACGCCCAAGTTCGCCGTCAACGCCGATGGTTCTCTGGGCGAGCGCAACGCCTTCCGCCCGGTCGGCGTCGAGCACAAGCTGGGCATCCACGCCTCGCCCACCTGCGTCATGAGCTATGAGGGCGCCCGCGCCGAACTGGTCGGACAGCCGAACCAGGGCCTGGCCCATATGTTCGTCATGATGAACGCCGCCCGCCTGGCCGTCGGCGTCGAAGGCGTGGGCATCGCCGAACGCGCCTATCAGCACGCCCTGGCCTATGCGCTGGAACGCCGTCAGGGCCGCAGCGTCTGGACCGGCCAGAAGGACGCCCCGATCTTCGATCACCCCGACGTGCGCCGGATGCTGTCGGTGATGAAGGCCAAGGTCGCCGCCGCGCGCGCCATCTGCCTGTCGACCGGCGTCGCCGCCGACCTGGCCCGCCACGCCGCCAGCGAGGAAGAGCGCAAGGTCTGGAAGGGCCGCGAAGACCTGTTCACCCCGATCGCCAAGGCCTGGTCCACCGACGTCGGCTGCGAGGTCGCTTCGCTGGGCGTTCAGGTCCACGGCGGCATGGGTTTCATCGAGGAAACCGGCGCGGCCCAATACTATCGCGACGCCCGCATCACCCCGATCTATGAAGGCACAAACGGCATTCAGGCGATGGATCTGGTGGGCCGCAAGCTGTCGATGGACGGCGGCGAGTCGGCCAAGGCCCTGATCGCCGAGATGAAGGCGACGCTGGCCCAGATCGACCGCCTCTATGCCGGCAAGCCTGTCGAGCGTTTCGCCACCGCTATCGAGGCGGTCGAGGACGCGACCCTGTGGCTGCTGGACGCCAAGTCGGACCCGGCCCGCGCCGCCGACGTTCTGGCGGGCGCTGACGCCTATCTGAAACTGATGGGCGACGTGGTCGGCGGCTGGATGCTGGCCAAGGGCGCCCTGGCGGCCAAGGCGAAGCTGGACGCCAATGACGGCGACGCCGTGTGGTTGCAGGGCAAGCTGGATCTCTATGAAGTCTACGCCGCCAATGCGCTGGGCCACGTCTCCAGCCGCCTGGCCGCCGTCGGACAGGGCGGCGACCTGCTGCAACGCATGAACGCCGAAGCGCTGGCGGGCTGATCGCCGTTCTATGACTTGAGCGTAAAGCGCCTCCTGTGCCACCTAGGCGCGGGAGGCGTTTTCGTATGAATCGAGCAGTCGGCGCGGTAGTCTTGGCCACGATCATTGTCGGGTCAGGCGCGACCGCCTTTGCCGAAGACAAAGCCCGACCTGAGCGGCTCCCCGTCGTCGTCGAAAATCCGGCCTGGGTTGTTCCACCCCAAGTCGATGGCGACGACTACCCCATCTTCGCCGCCTATCTGGGCGTGAACGGCTCTGTCAGCCTAGAGTGCATGGTCACGCCCCAAGGCAGCCCCGAAAACTGCCTGGTCAAGGACGAGCGGCCGACTGGACTGGGTTTCGGCGACGCCGCCAAACGCATCATTCTTCGCCATCGTCTGACGCCGCGCCGCGTAAACGGCGTGGCGACACCGGCCAAGTTCGTGGTTCGCCTGCCTTTCACCGCCGATTTCGAAGAACCAGAAGACGCGGCCCCGCCTCCCACAACGCCCTGGACCGGCCCGGAGCCTTCTGCTCCCCAACTCGCCAACGCCCGAGCAGTCATCGAAGCCGTCGGCATTCCGTCTGTCGCCGAGCGTCTGGGGCTGGATGAATTGCCGGAAAGCCGTCGAACGGCCGTCCAAGCATGGGCCACAGAGTTGTTTCCGCCCGATGCGGAACTGGCTGAGGCCTTGGCCCTCGGTATGGCTCGACTATGGGCCAAGGAAGCCATGGATCGTTTCGTCCTGGGAACAGAAGCGCCTCAGATCACCGAAACTGAAGCTCGCGCGGCTTACGGAGAGCCGGACTTCACGGCCATCGACGCCGAAATGAAGCGCCGCTACTGCGCAGCCTATGACTGCGGAGACGCAAGGAAATGATCCTGGCGCTCACTCTGGCGACCATCCTCGGAGCATCCCCCCAAGCCGAACTACCGCACGATCCCCCTGTCGCCTGGGTCACACGCCCCACGCCGACGTCAGACGACTTTCCGCCGTTCGCCGCCGCCATGAACATCAGCGGCTGGGCCGAAGTGAACTGTCTGGCGACGGCCGAAGGCCTGCCCAGCGCCTGCACCACCATGCGCGCAAGGCCCGATGGCCTGGGATTCGCCGAGGCGGCCGTTCGCGTGATCCAGCGGGCGCGATTGACGCCCGCCCCGCCCGACATTTCGCCCGAAGAGCGCGTGTTCAAGGTCCGCGTGCCGTTCAATAGCTCGCCATTCAGCGACGCACCGCCGTCCCCCTGGTCCGGCCCGACGCCCAACGCCGCACAGTTGGAAAGCGGCCGTCGCTACGCCCGACGCAGCGTCGAACCGGTCGCCCGCCTGCGACGCCACTGGCGGCTGGATCAGATGCCGCCCGAGATGCGCCGAACGACCGAAGGCTGGATCGCCGAACTGTTTGGAAACCTGGAGACGGAGCGTCAGCGACGGGCTCTGGCCGCAGCGCGCGTTCTGGCCGTGCGCGGGCTGGACGCTATGCCGCCCAAACAGCCGGATGACTGGACTGAATCCTGGGTTCCACAGTTGAACGAGGCCAGTCGCGATCTCCATCCTCGCGAACCGATGGTCGAACTGCGTCGCCGTTTTTGCGCCCGTTACGATTGCGGGCCAACGGCCGAAACCGTCGCCACCCCTGAATAGTCCGGAGTTCCCCGCATGATTACGCTTCTGGCGACCTTGGCTCTGCTGGTCGAACCTGCACATTGGGAGACTCCGCCGGATGTGAAACGTTCCGACTACCCAGCCTTGGCCAGAGACTTGCGGATCAACGGAACCGTCACGCTCGAGTGCGTCAATAATGAAGACGGCGCCCTGTCCCGGTGCGCGGCCATGTCGGCAAAGCCGGCCGATGCGGGCTTTCAGCAGGCCGCCCTGGCGATCGTGTTCCGAGGGCGCGTCGCCCAACCTGCGGGCGTCCCTTTCAGCATCGAACTGCCCTTCGACATCCTGGACGAAGACGACGAACCGCTGCGCCAACCGTGGGAGGGCCCCGAACCAGGCCCAGAACATATCCAGGCCGCCCAGGCCTTTACCGACAGCTTCTATGGCGGCAGCCGCTCTGCGGCCGAACGCTCGATCCGGGATTGGAAGGTCAACGAGATGCCGCCCGAAAAGGCGGCGCTTCTGCGCGGCTGGATGGACGAACTATATCCCGACCTTGAAGCTGAGAAAGCCTGGCACGCCGCAGGGGTCGCTCGCGTCCTTGCGCTGCACGGCGTTGACTATCTGCCGACGCGGAAACCGATCGGCTGGGACGCTTGGTACGCTCAGGTCACCCGGGCCAGCCCGGAAGACCCGGCCCCGATCAGAAACGAAATGCGCCGCCGCTACTGCGCGGCGTTCGACTGCGCTTCGGGCGTAGCGGTCGACTGATCCAGCAAGGCGATGGTCTCGCGTACATAGTCGGCGTGGGCCACGACGCCCAGGTCAATACCCTGTCCGCCGCTCTGAACCTCCTGCACCAGCACACCGGCGATAAAGGGATGGTCGGGAACCGGCGCTCCCGGCACGCGGCGCGCCGCCGGAGTCCAGAAGACCGGCCCTCCGGAGTTCCCCTGAGCCACCACGAAATCCAGCAGGAAGATCGGGAAGTGCCGAATCGGCGTCAGCGGCCAGGAGCTGATCCGCCCCAGCCGCAGGATGGGAAAGCCCGCCCGGTTGGCCGACAGCCCATGCGGATAGCCCAGCGCCAAAAGTTCATCCCCCGGCCCCATACGCCAGCGATCGAAGGCCTCGGCGTCAGCCAGCCATCCGGCGGGAATCGCCGCCTGGGCGAAGGCGGGCGGCGCCGTGATCTCCATCACCGCCACGTCACGCTCCGGATGCGCGGTCCACAACGGCGCGCCGACCGCGTCGCGGATCGTCAGGTTTTCCGGCGTGAATTTCCAGGCGCCGTCCGCCTCGGCCGTGCGCCAACCGATGCGCGCCTCATTGCCCGGCATGACGTCCAGCACGTGCCGCGCCGTCACCAGCACCACGCGCGGCGCGCCGTCGGGCCGAGGCGCGGCGATAAGGAAACCTGTGCCGACCTTCCTCTGGCCGTCGCTGATGGCTTGATCCAATTGCACAGTGGCGTTGATCACGCCGACCGTCAGATCCCATTCGGGCGGCGGAGCGGCGACGACAGCGGGTTGTTCGGGCGGAAGATCCTGAATGATCATGCCGCCATTTGACGCCGAGCGTCGCCGGGCACAAGGTCCAGCTCAAATCATATTCAGGGGGAAGCCCACGCCATGAACCGCCGTGAACTGATCGCCTCGACCGCCGCCGTCGGCGTGGTCGCCGCCTCCCCCGCCCTTGCCCGCCAGAGTACCGGAGCCTCGATGTCAAAACCCACGCCGCCCGTCGCCAAGAAGGTTCCCGTCCGCATTGAACAGTTGGGCCGCGTCCGCGTCGACGACTATCAGTGGATGAAGGACGACAACTGGCAGGCCGTGCTGCGCGATCCGTCGCTGATCAAGGCCGACGTCAAGGAGCATCTGACCGCCGAGAACGCCTATCGCGAGGCCATGATGGCCTCCACTCTGCCCCTGCAGGCGCAGATGTTCGAGGAGATGAAGGGCCGCATCAAGGAGGACGACAGCTCCGTCCCCGCCGCCGACGGGCCGTGGGAATACTACGTCCGCTACAACACCGGCGACCAGCATCCGCTCTATTGCCGCCGCCCACGCGGGAAAAAGGATGGCGAGATCATCCTGCTGGACTGCAACAAGCTGGCCGAGGGCAAGGCCTATTCGGAAGTCTCGGCAACCGAGCACAGCCCCGACCACGCCCTGTTCGGCTATGCCGAGGACGCTCAGGGCTCCGAAGTCTACAAGATCTATGTGAAGGATCTGGCGACCGGCGAGGTGCTGCCCAACCCGATCGAATCGGCCAGCGCCAACTTCACCTTCTCGCCCGACAGCCAGTGGATCTTCTGGACCAACCGCGACGACAACGGTCGTCCGGACAAGATCTTCCGTCGCCCGGCGCGCGGCGGCGAAACCACGCTGGTCAATGAAGAAACTGACGAAGGCATGTTCCAGGGCGTCGGCCGCACCGCCGACGACGCCTTCATCGTCATCTCCATCGGCAACCAGGAAACGTCGGAAAGCCGCATCATCCCGGCCGCCACCCCCACGGCCGCGCCCGTAGTAGCCGAGCCGCGCCACGTCGGTCGCCTGTATGACCTGGACCACTGGGGCGACCGCTGGGTGATCCGCACCAACGCCGACGACGCCGTCGACTTCAAGGTCATGGAGGCGCCGACCGCCTCGCCGGGCAAGGCCAACTGGAAGGATCTGATCCCGCACACGCCCGGTCGCTTCATCGAGGGCGTAGCCTTGGTGAAGGACTATCTGGGCCGCCAGGAACGCGCCGACGCTAACACCAAGATCGTCATCCGTGATCGCGCCGGCGCCGAGCATGAGATCGCCGTGGACGAGCCCGCCTACGCTCTGTCGCTGGGCGGCGCGTCGGAGTTCGACACCACAGTCATGCGCTATGGCTACAACTCGCCGTCCACGCCGACGTCCACCTATGACTACGATCTGAAAACGCGGGAACGCACCCTGCGCAAGGTTCAGGAAATCCCCTCGGGCCACAATCCGGCGGACTATGTGGTCGAACGGCTGAACGCCCCGGCCTCTGACGGCGAACTGGTGCCAGTGACGGTCCTGCGCCGCAAGGACACGCCGGTCGACGGCTCGGCGCCGCTGCTGCTCTACGGCTACGGCTCCTACGGCATACCGATGGCGGCCAGTTTCGCGACGAACCGGCTGTCGCTGGTCGATCGCGGCTTCATCTACGCCATCGCCCACATCCGCGGCGGCTCGGACAAGGGCTGGAACTGGTTCCTGACCGCCCGGCGCTTCACCAAGAAGAACACCTTCACCGATTTCATCGCGGCCGCTGAACACCTGATCGCGCAAAACTACACCAAGGCCGGAAACATCGTCGCCGAAGGCCGATCCGCAGGCGGGCTCCTGATGGGCGCCGTAACCAACATGCGGCCGGACCTGTGGGCGGGCGTGATCGGCGGCGTGCCCTTCGTCGACGTCATCAACACCATGAGCGACACCAGCCTGCCCCTGACCCCGCCGGAATGGCCTGAATGGGGCAATCCGCTCGAGGATGCAGCCGCCTACGACTACATGCTGAGCTACAGCCCCTACGATCAGATCGAGGCCAAGCCCTATCCGGCGCTGCTGGCGACCGGCGGCCTGTCCGATCCGCGCGTCACCTATTGGGAGCCGGAGAAGTGGGTGGCCAAGCTGCGTCCGGCCTCGACCTCGGGCAAGCCGGTGCTCTTGAAGATCAACATGGAGGCGGGTCACTTCGCCTCGTCGGGCCGCTTCGACTATCTGAAGGACATCGCCCACGACTACGCCTTCGCCGTCTGGGCGGTCGAGAAAGGCTGGGAAAAGGCGTGATCGTCCGGCCGTTCGCGGAAGCCGACCTGGCGGCCGTAACGGACATCTACGCCGACAGCGTGCTGAACGGCACGGGGACGTTCGAACTGGACGTCCCCAGTGCTGATGAAATGCGAGCGCGCTTAGCCGCACCCGCAGCCCTAGGTCTGCCGGTTCTGGTCGCCGAAATCGGCGGAGCGGTCGCGGGCTACGCCTATGCTGCGCCTTATCGCCTGCGCGCGGCCTATCGCTTCATGGTCGAGGACTCGATCTACGTCGCCGAAGCGTTTCGCGGACGGGGCGTCGGCAAGACATTGCTGGACGCCCTGCTTAGGGCCTGCGAGGCCCTGGGAATGCGTCAGATGGTGGCGGTGATCGGCGACAGCGCCAACACCGGCTCCATCGCCCTACATGAAGCGGCGGGCTTCGCCCACGTCGGCGCCTTCCGCGACGCCGGGTGGAAGTTCGACGGGTGGCGCGACGTCGTCTTCATGCAGAAGGCGCTCGGCCGCGGCGGCGCGGTTCCACCCGACGCCGACGGCTTGGATTGCGGTCGCTAGAGTCTGAATTCGCAGATTTTTTAGCAAAAGCGCCACAATGCGCTTGACCGAAAGCGCGACGAACCGTATTCGCCCCTCCTCTCCTCCTCGCGGGGAGAGAAACGCGGGTGTAGCTCAGTTGGTTAGAGTGCCGGCCTGTCACGCCGGAGGTCGCGGGTTCGAGCCCCGTCACTCGCGCCACTCCTTCTCAGAAATGAGGGAGTGGCGCGCCGCTCCCGCGCTTCGCCCTTGCTTTCACAAAATCTACAAAGCCGCTTCCACATGACAAGACGCGCTTCGTCTTGCCCTGACTTTCCGCGCTCATGCGCTGAGCAGCTCCTGACCAACGAGCAAAAGCCCACAAAAAAGGACGGCGGATCGATCGATCCGCCGTCCAGTCATGAAGGAATTCTCGTTAATTAGAAGCGAGCGGTCAAACCCACAAAGTAACGACGTCCCAACACGTCATAAGTTGACGGGTCGGTGTTAGCCTGAATGTTCGGCGAGTAAATCGGCGGCTGCTCATCGAACAGGTTATTGACGCCAACACGCAGCGACACGGCGTCGTTGACGTCGTAGGTCGCACGCAGGTCGAAGTACCACATCGAATCCACCCCAGTGCCAGCGCCGCCCGTGACGGTGTTGCTATGCACCATTTCGTCGATAAAGCGAGCCGTAGCCGTGACCGAGAATGGATCCAGACGCCAGTTACCGGTGATGGTGTGGCGCCATTCCGGCGTCGCAGAACCCGTGCCCGAACCGATGGTGCCGACAAAATCGCGCACTGGATCCAGCGAGGTAGTCTGCGACTTATACTTCTCAACCCAAGTCGACAGAACATTGAAGTTCAGCGCACCAGCGTTGCCCAGTCCGAACTCAACGCCGAAGTTCAGGTCAACGCCGCTGGTTTCCGTCATCGCTTGGTTACGCGACAGTTGGACGACATTCTGAACCGAGCCGTTGGCCTGATTGCGCTCGAACAGCTGACACCAAGCGTTGTTGGGATCGTAGGTCGGGTTGGCGTTGTCCAGATTGAAGCAGCGCTGGACGATGGTACCGACGCCGAGCGAGGCGATCACGTCCTCGATCTTAATCGACCAATAGTCCACCGACATATAGAGGCTGTCGGCCCAGCCACCCGTGTTAAATGGCGAACGGGCGACGATACCGGCGGTCCAGGAATTGGCCTCTTCCGGCTTCAGGTCCGGGTTGCCGCCCGTGATCGCAGGAATCTGCCCCGACCAGGCAAAGTTCGCTCCGCCCGCCACGGCCGACTGCGTTTGGCAAAGTTGAGTCACCTTAGCGCCATTCGGACCGTTGCGGCTGTAAGACGCAGTGGCCGGCAAGCGAACGTCGCACGGGTCCAGACGATTGAACGACGGGAAGTTGTTCGTCTGAGGAGCGAACAATTCGGAGATGGTCGGCGAACGGACAGCCGTTTGATAGCCGCCACGAGCGCGGAGCCAATCATTGACCTCCCACTCGAGGTTAGCCTTCCAGCTGCTGGTCGTGCCCGAATGCGAGTTTTCCGAAACACGATAGCCGAGCGACAAAGACACGTCCTGAGCGAACGCGACATCCTTGACGATGGGCACCAGCAATTCTGCGAAGATGTCCTTCCAGTTCAGGAAGCCGGAGATCGGTAACTGCTGATTGAAGCCAGCCACCAGGCCAGGCTGCAAACCGCTATCGGGACGGAAGTCAAAATCCAGCTCGCGATAGCTGGCGCCGAAAGCCCCTTGGAGCGGGCCCGCGGGCAGTTCAAACAGGTCGCCGTTAACAACGGCCTCGACGATGGACTGCTCAACGACAGTCAGGTTCTTCGCCTCAAGGCTGATCCATGCAGCACAGCTCGCATCGATCGGCGCGGCGCCGAACAGGTTGAGGCCGTTGGCGCAAGCTCCGCCGGAAAGCGCCGCTTGCTGAGCGATCGTCGGTGCCCTGAACGCGGCCACGCGCGCGTCATAGGCGGCCTGGCTTTCAGTCGTCGCTTTGCCATCAATGTGGCCGAGCAGAAGACCGACACGATCACGACGCACATTGCCGCCCTGAATCTCATTCAGAGACGTGCGGCCGTACGAAGCATAAACATCGTACGTCCAGGTGTTGGTGCGGGGCAGCGAACCCTTGGTGCCCAACAAGACCTGCCACACGTCGTGGGTGTTGAATCCGGTGCGCCCCCCCAGGTCATTGAATCGCTTCGAGAACGCGAAGGGGTCGTTCGGACGAGCACGGGCAGCCAGCAAAGAGCCCAACTGAGACCCAATAAACGGGTTGCTAACCGCTACATTCCAACCCGTCGCGCCGCCCGCGGGCGTGGGAGCGAGCTCCTGCTTGGCGTTATAGTTGGTATACAGCGCCTGCACGTAAGGCTTGAAGTGGTCGTTGAGCTCATAGTTCACGCGCGTGAACAGATTCCAACGCTCCATCGGCAAGACAAGGATATTGTCCGGTTCGAAGTTATACGAGAAGATATTCGGAGCAAAAGCCGTCGCGATAGCGGACTCCGGCCCCTTGTAGTTATAGATGTTATATACGCTGCTGGTTTCTAGGCCCGTGCAGAACAGGCTTCCGTCGGGATTAAAGCCAAAGCCAGCCCAGCCACCCGAAGCATCACAGCGGTTCGCACCCCCGAAGACGCCATCAACGACACCCTGTCCCGGCGTGTTAGCGCCCAGGCCGACCGCACCGCCCGGGAAGATCGACGTGGTGCTCGAGGCTTGCCCTGCAAATTCGCGGGCATCCTTGTACATCACTTCACGGTTGAAATAGCTGGCGTTAAATACCGCATTACCCTTACCGTCGGCGAAGTTGCCGCCGAAGGTGATGTCAGCGCCCCACTCCTGCCCGTCGCCCTGCTCGGTCAGACGGTATTGAGAGTCGAGTTGGACGCCTTCGAAGTCATTCTTAATGATGAAGTTGACAACACCTGACACGGCGTCCGCACCATATGTCGAGGCGGCGCCGCCGCTGATGATTTCGACGCGGTCAATCAGCGCAGCCGGGATGGTGTTAACATCGACGGTGCCGCCCGCGGTCGAGCCCATGGGACGACGACCATCCATCAACACCAAGTTGCGGCCCGAACCCAAACCACGCAGATCGATGAAGGCCCGACCATTGGAACTGGGGTTGTTCGACTGAGAGCTGAGGCCGGCAGTCACTTGCGGCAGGGTATTCAGATACTGCTCGACGGTGGTCGAACCGGAATGAGTAATATCCTCCTGTTGCACCGTCAGCACCGGGCTTTCGGCGACAGCATCGCGACGGGCGATACGCGAACCCGTCACCACTACTTCATCAACCCGGGAGACGTCCTCCTGCGGCGCGCTCTGCGCGAACGCAGGTGCAGCGAAGCCGATGGCGGCCACTCCGGCGATCATCGTGGTCGCCAGCAATCGCTTGCGATGTTCCATGAAAATCAATTCTTCCTCCATTAAAATGAAGGAGCGCAGCGGAAAGCGGATATTCCCAAAAAACGCCGACACCCCCAACCCAGCCTCAATTTCTAGCGATTCGAAACCGCGGCTGACTGTGCATCTATCTTCATATTTGAAATTGTTCATTGGCCTTTACGATACTGACGTGAGTTAGCCTCTCACGTGTCTCAAAATCGCCACATATAAACCCGAACAGCCCATAAATTGACACTTACAAACTGCCAGCCAACTCAAAAAATAATTCCAAAAATCATGGAAATGTTGACAATGCCACCCCTAATTTACCACTTTTCAGCCGCCACCTTCCTCTCCCTGCTCATTACCGGAAGCGCTACAGCCCAAAGCGACCCTACCGCTTTCGAAAGACTGTCCGAGTGTCAGGGCCTCAGTGCAGACGAACAAAGATTGACCTGTTACGATGAGCGCATGGCCGCTCTACGCGCCGCAGCGAACAGCGGTGAGGTTGTGATCATGGAGCGCGCGCAGGTTGACGCCGCCAAGAGAGCGGTCTTCGGCTTCTCCGCGCCTAACCTTCCGACCATGTTCGGAGGAGATGCCATAGAAAGCCTGGAGACAACGCTGGAGCGCGCCACCGCAGCTGCGAACGGGGCCTGGATTTTCCACCTTGCAGACGGCTCGACATGGCGACAGATCGACAACACGCGTGTCGCCAACCCTAGGGCTCGCCAAGGGGAAGAGGTTCGCGTCCGCAAGGCGGCACTAGGCAGCTATTTTCTTAATCTCGGCTCAAATCGAGCCGTCCGCGTGCGGCGCGAGTAACCTACAAAAACAGCCTTTCGAAACACAAAAAAAGCGGCGGATATGAAATCCGCCGCCTTCTTAGCTCTCAACAAACCCTTAGAAATTTGCCGTGGCGCCAAAGAAGAAGTAGCGCCCCATAGCGTTATATAGCTGCGGGTAGGTGTTGTTATTACCCGTCGTGCCGACACTGTAGGACAGTGGCGGATCGGAATCGAAGACGTTATTCACGCCCGCGCGTAACGAGATATTATCCCGCATCTGCCAAGTGCCCGCCAGATCGAAATAGTTCTGAGAATCCAGAACGCGATCGATACGGTCGCTCGGCGAGTTGTTCAGGCTGCCATCCGAACCCAGAACCGCGATTTCGGCCTCACCATAGTAACGCCAAGTGCCGTTCAGGTTCAGACCATCAATCGGGGTGTTCCAGTCAACCCGGAAGCGGTGACGCCACTCGGGGTTCGGCACGCCGCACTGGTTAGCGTAGAAGCCCGCGCAGTCGTACGTCGAGCGAGCCAAGCCCAAACCGGTGTCGGTCTCAAGCTTGTCCAGCCAGGTGCCGACGAGGGCGAAGCCCAAGCTGCCGACGCCGCTCCAACCAAAGTCAGCCAAATCGACATTGTAGTTGGCGGCGACATCGACACCCGAGGTTTTCAGGCCGCCGATGTTCGTGTTCAGATCCACCACATTGCCGGTGCCGACCCAAAGCTGGCCGTTGGCGTTCCGCTGGATGTTGTTACAGGCGGTCATGAAGCCGCCTTCGTAACAGGCGTCCAATGCGTTCTGCGGGCCGACCGATGAGATCAGATTGTCAATCTGGATGTCGAAGTAGTCGAGCGTCAAGTTGAAGCCCGGTAGGAATTCAGGCGTGAAAACCACACCGAAAGTCAGAGTGTCCGAGCTTTCCGGCGTCAGGGTTGTCTCCCCGCCTTGCAGCACATTGTACTGGCCAGCAGGGCTGCTCAGATTACCGCCATCTGCCTGACCTTGCGACACCTGCCAAGGATTGGTGCCAATGCAAGCGGCCTGCGAGGCGGTGCCGTCTTCGTTCGGATCGGTGAAGTCGCAGGGATCATCATCCATGTCGAACAGGTTGAAGCCCTGTGCGGTGAACAGTTCGATGACGTTAGGCGCACGAACCGCACGCTGGGCGCTGGCTCGGAAACGAACCGAGGGAACAGGCGCCCAGTCGCCGCCGATCTTCCACGAATCCGTCCCCCCACCGAGGTCATACTCCGAGTGACGATAAGCCAGATCAAGCGACAGCTGGTCTGCGAACGCCATGCCTTCGGCGATCGGAATCTGAGCCTCGACGAAGACGTCGTAAACTTGGTTGGCACCATTCAAGCCCAGGGTTGGACCGCCTTGCCCCGCGCCGTCGCCGCTCGAGAACGACACGTCTGGCGTCAGATCCAGAGCATCGCGGCGATATTCGCCGCCGAAAGCCGCCTGAACACTACGCGTCGCCCAAGGCGACTTCACGCCATAGGCGCCCAAGTCGACCGTCAGCGAACCTGAAGCCACCTGCTGCGTCGTCCACCCCGTCGCGACCAGCGGCACCTGCAGATAGTTCAGCGCCTCTTGCGTCACGCCTCCCGGCTTGAAGATATCGTACGGCACGCAGTCCGCATCGATACCAGCAAGCACGGAGCGGCAAACCGGCGTATTGGTGCTGGGGTCCAGCACGACATCCAGAGCGCGCGCCAAGCGCGTATTCGAGAATTCGTTGCGATAGATATTAGTGTACTGCGCGCGAGAATATTGGATCGACAGATCGTAGCTCCAGGCGTCATTCAGATCGCCACGGGCGCCGATCACGCCACGATACGACTGGAAACGAATGTCGGACTGACGTCCGCCGCCTTCAACGTTACGACGCCCGATGTACAACGGAACAAGGTTGGGATCCTCCAACAGGCGGAAGGCCTCGTTGCCGCCCGGCGTGGTGGACCCTGGAGCCGAAAGCGAGAACGTCTTGTCGTCGTTTTGAATCACCCACGTATTGTATGCGGCGGTAGCTTGCGCGCCGCAGCCAAGCGCCGTTGCCTGCTGCGCGTTCAGCAGCGGACTATCGCAGTTGATGAACGACGACCCATCCGTAGTTCGGAAGCCGCTCTTGAACTCACCGAAGAAATTGCCCGATGGCGCGATCTGAGCGATTGTAGAATAATCGCTGAACATCAGCTGGGTATACACTTCGATCTTGTCGGTCACGTCGTAATGACCGAAGACCCCTAGCGTGTATCTCTCATCTGGGCGCTGAAAATAATTGGAAGGACCAAAGTTGTAGGCATCCGTTGCACCGACATAGTTACGGAAACCTGCACTGTTCACCGTATAGGCGAAGCTTGGCATCGGGTTGACGTCAATATCATCCGTCGTGGGGTCATTATCGGTATCGATCAGGAATTCATTGCCGCCGAAATCTGTAAATTGGCCAGGGAACGAAGTGCCGGAACCACCGCAGTTAAACTCACCCGGAGGCGTGCTGGCCGTAGGCGCGGAAAGCGAGCAGGATGAATAGTCGTAGTCGCGCCCCAAGACCTTGTTGTTCTTACGATAGCCAGCATACAGCGTGATATTGCCGCGATCATCAGGGGCGTTGACGCCCATCAACAGGTTCACTTCACGGCTGAACCCCGTATAAACGTTGTCATCCGGCAACTGGAACTGCGATGGGTTCGAGGCGGAGCGACGTTGAATAACGTCACGCAGGTTGCCCACGCCGTCATAGTCGTTGTTGTGCTGATTGAAGCCGTATTGGGCGTCGATCTCAATGCCCTCGAAGTTGCGACGCATGATGAAGTTCACGACGCCAGCAATGGCGTCCGAACCATAGACGGCCGAGGCGCCGCCGGTCAGCACTTCAACACGCTCGACCATTTGGCCCGGAATCTGGTTCAAGTCAGCCGCGTCGTCCTGCGGAGAGCCGTAACCCATTCGCTTGCCGTCGATCAGCACCAGCGTGCGCGACGAGCCGAGGTTCCGCAGCGACACCGTCGCCGTGCCGGAAGCACCGTTGGCGACCGTCGAGTTCTGGGCAGCGAAGGCTTGAGGCAGTTGGGTGACCAGATCTTCAACGCGGGTCACGCCCTGAACGTCGATGTCTTCGCCCGTCACTTGGGTCACAGGGCTGGTGGTGGTCAGATTCGGCTGACGTAGGCGCGAGCCGGTAACGACGATGTCGCTCACCTGACTCGGTTGATCGGCCTCGGGACTCGGCGTGGTCTGGGCCGCAGCCGGCGCGGCGAAGCCGACCAGCGCAAGGCCCGCGATCATCGTCGACGCCAGAAGACGCTCACGTTTGATCTGAAAATTCAAAGCTTATCCTCCTAAGTTGTGAACGACTCTGACGAAGTCCACCTTCATCCGTCGACCACGGGATAACCTCGACCGTCGCCCGTCTCGAAGGCGCGCCCGATACCCGATCGAAAGGGTAGGCACGACACGTGACTACAGACCACGCAAATTACATGAGCTTCACGATTGAGCCTCTAGCATGTCGCAATTTCGCCACGGAATGACTCTGGCGACCAGCAGCAAAATCTCATAATATGGTCCAAGACATTCAAACTCATGATTTCGGAATCCGCCAAAAATGCGAACGATGTTGACCTTCTGCGTCGCCGCGATCGGCACATTTGGCCTCAACTGCGACACATTGGCGCAAGTTCAATCCTCTGAACGTTCGACGCTCCTGAGCGATCTTTCCGAATGCCGCGCCATGTCGGACGCCGCCGTTCGCCTGGCCTGCTTCGACCGAACGGCAGACGCCTTGGATACGGCGGAACGCCAAGGCGAACTGGTGGTGATGGGGCGCCAACAGATTCGCGAAGCACGACGCCAGCTCTTCGGCTTCAGCGCTCCAGCCCTTCCTGCGCTCTTCAGCCGAGGCGGTGGTGGGACGGATGCTGAGCCGGAGGTCGACTCCGTTGAAACGACCTTGGTGAGCGCCGGTCAGGATCATGAGGGCAAATGGACCTTCCGTCTGGCTGACGGCGGCGAATGGCGGCAGATCGATTCGGCGCCTGTCCGTTTCCAGAATCGGAGCGGCATGGAAGTCAGGGTGCGCCGTGCAGCTCTGGGCAGTTACCTGCTAACCGCCGGCAAAAGCCGGGCAGTTCGCGTCAAGCGGCAGTAGTCTAAAAAAGCAAACGGCACGCACTCACTCTCAAGTCCAGCTATGGTGCGAGCCGCTCTCCTTTGTGGAGAAGCGACTGCTGGATTCGCACACGCAGGGAGGCTGGCCATGATCCCCTATCTCCGTCAGTTCGACTTCGCCTACGGGCGGCGCGATCAGGTCTCCCCGTTGATTCAACGCGTGATCGCCGACAATCCGGGGCCATTCACCTTCACAGGTACAGGAACCTATATCGTCGGACGCAGCCTGCCGGGCGCCGAAGTGGCAGTGATTGATCCCGGACCGGACGATGACGCTCATCTGTCGGCCCTACTGCGCGCAATTGAAGGCCGCGTGGTCAGCCACATCCTTGTGACGCACACCCATCGCGACCACGCCCCCCTCGCCCGCTCGCTGGCCGAGGCCGTCGGCGGCGCACCGATCCTGGCGGCTCGACCGCCTGAGCGGCCCCTGCACGTCTCAGCCGCACTGGATGAGGATGATGACGCCGACTTCCACCCTGACGTGCTCCTAGCCGGAGGCGAATGGATCGAGGGCGACGGGTGGACGCTGGAAGCCATGGCCACGCCTGGGCACGCCTCCAACCATATGGCCTTCGTGCTGCGACAGGAGAACGCCCTGTTCAGCGGCGATCATGTGATGGGTTGGTCGACCACAGTGGTGGCTCCGCCGGACGGCGATATGGCCGACTACATGAACAGCCTGGACGCCGTCCTAGCGCGTGGTTTTTCGACGATATGGCCGACGCACGGCCCGGCAATCACCCAGGTCACCCCCTTCCTGAAGACCTATCGCGACCACAGGCTGGAGCGTGAGGCCCAGATCATGGCTCGGCTCGCGTCAGGCGACCAGATGATCGCAGACATGGTGCCCGCCCTATACGCCGCCGTCGATCCGCGACTGTGGCCCGCCGCCAGCCTTTCTGTGCTCGCCCATCTGATCAAGCTGGCGAAAGACGGACGCGTCCAGGCATCCCCTCAGCCAGAGATGGCCGCGAACTGGCGACTGACCGATCCAGCCCTCTAAGGCGTCAGCTCTGCGACGACGGCCTTGGCGAGACGACACGCCTCATCCCCGACCTGAAGGCTGTCGCGCCCGGCGACGCGAACGTCGGTGCGGCCAGGACGAATCCGGACAGTGACATCATGGGTCAGGCCGAACCACGCGCCTTCCTTGCGCCCGTCCACACGGAAAGGTGCCGTGCCCAGAACCGTGAACCCCGCCTTTTCGAGCGCCCAGGCGGCGGTCTCCGGCGCGACCTGGGTCGGCGCGGGACTCAATCCTTCACAGGCCTGAGGCCGGGTTTCGGGCACGCCCGCAAGGCGCCGCTCCGCCGCCAGAATACGCGCGAAGGCCGGCGGCTCCGATGGATCGGTCGCCACATCGCGCGGAGCATCGGTGAAACGGCGCTCCTGAACCAGATAGCCGCCCAGGGTCACGCCTGCGATCGCCAGGGCCGCCCCCGCAATCCCCAACAGTCGACGCTCGCGAAACGCCATCAGGCAGGCGATCAGGGCGGCCGCCAAGCCCAGATAGGCCAGCAACCGCCCCGCTTTCAGGGCCAGCACGCCCAAACTGAAATCAGCGCTCCACACGCCCACCCGCGCGCCGCAGATCGCGACCAGCAACAACGTCGGCGCCAAAAGCGCAACGAGCAGCAACATCACGGCCAGAGACTGGCCCTTGGGGCGTGTGGTCGACATGGCGTCCTCCGTCGCTGTCAGCCGGCGGCGGGCAGTTGGTAATCCTTCATCCGCTCGCGCAGCGTCTTCTTATCGATCTTGCCGGTGGCGCCCAGAGGAATGTCATCGACGAAGACCACATCGTCCGGCATCCACCATTTGGCGATCTTGCCCTGCAGGAAGTCGAGGTGCTCTTGCTTGTCCTCGGCCTCGCCCTCCTTGAGCTTGACCAGCAGCACCGGCCGTTCGTCCCACTTGGGATGGGCCGCGCCGATGACGGCGGCCAGCGCGACCTTGGGATGGCCGACGGCGATGTTCTCGATGTCGATCGAGCTGATCCACTCCCCGCCCGACTTGATGACGTCCTTGGCGCGGTCCGTGATCTGCATGAAGCCCTGGGAATCGACGCTGGCGATATCTCCCGTGTCGAAGAAGCCTTCGTGATCCAGGATATCGCCGCCCTCGCCCTTGAAATAAGCGCCGGCGATGGTCGGTCCCTTGACCATGACCCGACCATAGGTCTTGCCGTCATGCGGCATGTCCTGGCCGCCGTAGTTCTTGATCTTCAGCTCAACGCCCAGCGGGGGCGTGCCCTGCTTCATGCGCCAGGCCATCTGCTGATCATAAGGCAGCGCCTTCAGCTCCGGCGTCAGATTGGCGATGGTGCCGATGGGCGAGGTCTCGGTCATGCCCCAGGCGTGAACCACCTCGACGCCGAACTTGTCCTGGAACCCGCGGATCAGAGCCTCGGGGCAAGCCGAACCGCCGATCAGCACCTTTCGCAGAGTCGAGAACTTCAGATTGTTCTCCACCATGTGACCGAACAGCCCCTGCCAGACCGTGGGCACGGCGGCCGAGAAGGTGACGCCCTCGGTCTCGATCAACTCATAAATGGAAGCGCCGTCCATCTTGGCGCCCGGCATGACCAGCTTGGAGCCCGCCGCCGGGCCGACGAAGGCGATGCCCCAGGCGTTGGCGTGGAACATCGGCACCACGGGCAGAATGACTTCGCTGGGCGTGCCCCCGACGACCGTCGCCTGCATCCCCAGCAGCGTATGGATGAAGTTGGAGCGGTGCGAATACAGCACGCCCTTCGGGTTGCCCGTCGTGCCTGAGGTGTAGCAGAGGCCGCAGGCCGTCTGCTCGTCGAACCCGCCCCAGGTCACATCGCTCGACGATTGCTCCAGCACAGTCTCATAGGCCTCCGCCCTCGGCAGCTTGGCCTGCGGCATGTGGGCGGCGTCGGTCATGACGATGACGCGCTCAACCGTCGGACAATGCGGCAGAACGGCTTCCAGCAGCGGCACGAAGGTCAGATCGGTGAACAGGATCCGGTCTTCGGCGTGGTTGATAATGTAGGCCAGCTGTTCTGGGAACAGGCGGGGATTCAGGGTGTGGCATACGGCCCCGATCCCCATGATTCCGTACCAGGTCTCGATATGGTTGCCGGTGTTCCAGGCCAGTGTCGCGACGCGGTCGCCTGGCTTGGTTCCCCAGGCCAGAAGGGCGTTCGACACGCGACGCGCCCGTTCATGGATGGCCGCGTAGTTGGTGCGGACGATCGGCCCCTCGACCGAACGCGTGACGACCTCACGCTCCCCGTGCCAGTTCTTCGCGTGATCGAGGATCTTGTCGACCGTCAACGGCCAGTCCTGCATCATACCCAGCATTCGGCGTCTTCCCTCGTCTATGCGCCTTGGTTGAAAGCGGCGCTTGCGCCCACGCTA
Source organism: Brevundimonas sp. RM1 (assembly GCF_052907225.1). Classification (NCBI taxonomy): domain Bacteria; kingdom Pseudomonadati; phylum Pseudomonadota; class Alphaproteobacteria; order Caulobacterales; family Caulobacteraceae; genus Brevundimonas; species Brevundimonas sp. RM1. Next base: position 116,142 of record NZ_JBRERY010000006.1, read on the forward strand.
AGACAGGTGAACAGCGACAAGCAACGTGACGCAAGGGAAGGCAGGCCGCGACAGATCGCCGTTTCAGCGCACGATCAAGGCTTGCATCCGGCTGCATCCGGGTGAATGAGCCGCCCATGACCATACTGATCGCTATCACCGGCGGCTCGGGCTCCGGCAAGAGCACCCTGGCCGAAGCCCTGATTTCCTCGCTGCCGGAGGGCGTCGCCGCCCTATTGCGCGAGGATTCCTACTATCTGGACGCGGCGTCCGTGCCGGGCTTCGACGCCGCGACGCATGACTTTGACGATGTCGCCGCTCGCGATCACGATCTGCTGATTTCCGATCTGACCGACCTCAAGGCCGGGCGCAGCGTGACCGCCCCTCTCTACTCCTTCATCCATCATGGACGCGAACCGGGCGGCGAACCGGTGCCGGCCGCCCAGGTCGTCGTCGTCGAAGGCACGCACCTGCTGTGCACGCCGGCCCTGACCGCCCTGTTCGACATTCGCGTTTTCGTCGACACCCCGGCGGATATCCGCTTCATTCGCCGGCTGCTGCGCGACCAGACAGAGCGTGGACGAACGGCGGAATCGGTCATCCATCAGTACCTCGCCACCGTCCGTCCCGGTCACGAACGCCTGACGGAACCCTCGCGGGTTCATGCCGATTTCATTGTCGCAGACGCCACCGCCGCCGTACGTCTAGAAGACCCTCAGGCCGTCGTGCGTCTGGCCGCGCCCGTGCTGGCCCACCCTCTGCTCGAGCCCTGGCTGAAGTAACGGGCCTCGTTGAGTGTATTAACCGTGATCGTTGCAATCGTGGCAAATTAAAGGCAATATCACCGTCTAACGGCTGGTGACAATCCGATGACCGTCTCGGTCCATGTCCTCGACGACCCTCGACGCGACGCCCTTGTGCGCCAGGCTCGTCTGCACTTTGTCGAAGAAGGCTACGCTGGCACCAAGATGGAGCGGATCGCCCGCGAAGCGGGCGTATCGACGGCGACCCTCTACGCCATGTTCGAAAACAAGGCGGCGCTGTTCGCGGCGGTGATCGATGAAGCATCCGCAGATTTCGCTGAACGCATGGCCAAGGTGAAAACCTGCAGCGGCCCGGCGCAGCCGAGATTGAACAGTTTCCTGACAGCTTACGCCGACTTCATCAGCGACCCGTTCGTCAGGGCCATCTTTCGCCTGGTCATGACCGAGCGGCGCCGCTTCGAGAGCTTGGCGACCACCTTCTATGAGCAAGCGAAGCACGACTTCGGCACAGTACTGGTCTCGGCCCTGGCCGAAATGGCCGCCAAGGGCGAGTTGAATCTCCACAAGCCTTCGTGGGCCGCCAGCCAGTTGATGGGCATGGTGGAACACCCACTGTTCTTTGTGCCGACAGTGACCGGGGACCAGGTTCTGCCTACCCGATCTCCCGTCGCCATCGCCGAAGACGCCGTGGAGACCTTTCTGGCCCGCTACGCCGCCTGAGCCGCTTCAAAACCGCCTAGGGCCACAGACGACTGCGGCGCCAAGGCTGATCTTCCATCGCCCGATCAAAGCGCAGGCGGTCGTGCAGGCGGAAAGGACGATCGCGCCAGAACTCGATCTGTACGGGCTTGACCCGCCAGCCGGTCCAGCGATCGGGACGAGGCACCTCCTGACCGTCAAAGCGCGCGGTCTGTTCCGTCACCCGCCGTTCCAGCGTCGCCCGGTCCGCCAGAGGGCGCGACTGATCCGACACCCAGGCGCCGATTCGGCTTTCGCGCGCCCGGCTGGCGAAATAGGCGTCGGCTTCTTCCACGCTGACCGGCTCGACCGAGCCGCGAACACGCACCTGGCGGCGCAGGCTCTTCCAGTGGAACAGCAGGGCGGCGCTGGGGCTGGACCACAATTGACCGCCCTTGGCGCTTTCCTGATTGGAGAAGAAGGTGAATCCCCGCGTATCGACATCCTTCAGCAACACCATCCGCACGTCAGGATGACCGTCGACATCGACCGTAGCCAGGGCCATCGCGTTGGGGTCATTGGGCTCTGATGCTCGCGCATCCTCCAGCCACTCCACGAACAGGGCGATAGGCTCGTCCCGGTCGAACAGGCTTTCATCCGCGTTCGCCTCGAGCTGGGCGGCATAGTCTTCGCGAGACGGGCTGGGGGGGATCACTGACTGGGTCATGTTGGACCTATAGTCCCGCTCGCGGTTCGCGTCACATGGCGTTCGTTCAATCCTGCGTCAGCTTTGCAAATAAGGTTAACCCTGTCTTGACCATACGGCCCGCACAGTGGCCGCCATGCGCGCAGACAGCCTCTCCTTCATGGACGCTCGGCGCCTGCTCGGCCTCAACGGCCCCGCAGGGCCGCAGGCTCTGGCGGCCGCCTTCCGCATCGCGATCAAGGCCTCTCGCCCGGATCAGCCCGGCGGCGACGCCGAACGGTTCCGGCGCGTGATCGCCGCCTATCGCCTATTGCAAACCGAAACGCGCGCCCTGCCTGCACCACGCAGAAATTCCGAGGCTCCAGGCGTCCACACTGCGCGCACCGCCTCTCCTCCGCCGCCACTCATCGTGCTGACGCCGATGCAGGCGCTCACCGGAGGCAGCGTGATCGTCAATGCCTGGGGACGGAGCCTGCTGATCCACGTTCCTCCAGGCGTGAGGACCGCCGACCGCATCCGCCTGAAAGGCTGCCCTGCCCTGCTGCGCGTCCTAATCCGACCGGCCGACGGCTTGTCCGTTCTGGGAGCGGATCTCTTCATGGATTGGCCCATCGCGCCGCGCCTGATGCGGGACGGCGGGCGGATCGAGATCGACACGCACGCCGGACCACAAGCCGCCTGGCTGGTGCCGGACATGGTCGAACCGGTGCGACTGCGCCTTCCCGGCCTCGGCCTGCCCGCGCGGGGCAAGCGGGCCGCCGGCGACCTGTTCGTCAAGCTGGTTCCTTCTGACGACCTGCCTTCGGCCGCCGAGGATATGCTGCTTCGCTTCACTCGGGTCTGGACGCCGGAGCGGATGGCGGCTTAAGCCTCGCCATCATGTCGCACAACACCTTCAGCCACCTGTTCCGCGTCACCACCTGGGGCGAAAGCCACGGCCCCGCCATCGGCTGCGTCGTCGACGGCTGTCCGCCGCTGATCCCGCTGACTGAAGCCGATATCCAGCCCTGGCTGGATTTGCGCAAGCCCGGCGGCAGCCGCTTCGTCACTCAGCGACAGGAGGCCGATCAGGTCCGTATCCTGTCAGGCGTCTATGATGACGGCGACGGCCCGGTCACGACCGGAACCCCGATCAGCCTGATGATCGAGAACACCGACCAGCGATCCAAGGACTACGGCGAGATCGCTCGCGCCTTCCGTCCCGGCCACGCCGATTACGCTTATCAGGCCAAATACGGCGTGCGCGACCCTCGCGGCGGCGGCCGGTCATCGGCGCGCGAGACGGCCAGTCGCGTGGCGGCGGGCGCGGTGGCCCGCAAAGTCCTTGGCCCGGATGTGCGGATTCGCGCAGGCGTGGTCCAACTGGGCCCGCACAGAATCCCAGATGAGGCCGTCGACTTCGACGCCGTCTACGACAACGCCCTGTTCGCCGCCTCGACCGAGGTCGTGCCTGAGTGGGAGCGGTATCTGGACGACGTGCGCAAGGCGGGTTCGTCCATCGGAGCCGTCGTCGCGCTGGAAGTCACGGGCGTCCCGGCCGGATGGGGCGCGCCCCTCTACGCCAAGCTGGATGCGGAACTCGCCGCGGGCCTGATGTCCATCAACGCCGTGAAAGGCGTCGAGATCGGCGCGGGCTTCGGCGCCGCCGAACTGTCGGGCGAGGACAACGCTGACGAAATGCGGCTGGGCGACGACGGCCAGCCCGTCTTCCTGTCGAACAAGGCGGGCGGCGTCCTTGGGGGCATCTCCACCGGCCAGCCGCTGACGGCGCGCGTGGCGTTCAAGCCGACCTCCTCGATCCTGACTCTGCGCCAGACGATCAACCGCGACGGCGATGAGGTCGACCTGCGCACCAAGGGACGTCATGACCCCTGCGTCGCCCTGCGCGGCGTCCCGGTGGTCGAGGCCATGGCCGCCATCGTCTTGGCCGACGCCATGCTGCGCCACCGAGCTCAGACGGGCTGAGGCCATCAGAAACAATAACAGTTGCGAATAAGGGCGCGCGATCCTATCTAGGTTTCAAGCATTTCTCGGATGGGAGACCGAACCATGATCGACGTCAGACCTTTCAACACCCTCGGCGGCGCCAACCACGGCTGGCTGAACGCCAAACACCACTTCTCGTTCGCCAACTACTATGATCCCAAGCGGATGGGCTGGGGCCGCCTGCGCGTCTGGAACGATGATGAAATCGGCGCCCGGTCGGGCTTTCCGCCTCACCCGCACGCCGACATGGAGATCATCACCTACGTCCGCACCGGGGCCATCACCCACGAGGACTCCATGGGCAACAAGGGCCGCACCGGCGCGGGCGACGTTCAGGTGATGAGCGCGGGTACAGGCGTGCGTCATTCCGAGTTCAATCTCGAAAATGAAACGACCACCCTTTTCCAGATCTGGATCGAGACCGACAAACCGGGCGCTCAACCGTCCTGGGGCCAGCGTGAGTTTCCCAAGAACGATCGCTCGGGCCGCTTCACCGTCGTCGCCTCGGGCGATCCGTCGGACGAAGCCTTGTCGATCAACGCCGACGCCAAGATCCTGGCAGCCACGCTGAAGGCGGGCGAAAGCCTTTCCTATGACCTGGCCGCCGGTCGCCGCGCCTATCTGGTCCCCGCCGTGGGGCAAGTCGAGGTCAACGGGACCACGCTGAACGCTCGCGACGGCGCCGGCATCGTCGACGAGTCGACCATCACCATCATGGCCAAGCAGGACGCCGAACTGGTCATGGTCGACAGCCTGTAAGCCTACGCTGATCGAAAGATCACAGGGGGCGTTCGAAAGAGCGCCCCCTTTCTTTTGCGCGCTGACAGAAGGCAGGCGGCGCGGCAAACTGTCGTCATGATCCAGCGCCTTACCGCCCTCGCCTTCTGTCTGTCCGGCGCCTTGATGCTTCAGGGCTGTGTCGCAGGCGCCGTCGTCGGCGCAGGAGCCGCCGTCGTCGGCGGCGCGGCCAAGGTGACGGGCGCCGCCGTCGGCGCAGGTTTCGACGCGGTCACTACCTCGGACGAGGAAACCAAGGCCAAGCGCGAGCGCGAACAACGCGAGTATGAACGCGAACAGCGCCGCTGCGAACAAAGGCAGCGGCAGGGCAAGGACTGCTAAGTCCCCTTCGCTTCAAGGCGTTTCGCCGACACTCCATTGAATCTCTCTCCGCCGCCTGCTAACCGCCTCAGCTCGCAGAAGGAGATTTATGCGCAGAGCCCTCAACTAGGCCCGCCCACGCGGGATTTTCCTGCGCCTGATCGGGCGCAGTCTCTGTTTGCATATCTATCTGCGGAAAACTCATGCCACACATGGACACGATCATTCGTGCCTATAGCCCTTCGACCGACACGGCCTCGCTGTCGGACATCTGGCTTCAAGCCTCGATTCTCGCCCACGCCTTCATCGGCGAGGACCGCCTGCTCGAACAGCAGGGCCTGATCGAGAGCCAATACCTGCCCAGCGCGGAAACCTGGGTCGCTTGCCGTGGAGGCCGACCCGTCGGCTTCATCAGCCTGATCGACAGCTTCATCGGCGGCCTGTTCGTCGCCCCCGACCAACAGGGCCACGGGATCGGACGCGCGCTGGTCGCGCACGCCCTTTCACTGAAAGGGACGCTGATGCTGGAAGTCTATACGGACAATGCTCAGGCGATGCGCTTCTACGAAGCCCTCGGCTTCCGCGAGCAATCGCGGCGAGCGACGGACGATTCAGGCCTGCCGTTCGAAAACGCCCAGATGCTTCTGGCGGCCTAAGGCACCCGGCAGGGCGGTTCGCCGCCCTGCCCTCGCCCTACCGCACCCCGATGTACTTGTGCGTCTGAACGCTGAGCCGCCATTGCGGGTGGGTCAGACAATATTCGATGGCGGCGGCGGTGTTGGCGGCCTGGTCGGGGCCGTCCATGGGCTGCAGCCAGAAATGCTGGAAGTCGAGGCTCTCGAACCGATCCGGCATAGCCAGGGGCTGCGGATAGACCAGCTTCAGCTCCTGTCCTGAGGTCTGAACCACGGGGGCGTCGGCCTTGGGGCTGATGCAGATCCAGTCGATGCCGTCCGGCGCCGTCAGGGTGCCGTTGGATTCGATGGCGATCTCGAACCCGCGCGCATGCAGGGCGTCGATCAGCGGCGTATCCAGTTGCATCAGCGGCTCGCCGCCCGTGCAGACCACCAGCTTCGGATCGCCTTCGCGACCACGCCACATCCCTGCGACATAGTTAGCCATCAGGTTGGCCGTCTTGAACTTGCCGCCGCCGTCGCCGTTCACCCCGACGAAATCGGTGTCGCAGAAGCTGCAGATCGCCGTTGCACGGTCTCGCTCCAGCCCGCTCCACAGATTGCATCCGGCAAAGCGCAGGAAGACCGCGGGGCGGCCCGCCTGTCCGCCCTCGCCCTGCACCGTCAGGAAGACTTCCTTGGCCGAATAGGTCATGCGGCCGCCCATTGCGCATAGCCCGCCGCGCGCAGTTCGCAGGCCGGACAGGCCCCGCAGCCATAACCCCAGACATGGCGATGCGTCCGGTCGCCCATATAGCAGGTATGGCTGAACTCGATAATGGCCTCGACCAGGGCGCGACCGCCGATCTGATCCGCCAGCTCCCAGGTCTGGGCCTTGGTCAGGAACATCAGCGGCGTCTCGACCGGCACGGACTTGTCCAGCCCCAGCGACAGGGCGCGGGCCGTGGCCTGGATCGTGTCGTTGCGGCAGTCGGGATAGCCGGAGTAGTCGGTCTCGCACATGCCGCCGATCAGGACTTCCAGCCCGCGCCTGTCGGCCAGGGCCGCCGCCGCGACCAGGAAGATCAGATTGCGCCCCGGCACGAAGGTGTTCGGCAGGCCGCGCGCGTCCGCCTCGATGGCGCGCTCGGTCGTCATCGCCGTCTCGCCGATGGCGCCGAAGCCCGTCAGATCGACCACGTGATCGTCGCCCAGGCGGTCGGCCCACTGCGGCAAGGCCTTAACCAGTTCCTCGCGAACGGACTGGCGAGCCTGCATCTCGACCGCATGACGCTGGCCGTAGTCGAAGCCAACGGTCTCCACCCGATCAAAACGCTCCAGCGCCCAGGCCAGGCAGGTGGCGCTGTCCTGCCCGCCGGAAAAAAGAACAAGAGCTGTTTTTTCAGAGTGTTGCACGATTGCGCTCATGACAAGCCTGCGGTCGGCCCGCAGGCCGCGCGCATTCGAAAAAAGGAACCAGGGTCGGATAGATGGGACGTCGCCCCCCTATACGCCAGAGCGACGGGCTCGGCAAAGGACGCGAGATTGACAATAAACAAGGCGGCTTAACCCTTCTGCAAAAGATTCTCTGAGATTGTAAAAGAACCTCAGTAGGAGCCGGCCGAATGCCGACGATTGAAGTGCTGACTGACCGCGTGGAGCCGGTGGCGAAAACCGCCATGACCGGCGACATTCTCGCGCGGTTCCAGCGCGAACCGGACACCTTGGTGATACCGGTCGTCGACGGCGATCGCCCTATCGGCCTGATTGAGCGCGGAGACTTCCTGCTGAAGCTGGCCGGCCCGCTGGGTCAGAGCCTGTACGGCGCCCGCGAGGTCGTCCATGTGATGGACCCGGAACCGGCCGTGATCGAATCCGGCGTTCGGGTGGACGCCTTTTCCTCCATCATCCTGAAGAGCGGTCCCGGCGCCTTGATGCGCGGCTTCATCGTCACGCATGGCGGAGCCTATCGCGGCGTCGGCACGGCCGTAGCCCTGCTGCGCGCCATCAATGAAGACCAGCGTCACGAGAACCAGCGCCTGGTCGAGCAGCTCCACTCCTCCGACGCGGCCGAGCGCGCGCTCCAGACTGCGGCGCGGGACAAAAGCCGCTTCATGAGCCTGCTGAACCGCGAACTCAGCACCTCCATGAACGGGGTGCTGGCCGTGGCCGAGCTGCTGCATCGCCAGCCGCTGAACGAGGCCGCCAAGGCCCATGCCCGGACCATCATGGATTCCGCCGAGGACATGCTGGACAGCCTGCGCGACGCCCTCGACCTGGCGCGCGCCGAGGCGGGCGAACTGCAGATCAGCGCAACCGCCACCCCTCTGCGCACCCTGATGGATGAGTTGCAGAGCCATTGGTCGCCGCGCGCGGCTCAGGACGGCGTCACCCTGATGGTCGGCTATGAAGGCGACACGGAACTGGCGGCCATGGTCGACGCAGACCGCCTGCGCCAGGTGTTCAACAACCTGATCGGCAACGCCCTGAGCTTTGCCCGCCACGGCATGGTCGAGGCCAGCCTCAAGGCCCACGCCTATGGCGACCGCGTGCAGATCGAGGCTCGCATCCGCGATGACGGTCCCGCTGACGAAAGCCGCACCAGCGGCCTGCTAAATCCTTCGGCGCCAGACGCCGGACTGGGCCTGGCGATCAGCCGACGCCTGATCGAATGCATGGACGGTCGCATCTGGGCCGAGAACAATACGGGGCGCGGCGCTACCTTCGCCTTCGACCTGTCCGCGCCGATCGCCTTCATCGAGCGTGACGAACCGACCAACGTCGCCGATCTGGACAGCCTTCATCTTCAAGCGCGTCCGCATGTGCTGATCGCAGACGACAACGCCACCAACCGCGTGGTGGCCCAGGCCCTGTGCGAGATGTTCGGCTGCACCTCCGAAACCGTCGAAGATGGTCAGGAAGCGGTCGAAGCCGTCCAGTCGCGCCCCTTCGACCTGATTCTGATGGACATCAAGATGCCGCGTCTCGACGGCGTCGGCGCGACACGCGCAATTCGGGCCCTCGACGGCCCTCAGCGCGACATTCCGATCATCGCCCTGACCGCCAATGCCGACCCGGACGACGCCAAGGCCTACCTGGCCGCCGGCATGGCCGCCGTGGTGGAGAAGCCCATCAAGCCGGAGCGCCTGCGCCTGGCCATGAACACCGCGCTGGAACCGGCGAACGCCGCCCCTGCGCGGGCGCGAGACGTCGCCTAAAGGCGATCAAGCCGTCGCCGGCTCGCACAGCGTTTCTTCATCGTCCTCGTCATAGCCGACAAGACGCAAGGCGCGCGCCTTCACCCCCTTCAGCTCCGCCCAGCGCAGCAGGCCTTCCTCGCGCCCGTGCGTGATCCAGATTTCTTCCGGCGCCAGCTCTTCAAAGGTCTGGATCAGTTCGGGCCAGTCCGCATGATCTGAAATGACCAGGGGCAACTCCACGCCCCTTTGACGCGCTCGCGCCCTCACGCCCATCCACCCGGAGGCGAAGGCGGTCACCGGATCAGCGAACCGGCGCGCCCAGCGGTCTTGAATGGCCGAAGGCGGCGCAATCACCACCTCGCCGCCCAAGGCCCCCGCCTTCAGCCCTATGGCGGGAGCCAGCGATCCCAGGTCGATCCCTTCGTTCTGATAAAGGCGGTTCAGACGCTCAAGCGCGCCGTGAACATGAATGGTCCGATCCCAGCCCGCCTCGCGTAGCAGGCGGATCACACGCTGCGCCTTGCCCAAGGCGTAGGCCCCGACCAGGTGGGCGCGTTCAGGAAACTGCGCCAGAGAATGAACCAGGCGCGCGATCTCCTCCTCGTCCGACGGGTGAATAAAGACCGGCAGACCGAACGTCGCCTCAGAAATGAACACATGACAGCGAACCGGCTCGAACGGCAGGCAGGTGGGATCGCGTCGCCGCTTGTAGTCGCCGGACACCACCATGATCAGGCCGTCTCGCTCGATGACGGCCTGAGCCGAGCCCAGCACATGCCCGGCGGGGGCAAATCGCACCGCCACGCCGTTGATCGTCGTCGCCTCTCCGCAAGCGGCGGGCTGAACCCGTCCGGCGAAGTCGGGTCCGTATCGTTCAGCCATGATGGCCAGGGTCTCGGGCGTCGCCAATACGGCGCCGTGCCCCGGCCGCGCGTGATCCGAATGGCCGTGCGTGATCACCGCCCGATCCACCGGACGCACGGGATCCACATAGAAATCACCAATCGGGCAGTAGAGACCGGCTGGCGCGGGCCTCAGAAGATCTTGAGGTCGGATCATCAATCTATCCGCTCGCTGGACAAGGACGCCCCTGACGGGCGACCAAGACGAGACGCAACACAGGACGCCTCGATGACGGATTCGTTCCTAGAGACTCTATTGCCGCAACTCGCATCCGGCGCGGCGCACACCCACGCCCTGGGCTTCGCTTTCGAAGGCCTGGACGGAGATCGCGTCCGCATTCGCGTTCCCTATCGGGATGATCTGATCGGCGATCCCGAGACCGGCGTCCTGGCCGGCGGCCTCGTCACCACCCTGCTGGACCACGTCGGCGGTCTGGCCGTCTGGGTGGGGCTGGGAACGTTTCGGCCCGTGGCGACGCTCGATCTTCGCGTCGACTATATGCGCGCCGCAGCGCCCGGTCGTGATCTGCTGGCCGAGGCGCGGTGCTATCGCCTGACGCGCAATCTCGCCTTCGTGCGCGCCTGGGCCTTCGAAGATGATCCGACCGATCCCGTCGCCGCCGCCCAGTCCGCCTATATGGTCAGCGCGGAAGGCGATCACCGCCCCGGCGCAAACCGGAAATCCAGGACCGTCGCATGACCGCCTCCCTGCTCGACAGCCTGCCCTACGCCCGCTTCCTGGGCCTTCAAACTCAGATGAACGGCGACGAGATCACCGTCGTCATGCCGTTCGCCGACAAATTGATCGGCAACCCGATGCTGCCGGCTCTGCACGGCGGCTCAACCGCGGCCCTGCTGGAAATGACGGCCATGGCCCAGGTCTCTCTGACCTATCCAAGGCTGCGATTGCCGCGCCCGATCAACGTCACCGTGGCCTATCTTCGTTCGGGTCGCCCGATCGACGTCTACGCACGCGCCAGAATCAACAAGGCCGGACGCCGCGTCGCCCATGTGGTCGCCGAAGCGTGGCAGGACGCCCGGCAAGACCCGATAGCCTCTCTTACCGCCCACTTCCTGCTGGACCCCGAAAGTGAAGGCTCCTGACGAGCGATGGAGCGACAACGTCAATTGTAAATTTTGTAAAGAAAGCCCTGTTCAAATTAGTTAATACGCGTTAACCTTTTCTCGTTGTTCTTTTCAACGAGGGGTTAAGTCATGGATCGCAACGAAGTCATCGCCGGTGTCGCCGGCGAACTGCACGCCACCGAAAAAGCGCTGGATGACGCCATCGCCCACGCCGCGACCCTGGTTCAGACCATGATCGGCGCACGCTCGGCTCTGTCGCTCTCAGCCGTCGCCGCAGCAGGCTCCCAGACCAAGGCCATGGAAGCCATCGCCGCTCTCAGCACCGCTCGTGAAGCCCTGATCGCGTGCCACGCCGAACTCGAGAAGGACCATCGTCGTCTCGGCTACGGCACCTACGCCCTGGGTCCGCTCGACAAGCCCAATGAATGGGATAGCCGCCCCATGGGCAGCCAGGAGCGTCACCTGCGCGTGGCGTGAATTCGGCGTAATATTACGTATCAGCTATCCGGCTTCAAACTAGCTTGGTGTAGCTTGGCCCCCATCGTTTTAGAGGCGATGGGGGCCTTTCGTTGTTTGATTTCATCGCAGGCTACATAGGCGCCGCGAGCGTCCTGCTCGTGTGCTTTTTTGCGCTGACAAAGGGAGGCCATCCAGAGCGGATAGGCGCGATCGTCGTTCTATGCGGGTGGTTCCTTTCGATATTGGCTCAACGCTATTTGGGTTATGTCGCCACCCAATGGCCGGTACTGCTGATCGACCTGATCGCCTTGGCGGCTTTTGTGGCTCTAGCTTGGAAAGCTCCCCGAACTTGGCCCGTGTGGGCCAGCGCTTTCCAACTCTTGTCCGTCGCCAGCCATGTCATGGTTCTCATGAAATTACGGCCTGAGATTTCCGCCTTCTACACAGTCGTCAACATGGCGGGATACGGCATCATCATCGCCTTGGGCGTTGGAACCTTTTTCGCCTGGCAAGAGCGTCGTGCGGCAGGCGTAGAAATTTCGTAGGTAGATATTGCTATTTCATCCAAGTAGACTGACGCCTCGAGTTTTTTGGAACGTGCGCCATTGCCCTTGTCCCACGCCCAAATTTGGAAGGCCATCGACGCCCTGGCGCGACGAGAGGGCGTTTCGGCCTCGGGTCTGGCGCGACGCGCGGGCTTGGACGCCACCAGCTTCAATCCCTCCAAGCGGCTAGGGCCCGGCCAGCCTCCTCGCCCTCGCTGGCCCTCGACGGAAAGCCTGATGCGCGTGCTTCAGGCGAGCGGTCTAAGTCTGGGCGAGTTCGCCGCCCTTGCGGATGACGCCGCGCCGCACCCTCGCGCCATACCGCTTCTGGGCCTCGCTCGCGCGGGCGACGAGGGCTTCTTCGACGACGCCGGCCTGCCGATGGCGGAAGGCTGGGATCAGACCGAACTGCCTGCCCACAAAGACAGTCTGTTCAGTCTGACTATCGACGGCGACTCCATGGAGCCGGTATATCGGCCAGGCGACCGGGTCATCGTCGACCTGGACGCTACAGAGGTCCGGCGCGGCGACCGGGTGGTGGTTCGCACGGCAGAGGGCGAGACCCTGGCCAAGGAAATCGCCGCCCTGAATGGTCGCGAAGTCGTTCTAGCTTCGGTCAATCCGCACTATGAGCCGCGCATCCTGCCGCGCGGCCAGATCCGGTGGATGGCCCGCATCCTGTGGGTCAGCCAATAACAGCAGAAGGCCGCCCCTTTCGGGACGGCCCTCGCATGTGATCGACGCGGGGGAGAAATCCGCCGATCAGTTCGGCGCCACGTAGCGAGCGTTGACCCAGCCGCCGCCGGCGATCTGCACCCACTCGCCCTGGGAGCCCGTGGCCGTGAAGGGCTGACCGGCCGACAGACTGCCGGCTTGGCGATATTGCGTGCCGGGGCCCGAACGGATGCGCAGGTTGGACGTGGCGCGGTACATGTTGGCGTTAGACTGGGCCGCAGCGCGCGTGCGCTGCTGATTGCAGCCGATATAGGAGCCGGCCGCAGCGCCAGCGCCCGCGCCGACCACGGCGCCCAGGGCGCGCTCATTCTTCGACACCTGACTGCCAGCCAGACCGCCCAGCACGGCGCCGATTGCGGCGCCCGCCTGCTGACGGCCGCCCGGCGCGTCACAGTTGGTGATGCCGTTGGCCTGAGGCATGGCGCTGGCGGTAATGGGCGCAGCGGCGGCGGCCAGCGCGGTGAACATGGCGGTGGCGGCCAAACCCGCCTTGAAGGTCTTCGACATATGGCTCTCCTGTCATCGAGTTGTCGATGGAGTGAGAATGCCTCGCCCAAGCTGAAGGCTCCCCCAGCCCTGTCGTTATGTGCCGTTCATCTTTCTTGTCGAACGCAGAGCCGCCTGACGCTCCGGCCCCGCCCAAGTTCGTGTGAAAAAACAGATATTGTTCATTTCCTCCCCCATACGGGGGATGGGCAGAGGCCGCATTGTCGTGCGCTATGGCATCCATGGGCGCACTTGGAAAAGCAGACGTGGCTCTGGATGTGCTGTGGCGCAGCCTTTACGGCCAGCCGCTGCCGATCTCCGGCTCTGCTGAGCTCGCCCTGCAGGTCATTATGGAATGTGAGCGAAAATCATGGTCCCCAGCACCCGCCGACGCCATCGCCGATCAATCTGGCTGCCGTCCCCGTTTGAGAGTCTGCTCTTGATGCTGGCTCTAGCCTCCCTGGTCGGGGCCGTCTTCGTCGCCTGATCATATCCAGAACGAAGACGGGCCGCTGATGAGATCAGCGGCCCGAAACTTTCAATCCCTACCCCTCGACCAAGCCGCCTGCAGCGCCCTTCTCGAGCAGTTCGATTGTCTGGGACAGGCCGTAGATGGCCGCGAACGAACCGAAACGCGGCCCCTGCGAGGCGCCCAAAAGCACTTCATACAGCGCCTGGAACCAAGCCCGTAGCGGCTCGAACTCGTGCGCCTTGCCCACGGCGTAAACCTCGCCCTGGATGATCTCTCCGTCGGTGGTGTCGGCCGGCAGGGTCTTCAGACGTTCCGCCAGATCCAGCAGGGCCGCCTTCTCCTTGTCGTCGGGCAGACGATAGGTCTTCGAGGGCTTCACGAAGTCCTCGTAGTAGTTCAGCGCATAGCCCATCAACCGGTCCAGAACCGGCTCATTCTCGGGCGTGGCGTCCGGCAGGTATTTGGCGAAATAAGCCCACAACTGTTCCTTGGTCGAGGCGTTGGCCACGCCCACCAGGTTCAGCAGCAGGGCGAAGGACACCGGCGAGACGCTCTCAGGCGGAGTCCCTGAGTGGATATGCCAGACGGCGTTGTCGATCTGCTTGGCCGGTTCCTGCGTCTTATACTGCTCGATGAAGGACAGATAATCGTCCGTCGCGCGCGGAATGACGTTGAAGTGCAGGCTCTTGGCCGACTTCGGCGACTGGAACATGTACCAGCTCAGGCTCTCAGGCGTGCCGTAGCGCAGCCACTCCTCCATCGTCAGGCCGTTGCCCTTGGACTTGGAGATCTTCTTGCCTTCGACATCGAGGAAGAGCTCGTAGTTGAAGCCTTCCGGCGGCGTGCCGCCCAGGGCGCGACAGATCTTGCCGCTCTCGCGCACGCTCTCGATCAAGTCCTTGCCCGACATCTCGTAGTCGACGTCCAGCGCGGTCCAACGCATAGCCCAGTCGGGCTTCCACTGCAGCTTCACATGGCCGCCGGTGACGGGAACCTCGGTGCGGCCGCCGGCCGGGTCGTCGAAAACGATAGTCCCGCGCTCGACATTGCGCTCCAGCGTGGGCACCTGGAGCACATGGCCGGTGATCGGGCTGATCGGCAGAAAGGGCGAATAGGTGGCGCGGCGCTCCTCGCCCAGGGTCGGCAGCATGATGCCCATGACCTTGTCGAAGCGTTCCAGCAGGGTCAGCAGGGTCGCGTCGAACCGGCCCGACCGATAGGTCTCGGTCGAGGACATGAACTCGTAGTCGAAGCCGAAGCTGTCGAGGAAGGCGCGCAGACGGGCGTTGTTGTGCGCGCCGAAGCTGTCATGCGTGCCGAACGGGTCGCGCACCTTGGTCAGCGGCAGGTGCAGGTCTTCGCGCAGCATCTCGGGGTTGGGCACGCCCTCGGGCACCTTGCGCAGGCCGTCCATGTCGTCCGAGAAGGCGATCAGGCGCGTAGCCCAGTGATCGCCGGTCAGGGCGCGGAACGCGTTGCGCACCATGGTCGTGCGCGCCACTTCGCCAAACGTGCCCATGTGCGGCAGACCCGACGGGCCGTAACCCGTCTCCAGGATCACCGGCCGGTTCAGCGCCTCGAAGGTCGCCAGAGCCTCGTCCGCCTTGCCCGCGTCGATCAGCAGTTTCGCCGCATCGCGCTCCGCGTCCGACAGCCGTTTCTTGAGCACGTGGGCCAGCAGGTTGCGCGCTTGCTCAAACGGCCACGAACGGGCCTCACGGGACAGGGTTTCAAGGTTCTGAAGCATGCACCGGGCTTTGACGCCTTGAGCGCGCGAGGTCAACTTTTGATGACTCTCCCTGTCGCCCTGACCGCGCATCCAATATCAGGATGTAATGAGCCCCGATTACCGCCTTGTCGCCCGCACGCCCGTCATCGACGACTACCGTCGCCTCAGGGCCATCTCAGGTCTAACCCCGCGTAGCGCAGAAGCAGCGGCCGCCGGCCTGCCTAACACTGTCTTCGCCGTGGTGATTGAGAACCAGTCGGGCGAAGTCGTCGGCATGGGACGGGTCATCGGCGACAAAGGGCTGTTCTTCCAGATCGTCGACATCGCCGTCGATCCCGTCCACCAGGGACGCGGTCTGGGCAAGGCGATCATGAAGGCTCTGGTTGAACACCTGCGCGCCGCCGTGCCCGCAGAGGCCTACATCAGCCTAATCGCCGACGGAGAGGCCCATCGCCTCTATGCCCAATACGGCTTTCAGCCCACGGCGCCCGCCTCAATCGGCATGGCGTTATTCCTGCGCCCGAACGACGCCTAGAGCCGCGCTTCAGCGTTTCTCGGCAGTTGCATCTGGTTCTCGAAGCTCATGGCCAGATCGCCGTCCTGATTGGTGACGGTCGTCTTGGTGCGCACGACGCCGCGATCGGGCTGGCTCTTGGACGGGCGGATCTCGATGATTTCGCGGCGCACGGTCAGGGTGTCGCCGGGGCGCACAGGCCGCACCCACCACAGGGCGTCGACATTCATGCCCAGCAGCGGCGTCTGACCGAAATAGGCTTCGTCCACGAACTGCCGCATCACGCGCGAACAGACATGCCAGCCGCTGGCAATCAGGCCACCGAAACGCCCCGCCTCGGCCGCCGCCTTGTCGATATGCATGGGCTGGGGGTCGAACTCGGTCGCGAAGGCGATGATCTCGGCTTCGGTCATGGTGAAGGGTTCGCTGTCCCAGCTTTCGCCGACGGTCAGGTCGTCCAGATAGCGGTCGGTCATGCACTCAAACTCCCATGGGCTGCGTCTGACATAGCGGCTGGAGCGGTTTTCGCCAGTCGACTTTCCGCCGGGTCTCGCTTGACCGCAAAGGCGGGGCGTGAGCATTCCCCGCCCCATGCGGACATCCGATTTCGACTTCGACCTGCCCGAGGCGTGCATCGCCCTGCGCCCCGCCGACCCGCGCGACTCGGCCCGCCTTCTGGTCGTGAAGGGCGGCGATCTTCAGAACCGGATCATCCGCGACCTGCCAGTTTTTCTGCAACCGGGCGACGCCCTGGTGTTCAACGACACCCGCGTGATCCCCGCGCGCCTGTCGGGCGTGCGCCACCGCACCGGGCCGGAAGGCGAGCTGCTGTCGGTGCCGGTCGAGGCGACCCTGCACCACCGCGACGCACCCGACGTCTGGAGCGCCTTCATGAAGCCCGGCAAGCGGCTGAAGGTCGGCGACCGCGTGCGTTTCGGGCGCGAGGAAGACAACGCCTGCTTCCTGGGCCAGGTCGACGCCGAGATCACCGCCAAGGGCGAGGACGGCCTCGTCACCCTGCGTTTCGATCTGGCGGGTCCGGCGCTGGACGACGCCATCCGCGAGGTCGGGGTCATGCCCCTGCCCCCCTATATCGCAGCCAAGCGGGCCGAGGACGATCAGGATCTGAAGGATTACCAAACCGTCTTCGCCGAGCATGACGGCTCTGTTGCGGCGCCGACGGCGGGTCTGCACTTCACCCCGGCCTTGTTGGACGCCATCCGGGCGCGCGGCGTGACGACCCACGCCGTGACTTTGCACGTCGGGGCGGGCACCTTTCTGCCGGTCAAGGCCGACGACACGGCCGATCACAAGATGCACTCCGAGTGGGGCGAGGTCTCGGCCGAGACCGCCGCCGCCTTGAACGCGGTGCGCGCAGCGAGCGGACGCATCGTCTGCGTCGGCACAACCTCGCTTCGCCTTCTGGAGAGCGCGACGCGCGAGGACGGCCTGGTCCAGCCCTTCCACGGCGACACCGCCATCTTCATCACGCCAGGCTATCGCTTCCGCGCCTGCGACGTGCTGATGACCAACTTTCACCTGCCGAAATCGACGCTGTTCATGCTGGTCAGCGCCTTCGCGGGGCTGGAGACGATGCGCGCCGCCTACGCCCACGCCATCGACAGCGGCTATCGCTTCTATTCTTATGGCGACGGAAGCCTGCTGTTCCGGGAAGACGCCCAATGAGCCACATCGACGACCTGCCCGAAAATCTGGCCGCGACCTTCGACATCCTGGCCTCGGCGGCGAGTGAGCTTCAGGATCCCTGGTGGGTGTTCGGCGGCGCCGGCATGGCCCTGTCGGGCCTGTCGGAGTGGCACGTGCCTGACGTCGACGTCATGACCAGTCCGCGCGACGCGCGGCGCCTGATCGAGGCCCTGCACGGCGAAGCCATCGAAGACCCCGGCGAAGGCCTGTTCCGGTCGCAGGTGTTCGGCGAAATCCTGACCACGCCGGTTCCAATCGAGGTCATGGCGATGATGGACGTCCGCGCAGGCGCGGACTGGACCCCGGTCATCTTCACCACGCGCCAGGGTGTCGAACTGGACGGGGGGACGATTTACATCCCCACCGTCTCCGAACAGATCGAGAAATGCCGTCTGTTCGGTCGCCCCAAGGATCTGCAGCGCGCGGAGCGCCTTGAGACGCTACTGCGCTGACTGGCGGTTACGGAGCAGACGGCCTAAGACGCGCCTCCCTGCAAGGAACGCCCATGCCTTTTCCATTTGAGATCTCCGCTGTCGAAGGCCGCGCCCGCACCGGCGTGCTGAAAACCACGCGCGGCGATATCCGCACCCCCGCCTTCATGCCCGTCGGCACCGCCGCAACGGTCAAGGCGATGACGGTGGATCAGGTCAAGCAGACCGGCGCGGACATCATTCTGGGCAACACCTACCATTTGATGCTGCGGCCCGGTCCCGAGCGGATGGAGCGCCTGGGCGGCCTCCATAACTTCATGCGCTGGGACAAGCCGATCCTGACGGACTCCGGCGGCTTCCAGGTCATGAGCCTGTCGGGCATCTCCAAGCTGACCGAGGAGGCCGTGACCTTCTCCAGCCACATCGACGGCTCCAAACACGTCTTGACGCCGGAACGCTCAATCCAGATCCAGGCCGACCGCCTCGGCTCCGACATCGTCATGCAACTGGACGAATGTGTCGCCTGGCCCGCCGAGGAAAAGCGCGCGCGCGAAGGCATGGAGTTGTCGGCGCGTTGGGCGCAGCGCTCCAAGAACGCCTTCGGCACGCGCGATGCACAAGCCCTGTTCGGCATTCAGCAGGGTTCGACCTATGAGAACCTGCGCCGTGAATCCTCAGAACGCCTGCAGGAGATCGGTTTCGACGGCTACGCCATCGGCGGCCTGGCCGTCGGCGAAGGCCATGAAGCCATGTGCGAAGTGTTGGACTATGCGCCCGAGTTCCTGCCCAAGGAGCGCCCACGCTATCTGATGGGCGTCGGCAAGCCGATCGACCTGGTCGAAGCGGTCTATCGTGGCGTCGACATGTTCGACTGCGTCCTGCCGACGCGCGCGGGGCGCCATGGTCAGGCCTGGACATGGGACGGCCCGTTGAATCTCAAGAACGCCCGCTTCGCCGAGGATCAGGATCCTCTGGACCCCGAAGTTCCCTGCCCGGCCTCGCAAGATTATTCAAAGGCTTACCTGCACCACCTGATCCGCGCTGATGAGATTCTCGGCAAGATCCTGCTGAGCTGGCACAACATCGCCTTCTTCCAGGCCCTGACGGCCGCCATGCGCGCGGCCATAGCCGAGGGGCGGTTCGAGCAGTTCCGCCGCGACTTCCGCGCGCGGCACCTGAAGGCCTAGCCTCTACGCGGAACGAAGCCCGCCGGAGCCGCCGGAGGCGCACAATTCCGCTGCATTCCCACGCCCTTCAGGAAGGAGCGGCGACGCAGGCCCGCCTGAATGGCTGACTGAACGTGCTTGCTGTGCGCGTCGGCGCCGGTCAGACGGCGCACCCAGCTGCGAGCCGGAATGAAGTCCGTCACCGTGCCGCGCACGGCGTCCAGCGTCGCGCCTGCCGCAGCGTCGGCAGCGCGCTCGCTCATAAAGGTTCCATCATCGGTAGGCGCAGCGTCCGTATCCGGGCCCAGAGCCTCATCCAATCGCCCGATTTCGGCAGCGATCACCGAGCATCGCGTCATGTTGCGCAGGTCATACGGATTGGATTCCGCCTGAAGCAGAATGGTTGGGATTTCCTGACGCTTGAGGTTCAGATCCTCAAGCGGCGCGGTAACGGCGTCGCCTAATCCTGTGCCCACCTGATCCACGCCGTCTCGAGCGGAAGCGCCGGCGTTGCAACCGGCGAGCAACAAGGACACGGCGATGACGGTCAATGAAATCTGGCGCATGAGTTCGTTTAATCACGCCTCTCGTGTCAAAGCCAATCAGCCTCCCTCGACGGACATCAGGGCCGAAGCTGACCTAGGCTTGCGGCCTTCCATAGCCACGTCCGGCTGCCAACCTACAAACCTTCCTGCTCGCTGTCGTAGGCAAACCCCGCTGCCCGCTAGCGGGCACGCGCTGGTGAGGTTGCGCCGCCGCTCCAACACGCGAGAGACGGCGCGACCTCCGTGTCGTCAGAACCTGTAGCGCAGGCCCACGCCATAGGTCGCAGGCGCCCCGACCAGACGCGAAGCGCCGTTCTTTTCAGGGAAATACACCTTGTCGGTGATGTTGCGGCCATAGGCGTAGACCGCCCAATCGGCCGCCGTCTGCAGCTCCACGCGGGCGTTCAGCAGGGTATAGGCGTCCGCCGTATTGCCCGGAGCCGCGTTCAGGCGGTTGCTCTCCTCGCCGTGGTGCGAGACCGACAGGCGGCTGTCCAGACGCCAGCCGTTGGCCAGCACCAGGCCGTGGTTCAGCGAAACCGTCGCCGTCACGTCCGGCGCGCCCGGCAGGGGGTCGCCGACGGTCGACAGCACCTCGGCCACGCGCGCCGAGCTGAACGAGATGATCTCTGTGTCCAGGAAGGCGGCGGCGACGTCGAGATCCAGGCTCTGGTTCGCGCTTTCGAACAGGACGGCGTTGAGCGCGAACTCGATCCCCTTGCTCTCGGCTTCGCCGACGTTGGCGCGGCCGTTGGTGTCATTGGCCAGACGGGTCGTCGCTTGCAGCTCCTTGAATTCATAGGAGAAGATGTCCACCGACAGGCGAAGACGGTTCGTCGTCCAACGCAGCCCGGTCTCATAGGCGGTGACGGTTTCGGAATCGAACGGCAGCGTCTCGGCCTGGGTGAAGATCGAGGTGCCGTCGAAGCCGCCGCCGCGATAGCCGGTGCCCGCCGAAACGAAGACGTTCAGGTTCGGGGTAAAGGCGTATTTGGCCGTGACCCGACCCGACACGTTGTCATCCTCGAAGGCACGGTCCCAGATGAAGGGATCGGTCGTGGCGAAGGTCTTGGTGAAGGTCGAGATGCCCCACGGGTCCAGGTCGTCGTTGCGCCCGCTGAAGGTCGCCTCATCGCGGGTGTAACGCAGACCGCCCGACAGGGTCAGCTTGTCGGTCAGGTCATAGTCGACCTGGCCGAACACGGCGAAGCTGTTGCGCGTCTGCTTGTGCAGGTTGTCGTACTGGGTCCGGGCCGTATAGCTGGTCCAGTGGGTGTCGAAGTCGATATCGTCCGAGACGTAGAAGGCGCCCACGATCCAGTCCAGACGACCGTCGTTGTCGTCGCTCAAACGCATTTCCAGCGAGGTCTGGTTCAGCGTCTCATCCGCATCGAAGCGCGAGGCCGGATAGGGCGAGCCGTCGCCGTTGCCCTGCACCGAGCGAGTCGTGCCCTGGACGTTGCCGATCACCGCCAGATTCAGGTCATCGCCCAGACGATGCTGCAACGCCGCCGACACGCCATAGATGTCGATGCTGTGGGTCGGATACTCCGACGAATAGAACTCGTACGGGTCGTCGTTCTCGCCCGCATTGGCGATATTGCTGTCCAGCGTCGCCGAGATACGGTCGTACTGGCGCGTGTCGCCCCGGTCGCGGCTGCCGAACAGCTTCACGGTCAGGTTGGTGTCCGGCGTGAAATCGAAGGCGACAGTGGCCCGGCCGGCGAACAGATCCTTGTCGCCGAAACCTTCACGGCGGCCCGGATCGACGATGGGCGGAACCTGGGTCTGGGTCACGCCGGCGATGACCGGCTGGAAGCCCGCCAGGTCGCCCGCGCCCGCCCCGGTCATGAAGCCGCCGCCCTGCTCGGCCAGCACGGCCAGCCGCACGCCGACCGTGTCGCTCAGGGGACCGCCGACGGCCGCCTCCATCGCCAGATAGTCATAGCTGCCGAACTCAAGACGGCCCGAGCCTTCGACCGCCTCGCCCGGCCCCTTTGTGATGGCGTTGATGACGCCCGCCGTGGTGTTGCGGCCGTACAGGGTGCCTTGCGGTCCTTTCAGGATCTCGACCCGGTCCAGGTCGAACAGAGGCATGCCCAGATAGGCGTTCGAGGTCTGATAGACGCCGTTGACGTGCAGGGCGACCGAGGGATTGCCGTTAGGCTTGTAGTCATCGGCGCCGCCGATGCCGCGGATGCTGATCAGGCCGTAGTTGGTGCCGCCGAAGGCGTAGTTCACCGACACGCCCGGAACTTCGTCCACCAGGTCGGTCACGCTGTCGATGCCGCGACGAAGGGCGTCTTCACCGTTCAGCATGGTGACGGCCAGCGGCACGTCCTGGATGCGCTGGGCGCGCTTCTGAGCCGTAACGATCACGTCCTCGATCGCGGTGACGCCGTCGGATCCGAGATCGGCATGAGCGACTGCAACAGAAAAGGTGCGCGCGCCGACCGGCGTCACGGTCAGGCCCGTGCCCTCCACCATGCGGCGCAGCGCCTCGGCGGGCGCCAGGACGCCGACCACGCGATTGGCGCGGCGACCGCGCACGGCTTCCGGCGCGAACAGCACCTGCACGTCGGCGGTGCGCGCCAGCGTCGTCAGCGCCTCTTCCATCGACTGGCTTTCTATGGCGAAGGAGACGGCCGCGCCGCCGCTCGGCGACTGGGCCAGAGCCGGCGTCGCCGCTGCGACCGCAGCGACGGCCGAGCAGGCCAGCAGCATGCGCTTGAAGGCGCTGGCGCGCGGCTTGGAAATGAACATGGTAGCCCCTGAGATCTGGTCCGCCGCTCGTCGGCGGCTCCCCCTCAGAAACGGAAGCGCCTGCGCAGACCCCCACCCCGTCGTGGAAAATTCATCAAAGCGCAGCCGTTTCGTCAGACGCTTTGTCGGGCGATCCGATGCGCCAGTCCCCGTCCGTCGTGCGCCGCACCGACAGACCGAAGCCGCGCGCCAGAGCCAGGGCGAACTCCTGCCCGCCGTCATAGCGGAAGGAGCCTGAGATGCGGACCTCCCCCGTCGCCGCATCCGTCAGCGTCAACCGCTCCGCCGAATAGCGATTGAAGCGTTCGACCACCTCGCGCAGCGGACGGTCGCGCACGACCAGACGCCCCATCCGCCAGGCCGTCTCGGCCTCGACGTCTGCCGGCGCGGCCCGCAGTTCGTCGCCGCGCGCCAGCCCGCCCTGCCCCGCCGTCAGGATCAGAGGCGCGCCAGCGCCGCCCCTTTGAGCCACCCTAAGCCGTCCCAGTTCGACCAGCGCCTCGGGCCCTCGGTCTGCATAGGTCGCCTGGAAGCGCCCCTGCGCGGTCGCCATCAAGCGATCGCCGACGCGTAGGACGAAGGGCTCGGCGTCAGGCTGAATGTGGAAATAGGCCTGACCGGCCTCCAGCACCGCCGCGCGACGTTCGGCGCCGTAATCGAGGCGCAGTCGAGAAGACGGCGCCAACGTCACCTCCGACCCGTCCGGCAGGGGCGCGGTCAGTCGCTGCCCCGCCTCGGTCGCGATCAGCGCCCGCGCCGGTGACGACGCCGTCATCACCCACAGCCCGCCGCAGGACGCCGCAATGGCCCCGCCGGTCAGGCCGAGCAGAGCCCGCCGTCGCGTCGCGCCTCGATCGGCACGCCCCAGCGCCGCCGCCCTCAGGGCCAACACCTCGGGCTGCCCCGCCTCAAGCTCCAGCATGCGCCACGCCTGCTGGCAGGCGCGATAGTTGCGGATATGTCCAGGATCTTCATCCAACCACCGCCGGAAGGCGATCTCGTCCTGGGGGCTGGGCGTATCGCCGCCGTTCATTCGCGCGAACCAGAAGGCGGCCGGATCGACCGCTTCCTCGTCGTTTGATCGGGGATGAACCGGAAACATCAGCGATCCCCCTCGACCAGGTCGACCCTCAGCGCGGACATGGCTCGCACCATGTGCTTCTCGACCGCGCTGACCGAAATGCCCAGACGCTGGGCGATCTGCGGATAGGTCAGGTTCTCGAACCGACGCAGGATCACCACGGCCCGCGCACGCGGCGGCAGGGCGTCCAGCGCCGCCAGCATCCGTTTCAAACGCTGCCTCCCCGCGATGATCTGTTCGGCGTCAGGCGCGTCATACTCGGCCACGGCGTCGTTGATCTCGACATGCAAGCCTCGACCCCGCGCCTGCTCATAGCGCCCCCGATCCCGCGCAATGTTGGCCGCCGCCTCAAAGACATAGCCGTCGACGTTCTGCAGGCTCATCAGGTCCGCGCGGCGCATCAGGCGCAGGAACAGATCCTGAACCATCTCCTCCGCATCCGCCGACGATTTCGACCGCCGCAGGAAGAAATGCGTCAACGGCGCCCGCAACCGCCGCGTCAACGCCGCGAATCCCTCGTCGCGCGTCAGGGCGGACGTCGCGTCGTCCATGTCGAAGGGCTGGCTTGGCTGTCGGTTCACCGCGCGCCCAATGACGCCGCATCGTCACCGCCTCATGTCGGTCGCACGACATTTCCGTATCAGCGCATCCCCGATGCGCTCTGGCGCGTCATCGCAGCCAAAGCGTCACACAGCGTCGCTAAGGGCGGCTGCATATCGGTTTCAGGATGACGCATATGACGATGTTCAAACACCTGGGCGCGGCGGTCGCCTTCAGCGCGGCGCTGCTGAGCGCAGCGGTTCCGGCCTGGGCCGAGGTCTTCACCATCGCCGTCGTCTCCGACACCCAGAACTACGCCGACATAACCCTGCCCCAGCCGCGCGGCGCCGACACCTTCGACCAGCAGATGCGCTATCTGGTCGAGACCCGTCAGGACAAGAACCTGGCCTTCGTCACCTTCGTCGGCGACATCGTCCAGCATGGCGACGGCCAGTTCCGACGCGCCATTCCAGACGCAGAGAGCGAATACCAGCTCTTCGACACGCGCGAGGAATGGGACATCGCCAACCGCGCCCTCTCGATCCTGACCGACAGCGGCCTGCCATTCGGCATGGTTCCCGGCAACCACGACTACGACAACTATTCATGGCGCGGCTACGACGGCGCCTCCGAACCTCTGTCGGGCGGCCGCGCCTGGAACTTCTACTTCGGCCCCCAGTCGCGCCACTTCACGGATAAGGCCTGGTACGGCGGCGCCTCGGCGAACGGTCTGAACAGCTTCCAGACCTTCACGGCCGGCGGCCTGTCCTTCCTGCACCTGTCGCTGGAGATGCAGCCGCCCCAGGCCGCGCTGGACTGGGCCCAGGGCGTGATCGACGCCCATCCCGACACGCCCGTCATCGTCACCACCCATGAATGGCTGAAGCCTGACGTGCAGGAACGCTCCAACGGCTACGACAGCTATTTCGCGGGCGCAGACAACCTGCCGCCCGATCAGGTCTGGGACCGTTTCATCCGCAAGAACGCGATGATCTTCATGGTCCTGAGCGGCCACAACTACACCCGCCCGATCGAAGGCGTATCCAACGGCGAGAACCTGCGCATCGACCACAACGACGCCGGGCGTCCCGTCTATCAGTTGATCCAGGACTATCAGGGCAACACCGTCGGCCCGGACGGACAGGCCGGTTCGGCCAACGGCGGCGCAGGCTGGCTGCGTTTCATGGCCTTCGACACCGAGGCCCGCACCATCCGCTTCTATACCTATTCGACCCTGCTGGGCCGGTATGCCGGTCGCGACGGCGAAGCGACCTTCGGCGTCTCGCCCGAACGGTCCGAGTTCGTGCTGCCCTTCCCGCCCCAACTTCAGGATTGAGTCCGCGACGCGATCCGCCGTCTTTCGTCGCAGGCCTTGCCCAAGAAAGCGATCAGGCCTCGACACGACCGTTTCAGGCGGCCATGCACGCTGCGATGACGACGATCGCTTCATCACGCTCGCTCGAGGCCGACCGCGTCGTCGCCGCGGCCATGGCCCTGGTCACGGAGGTCGGTCTGGGCGGCCTGACCATGCGCGACCTGGCCCAGGCCGTCGGCAAGAGCACGACCGTCATCGTCAATCTGTTCGGCGCCAAGGCGGGGCTGATCGAAGCCATCGCCTTCAGGGCGTTCGAGCAGGACGAGGCCTACCACGAGGCCTTCTTCGCCGCCGTCGACGACCTGGCCCTCAGCCGCGACAGCCTGCTGGCCCTGACGGCCCGCTACTTACGAGAACGCGCCGCGTTCTCTGCCGACTTCGCCCGAGTGTGGGAAGAGCTGCTGGTCAGCCCCGACCCGGCGGCCTTCCTGCCTCCCCTGCTGCGACGCTGGGATCTCATGCGGCGCGACGCCTGGACGGCCTTCCTGTCGCGTCGCCCCGGCCTGGAAGCGTTCGGCGAGGCGATCTCCACCTACCTGATCATCGAGCAGTTTTACTTCGGCGCCCTGGGCGGTCGCTCGGACTATGAGGCGATTGCGGCCGAGGGATTGGGCGGCCTGATCGATCGGGCCTTCGGCCGCCCCGACGATCCGGCCTCAGCGACCGAAAGCTATATCGATCGGATGGTGATCCCCAAGGCGCCGAGCGACGGACTTGAACCGGATTCCATCAAGCGGCGTCTGCTCGACGTCGCCGCAGACCAGATCCTGAGCGGAGGCGTCGGGATCGTCACCAACCGCTCGGTCAGCACGGAGGTCGGCACTTCGACCTCCACCATCGCCTACCATTGGGCGGATATGCGGCGGTTCGTGATCGACGCCGTTTGGCACGCGGTCTTCCGCGAGATGCCCCGCTACCTCGACTACCGCCATCCGTTGGGCGCCGGTCCCCCGGACGTACAGCGGTGGGGCGAGATGATGGCCCTTACCCTGGAGACGCCTGCCGACGGCGAGCGCGGCTTCTACGTCAAGTACGCCCGTCTGATCGCCCAGGTCTGCCTGCAGGCGCGTCGCGATCCGTCCTTCCAGGAACTGGCGATGATTCTGCGCGGGCCCGAAGGCGGCGGCAACTACACCAACCGCGGCGAGCTCTGGCCGCCTCAGTTCGACCTGACGCGCCGCGCCGCCACCCGTTTCGCCTTATGGATCAAGGGCGCGGCCATCATGGCGGCGGCGACGGGCGATGCGCCCGATGCCGCGCGCCTGCAAACCGTCGCCA
The DNA here is from genome assembly GCF_052907225.1 of Brevundimonas sp. RM1. NCBI lineage: Bacteria > Pseudomonadati > Pseudomonadota > Alphaproteobacteria > Caulobacterales > Caulobacteraceae > Brevundimonas > Brevundimonas sp. RM1. The sequence goes on from NZ_JBRERY010000006.1 coordinate 142,981, forward strand.
AGACCTTGGTCACCCAGCGCGACTGAATCGAACAATCGTTCCTTATTCGGAACAGTCATCGACAGGCAGCGCGACAGCAACACTTCAAATAAGCTTCACCAAAGCATCACGACCATCTCCTACAGCGGAAATGTTGTCGAACAGTTGTTTTTTTAAGGCCGGTCACACGGCGTGAGAACTACGGCTGCTCGCGACATTCCCCAACTTTCCAGCCTGAGCGACTGGATCGCCCGCGCTGCCCGATGGATCGACACATGAACCGTCTTCTTTTCGGCGCCTCGAGCGCCGCCCTGCTCCTTGCGGCGGCCGCGCCCGCGGCGGCCGAGGTCGCGACCGAGCCTCAGGCCACCTCCGTTCAGGACATCATCGTCACCGCGCAGCGCCGCGAGGAATCCGCGCAGAAGGTCGGCCTGGCCCTGACGGTCGTATCGGGCGAAGACCTGGACAAGCGCAACATCCAGACGGTCAACGACCTGGAAAACGCCGTCCCCAGCATGGAGGTCGACAGCCAGCTGGGCGGCGGCCAGCCCCAGTTCCGCATCCGCGGCGTCGGCCTGACGGACTACGCCGCCAACAACACCTCGACCGTCGGCGTCTATATCGATGAAGTCGCCTATCCCTATGGCGTGATGACCCAGGGCCAGTTGTTCGACATCGCCCGCATCGAGGTTCTGCGCGGGCCGCAGGGCACGCTGTACGGCCGCAACACCACCGGCGGCGCGGTCAGCGTCGTCACCGGAGCGCCGACGGACTATGTCGCGGCCGGCTTCAACGCCAGCTACGGCAGCTATGACGCCGCCAAGTTCGAGGGTTTTGTTTCGGGTCCGGTCGCCGGAACCCTGAGCGCCCGCCTGGCCGTCGCGGCCGAGACGGGCGGCGGCTGGCAATACCACCGCGACACGGGCGAAACTCTGGGCGACAAGGACACCAAGGCCCTGCGCCTGCGCCTGAACTGGCGCCCCAGCGACCTGACCGACCTCGACCTTAACGTCCACTACAGCCAGGACAAGTCGGACGGTCGGGGCCTGCGCCTGATCACCACCCCCTTCACCTCGGGCGGCGGCAAGGTCTATCCGATCGATACGGCGCACCGGATCACCGGCTGGGGCATCTCCCCCTATTTCGCCCAGCTGATCGGCGTCTCGCCCAACACCAAGCCGTTCCGCGACAACGAGGGCAAGGGCGTCAGCCTGCGCCTGAACCACGACCTCGGCTGGGCCACCCTGACCGCCGTCGCCGCCTATGAGTCCTTCGACCGCAAGGAGTTCAACGACTGGGACGCCACGGCCTCGAACGAAGCCGGCACCTACTTCTTCAACGACATCGAGACGATCTCGCAGGAAGTGCGCCTGGCCTCGAACGGCGACGGTCGTCTGCAATGGCTGGCCGGTCTCTACCACGCGACCGAGGACATCGACGGCGGCTTCTACTCCGACTTCTCGGAAGCGAAGAGCCTCCGATTCTGGATGAGCACCACCTACGGCCAGAAGGTCCAGACGACAGGCGCCTTTGCCAATGTGGACTACCGCCTGACCGATCGCCTGACCCTGATCGGCGGCCTGCGCTACGAGGATGAGACCCGCGAGCTGAACGACTTCAAGACCGAGGTTCTGGCTCCGGTCCCGCGCGTCAACGCCACCGCCTCCAAGTCTCAGAGCATGGGCGAATGGACCGGCAAGGTCGGCGCTGAATACGCCTTCAGCGACAGCGTCCTGGCCTACGCCAACGTCTCGCGCGGGGTGAAGTCCGGCGGCTTCACCACCTACAACAGCGGCCTGCCCGATCAGCTGGAGCCCTTCAAGTTCGAGGAGCTGATCGCCTATGAGACCGGCGTGAAGGCCAGCCTGTTCGACAACCGCCTCCAGGCGAACGCGGCGATCTACTATTACGACTACCGCGACCAGCAGCTTCAGGGCGTGCTCTACACCCAGACGGGGCGCGTCGGCCGCATGATCAACGTGCCGAAGTCGCATATCCAGGGCGCCGAGCTGGAGCTGCGCTGGCAGCCTCTGGACAACCTGACCATCACCCAGGCGGTCGGCTACAAATACGGGGAATATGACGAGTTCTTCTTCGTCAACGCCTCGGCCACCGAAGCCGCCAAGGATCCGGTGACGGGCGAATACAACACCATCATCTACAGCGATCGCGCAGGCGAGCGCCTGCCCTTCCCGCGCTTCGACTACAAGGGCTCGATCGCCTATGAGCACCAGATCGGCGACTGGGGCGTCGAGGCGGAAACCAACTACGCCTACCGCAGCGAGAAGTTCAGCACCTCGTCCAACTCGGTCATCGGCGACTACTGGCTGATGAACGCCAACCTGACGTTCCGCCCGATGAACGGCAGCTATGCCTTCGGCTTCTTCGTCAACAACCTGACGAACGCCTATTCGGAAGAGTCGCGCAACCGCTTCATCTCAGCGTCCACCGGCTCGCCCAACGCCCCGCGCACCTGGGGCGCCCGGGTTAGCTATCGCTACTGATCTCTGCCTGCGAGGCTTCGGACTTGGCTCCGAAGCCTCGCGCTTTTCCTCGCGAAGAAAGATGCGTCCATGTCGATGATGCGTAAGCTGTTCCGTTCAGCCGTCCTGGCCCTCGGCCTTCTGGCGGCCGCCCCCAGCCTGGCCCAACAGGCGACTGACGCCCGTTTCACCATCGCCGTGATCCCCGACACTCAGAACTATGTCGATCACACGCGTCAGCGCGCGGCCGGCTTTCCGTTCGACGCGCGGGACATGATGACCGAGCAGTTCCGCTTCATCGCCGACAACGCCGCCTCGCGCGGCGGCGACATCGTCTTCGCCACCGGCGCGGGCGACGTATGGCAGCACCCCGTCATCGACATCGACCCGGATCACGCCGCGCGCGGCTTCAGTCCCCGCGCCCTGCCCTCCGACGTCGGACCGGCGAAATGGGCGCCGGGCGTCCGCGAGGTGGAGATCCCCGCCTCCATCGCCGCCTATCGCCTTCTGGACGGCGCCCTGCCCTTCTCGGCCGTGCCCGGCAATCACGACTATGACGCCCAGTGGTGGGAAGAGTCCTGGCCGCGCGACCTGACCGCGCCTGAAGGCGACCTGCGTCGCCTGGGCATGATCCATGTCGGCGGGCTGACCGAATGGGTCCGCGTCTTCGGCGCCGCCTCGCCCTTCTTCAAGGACCGCCCCTGGTACGTCGGATCGCACGACGGCGGCGCGGACAGCGCCCAGGTGTTCGAGGCCGGCGGCTACCGCTTCCTGCACATCGGCCTGCAGTTCGCCCCTTCCGACGCCAGTCTGAAATGGGCCGAGACCGTCATCCACGCCCACCCCGGCCTGCCGACCCTGATCAGCACCCACGACTTCCTGGACAAGACCGGACAGCGCCGCGCCCATCCGGTCGTGGACATCAACGCCCTCGATCCCTTCGACAACAGCGCCCAGGGCGTGTGGGACAAGCTGATCAGCCGCAACCCGCAGATCTTCATGGTCCTGAGCGGCCATCACAACGGCCAGGCCTTCCGCACCGACCCGAACCGCCAGGGCGGCGCCGTCTATCAGCTGCTGTCCGACTATCAGGACCGCAACCGCGCCGCCGTCGGCGCCGGGCTGGATGCGGCCAAGGCGCCGGGCCTGGGCGATGGCTGGCTGCGTTTGATGGCCTTCGACATGACGGGCGAGGTTCCGACCGTGCGCGTCCGCACCTATTCGACCCACTTCAAACGCTACGCCTCGGATGAGCCGAACTACGCACTCTGGTACAAGCCGAACGAGCAGCCTCAGATGACCGACGAGGAATTCCTAGCGCAGGACGAGTTCACCATCCGCCTGGAGGACTTCCGCGCTCGTTTCGGTCCCGGCCGCAGCGCCAGTCAGCAGTAGGCTGCCCTGTTCACAGTTCCGACTGGAAGACTCGTCTTTTACGCGAAGCGCGCTAGCGCCCAATTGCAAAGGGGTCGCCTTACGGCGACCCCTTCAAAACCATTCCAAATCAAAGATTTAGATGGTCGGAGCGACAGGATTCGAACCTGCGACCCCTTGACCCCCAGTCAAGTGCGCTACCAGGCTGCGCCACGCTCCGAAGGCGCTCCGTATAGACGGCGGTTCGGTG